>NZ_CP130427.1:5769242-6092322 GCF_030518795.1 Micromonospora sp. NBRC 110009 | reverse complement strand
GTTCGCCGAGCGGGTCGGGCTCACCCCGGCGAACGTGGCGGTGCTGAAGAACGGTCGCGCCAAGGCGGTCCGCTTCAGCACGCTGGAAGCGATGTGCCGGGTGCTCGACTGCCAACCCGGTGACCTGCTCGAGTGGGTCGAGGAATGAGCCGTCAGGCCGCACCACCGCACGGAGGGAAACCCCGATGAGGTACGTCCTCGCCGCCGTCGCCATCCTCGCCATGGTGGTCGGCGTCGCCGGCCTCGGGTACGGGGAGGCCGATGACTCGCCCGGCCTCCAGCTCCTGGCGGCCCTGCTCGTCGTCGGCGCGGTCGGGCTCGGCGTGCGGATCTCCCGCCGCAGCGGGTAGCCGTCCGGCCTGGTGCGCCGCCGTTGCCCGCCGGGCGGTGCGGCGGGTCAGCCGACCAGGGCGGCGGGTTCGCGCAGCGGGTCGGTGGCGAAGGCGGTCACCCCGTCGACGAAGCCGACCCGGGCGGCGTAGCCGAGCAGCTCCCGGGCCCGGGTCGGGTCGGCCACCACGTGCCGGACGTCGGCCGCCCGCGCGCCACCCATCACCTGCGGCTCGGGGCCGCCCATTGCCCCGGCGAGCGCGACGGCCAGGTCCCCGACGGTGTGCGGCTCCCCGGAGCAGACGTTCACCGGGACCAGACCCTCCGGGGTGGGCGCGGTGAGCGCCAGGAGGTTGGCCCGGGCCACGTCGGTGACGTGCACGAAGTCGCGGCGCTGCCGGCCGTCCTCGTACACCTGGGGCGGCCGCCCGTCGGCGAGCGCCGACCGGAACAGCGAGGCGACCCCGGCGTACGGGGTGTCGCGGGGCATCCGGGGCCCGTAGACGTTGTGGTAGCGCAGCGCCCACACCCCGCCCCCGGTCTGCCGGGCCCAGGCCGCGGCGAAGTGCTCCTGGGCCAGCTTGCTGGCCGCGTACGTGCTGCGCGGCTCCAGCGGGGCGTCCTCGGGGACCAGGGCGGGCGTCAGGGTGCCGCCGCAGCCCGGGCAGGTCGGGTCGTACCGGCCGGCGGCCAGGTCGGCGGCGTGGCGCGGCGCGGGCCGGACCACGCCGTGCCGGGCGCAGGTGTAGCGCCCCTCGCCGTAGACCACCATCGAGCTGGCCAGCACCAGCCGGGACACCCCGGCCCGGTGCATCGCGGCGAGCAGCACCGCGGTGCCGTGGTCGTTGTGGCTGGCGTAGTCGGGGGCGTCGGACGGGTCCAACCCGTGCCCGACCATGGCCGCCTGGTGGCAGACCGCGTCCACCCCGGACAGCAGCCGGTCCAACAGCCCGGCGTCGCGAACGTCGCCGACCACCGGCTCGTGCCGTCGGGACCACTCCGGCAGCGCGCCGCCGTGCGCCTGGGGGAGCAGCGCGTCCAGGCAGACCGGCTCATGCCCCTCGGCGACCAGGAGGTCGGCGACCTGCGATCCGATGAAACCGGCGGCGCCGGTGACCAGTACCCGCATGGGCCCACGCTAGGGCACCGCGCGGCCCCGGTCGGGCCATTCGCGGCGGACGTCAGCAGTCCGTAAGAGCTGGCGGTAAGGCTTCGGTAATGCGGTAAAGCGGACCGGCCGGCGGCTGCGGCGTCTAGCGTCTGGCTGGAGCCCGGAGCGCGCACAACAGGAGGAATCGTGTCCGCCAGCCCACCCCGACCGGCCGGTCCGGACGGTCCGCCGTCCGCCGCCCCGGCACGGCTGTGGCGGTGGCTCGACCGGCACCGGCCGCCCGGAGCCGGCGCGGTCACCGACGCCTGGCGCAGCCCGGTCCGCGGGCCCTGGCTGACCTCGGTGCTCGGCGCGGTGCTGCTCGCCACCCTGCCGCTGGTGATCGTCACCGGGCTGCTCGACTGGATCGCCTACGGCCCCCGCCTGGGCCAGGCGTTCCCCCGCGAGGTGGGGTGGCTGCACCCGCCCGTCTTCGACTGGCCGACCCGACCCGCCTGGCTGTTCCGGGTCACCCAGGGGCTGCACGTGACCCTGGGGATCGTGCTGGTGCCGGTGGTCCTCGGCAAGCTGTGGTCGGTGGTGCCCAAGCTCTTCGACTGGCCGCCGGCCCGCTCCGTCGCCCAGGTGCTGGAGCGGCTGTCGCTGCTCCTGCTGGTCGGCGGGATCCTCTTCCAGACGGCGACCGGCCTGCTCAACATCCAGTACGCGTACCTGTTCGGGTTCGACTTCTACACCGCGCACTGGTACGGCGCCTGGGTCTTCACGGCCGCCCTGGTCACCCACGTCGCCATCAAGCTGCCCCGGCTGGTCACCGCGCTGCGCGGGCCCGGCCTCGGGCGTACCCCGGTCGAGCGGACCCGGCCGGAGCCGCCGGACCCCGACGGGCTGGTGGCCCGGCTGCCCGGGCCGGCGACGCTGAGCCGGCGCGGGGTGCTGGCCCTGGTCGGCGGCGGCTCGCTCCTGCTGGCGGCGCTGACCCTCGGGCAGAGCGTCGACGCGCTGCGCCGCACCGCGCTGCTGCTGCCGCGAGGTCGGCGCTTCGCCGACGGCCCGAACGGCTTCCCGGTCAACCGCAGCGTCGCCGCGGCGGGCGTGACCGGGGAGCAGACCGGGCCGGCCTGGCGGCTGACCGTCCGGGGCGGGGAGCGCACCGTGACGCTGGACCGGGGCCGCCTGCTCGCCCTGGCCCAGCACACGGCCGCCCTGCCGATCGCCTGCGTGGAGGGCTGGTCCACCGCGCAGACCTGGACCGGGGTCCGGCTGCGCGACCTGGCCGCCCTGGTCGGCACGCCCCGCCCGACCGTGGCGCGGGTCCGGTCGCTGGAACGCGCCGGCCTGTTCCGCGAGGCGATCCTCCACGGTGACCAGGTGACCGACGCCGACGCGCTGCTCGCCCTGCGGGTCAACGGCGTCGACCTCAGCCCGGACCACGGCTACCCGGCGCGGATCATCGTGCCCGCGCTGCCCGGGGTGCACTGCACCAAGTGGGTCGAGGAGATCGCGTTCGATGGGTGAGTTCCGGCGGGCGTACGGCGCGGCGCCCTGGCACCTGCTGCTCCTGCTCGGCTGCTTCGCGGTGACCGGCTGGATCGCGCTGCGGCTGGCCGGGGAGCCGACGGCCGGCCGGATGCTGCTGTGGTTCGTGGGCGCGGCGGTCGCGCACGACCTGGTCCTCTTCCCGGCGTACGCGTCGGTGGACCGGGCGCTGCGGGGCGTCCTCGGCCGCGGCGGCCCCCCGTCGGCGCTGAACCACGTCCGGGTCCCGGCGCTCGGCGCCGGCCTGCTTCTGCTGGTCTACCTGCCCGGCGTCCTCGGTCTCGGCGACGGCACGTACGCCCGGGCGACCGGCCTGTCGCCCGGGGCCATGGTCGGCCGGTGGCTGGCGGTCAGCGCGGTGCTCTTCGCCGGCAGCGCGCTGCTGTACGTCGCCCGCCGGCTGTCCCGCCGGCCGCGCTGAGCCGGGGCCGGCGGCCCGGTCGGCGTCCGTCCGGCGCTAACCCGGCCCGATCAGCAGGGCGGTGACGGTGGCGGTGGTGGCCAGGGCGGCCAGCGCGGCGCTGGTGGCGACGAACCGGCCCAGCGGTACCGCCACCCCGGCGGCCCGGCACCGCTCGTACCAGATCAGGGTGGCCAGCGACGCCCACGGGGTGGCCAGCGGGCCGACGTTGGTGCCGACCAGCAGGGCGAGCAACTGGGTGTGGTGGTCGACGGCGATGACCGCCTCGCCGGCCACGTACGCGGGCAGGTTGTTGACCCCGTTGGCGACCAGCGCGCCGACGGCGCCCGCCCGCAGCGCGCCCTCGGCGCCCGGATCCCCGCCGATCAGCGTGCCCATCACGGTGTCCAGACCATGCCGGCCGATCGTCTGCACCACCAGGAACAGCCCGGTCACGAAGACCAGCAGCCGCCACGGGACCAGCGCGAGCGTCAGGCTGCCCCGGGCGCGGACCGCGAAGCCGGCGACCAGGATCGCGGCGGCCACCCCGGAGGCGAGTCCGATCTCCACGCCGGCGAGGATCCCGGCGACGAAGAGCAGGCAGGCGCCGAACGCGGTGCGGTACAGCACCCGGTCCGGCGGCACGTGCGGCGGCGGGGGAACGAACGGGTCCGCGCCCGCCCGGGCGGGCCGCCAGTACCACCACCAGAGCAGCAGCATGGTGATCACGATGGCGACCAGTTGCGGCCACCACATCCGGGCCGCCCACGGCACCGGATCGAGCGAGATCCGGTCGCTGGCCAGGATGTTGGTCAGGTTCGACACCGGCAGCAGCAGGCTCGCCGTGTTCGCCAGCCACACCGTGGTCATCGCCAGCGGCGTCGGCGGCACGCCGAGCCTGCGGGCCAGGGCGATCATCACCGGGGTGAGCAGGACGGCGGTGGTGTCCAGGTTGAGCGCGATGGTGGTGACCGAGGCGAACCCGACGCAGAGCCAGAACAGCACCCGGTAGCTGCCCCGGGCGGTGATCGCCACCCGCGTGGCGAGCGCGTCGAACACCCCGGCCACCGCGGTCAGCTCGGCCAGCACCACCACCGTGCCGAGGAAGATCAGGATGGGTACGATCCGGCGTATCGTCGCCTCGGCGTCCGCGCGGGGGAGAAGCCCGCTGAGGACACACGCCAGCCCGACCACCGCGAGCCCGATCGCGATCCAGTCGAGCACGTGCAGTCGACCCCAGCGGGATCGGTCCGGCGCGGCGGACGGCGGCTCGCCGACGGTCTCCACGAGGGATGATCCTCGCACACCGGCGCCCGCCCGGCCGCGCCCGACGCGGCTGCCGACGGTATCCACGGATTGACGATCAGTGTCCATAATGACATGTGGTTGTAGGCGTGCACCCCACCCGGTCCGACCGCCCCATCGACTTCTTCATCAGCTACTCGCCCGCGGACGAGCGCTGGGCGACGTGGCTCGCCTGGGAGTTCGAGTCCGCCGGCTACCGGACCCTGCTCCAGGCGTGGGACTTCGTCGCCGGCACCAACTTCATCGACTTCATGGACCGGGGCGTCCGCGAGGCCGCCGTCGTGGTCGCGGTCCTCTCCGAGCGCTACCTGCACTCCACCTACGGGAAGCTGGAGTGGCAGGCCGCGTTGCGGGCGGACCCGGACGGCACCGGCAACAAGCTGGTCACCGTCCGGGTGGAGGACTGCCCGGTCGACGGGCTGCTCGCCACCATCACCTACGTCGACCTGGTCGGGGTCACCGACCCGGCGCAGGCGCGGGGCCGGGTGCTCGACCGGATCCGGGAGGCGCTCGACGGCCGGGCCAAGCCCGACCTGCAACCGGCCTTCCCGCACCACCCCGCCGATCCGGCCGGGGTGCTCGCCACCCCCGCGGCCGGCCCACCCGCGCAGCGCCGGGCCCGGCGTACGCCGATCAACCCGCCGCCGTTCCCGCCCGCCGCCACCGCCGCGCCGGTGTCCCGCGGCGCGCTGACCGTGCTCCAGGTGGCCGGCCCGCGCTTCGGCCGCGGCGTGATCGCCCCCGGCGCCCCGGTCACCCCCGGCGAGCTGCAGGAACACCTGATGGGCGACCTCACCCTGCTGATGAACGACGGGGTGCCCCGGCCGGACCTGCTGGTGGTGGCCGGCAACCTGACCGAGTCCGGCAGCCCGCGCGAGTTCTCCGACGCCCTGACCTTCCTCACCGGGCTGCGGGTGCTGCTCGGGTTGGAGCCGCACCGGCTGGTCGTGGTGCCCGGCCGGCGCGACGTGACCATGGCCGCCAGCCGCGCCTACTTCGCCACCTGCGAGGCCGACGACGTCGACCCGCAGCCGCCGTACTGGCCGAAGTGGCGGCACTACGCGCGTCTCTTCGACGAGCTCTACCAGGGCCTCGACGACCGGATCTTCGACAGTGAGCAGCCCTGGACGCTCTTCCCCGTGCCCGACCTGCGGGTGGTGGTGGCCGGGCTCAACTCCACCGTCGCCATCACGCACCGCGAGGAGGACCGGTACGGGTTCCTGGGCGAGGCGCAGTCCACCTGGTTCGCCCAGCGGCTGCTGCACTACCAGCAGTCGGGCTGGCTGCGGCTGGGCGCGATGGCGCACGCCCCCGGCCCTCGCACCCCGTACGCCGACGAGGTGGCCGTCCCGGACGGGGTGACCCTGCGCGACCGGGCCTCCTTCCACCGCATGGTCGGGCCGATGCTCAACCTGCTCCTCTCCGACGCCGCCCCCGGCGCGCGGGTCGACCCGGCGGTGCCGCTGGCCACCGCCTCCCGGGACGGCCGGGCGCAGGTGCTCCGGCTGGCCGCCGGCGGGATGACCCGCTGGGTGCTCGGCCGGGACGACCGGAACGAGGTGGGCGAGCCGACGGTGGTGCGCTGGCCGCAGGCGGAGGCGACGTTCGGCGCGGCCGGTCCGGCCCAGGTGCCCGACCCGCGGCTGCCCACCGCCGACGAGGGGCCGACCCAGGGTCGGCCGGCCGACGGGCCGGCCGCCGCGCCCGCCGTGGTGCCACCGGCGCCGCTGGACCGCCTGCTGGACCGGCTCGCCGAGGTCTGCGAGGCACGCCACGACCGGGTGCTGGTCCGCCGGGTGCCGGCCGAGCCGCCGCACCTGTTCGTCACCTACCGGGCCGACGGGGTGGTCCGTCAGCAGCGGGTCGGCGGCCACGTCGGCACCCCGACCGCCGCCGACGTCGACCAGTTCGCCCGGCGGGTGCACGCCACCGACCCGGACATCCCGTCCGAGCTGGTCTACGACGGCGACCGGGTGCCCCGCGGGCTGGCCGAGGAGGCGCAGCGGCGGGGCGTCCGGGTGCTGCACCTGACCGAGTTCCAGGGCCTGCTCGACCTGCGCGAGTACGTCGCCGCGCAGACCGCCCGGCTACAGGCCGACCGGCTCTACCCGCCCGGTCAGTACGTGCCGCAGCGCTACCGGCACCTGGTCGGCGCCGACCAGCGGGTCCGCGAGGACGTGGTGGACGAGCTGCTCGAGCTGGCCTCCGCGCCGGACGGCCGGTTCGTGCTGGTGCTCGGCGACTTCGGCCGGGGCAAGACGTTCGCCCTGCGCGAGGTGGCCCGCCGGCTGCCCACCGCCGCCCCGGACCTGATCCCGATCCTGGTGGAGCTCCGCGCGCTGGACAAGGCGCACTCGGTGGACGGTCTCGTCGCCGCGCACCTGGCCAACCACGGCGAGCAGGTGATCGACCTCAAGGCGTTCCGCTACATGCTCCGCCAGGGGCGGATCGTGCTGCTCTTCGACGGCTTCGACGAGCTGGTGGCCCGGGTGACGTACGACCGGGCGGCGGACCACCTGGAGACCCTGCTCCAGGCGGCCGAGGGGAACGCCAAGATCGTGGTGAGCAGCCGCACCCAGCACTTCAAGACCAACTCCCAGGTGCTGACCGCGCTCGGCGAGCGGGTCGGGCTGCTGCCGCACCGCCGGGTGCTGGCCATCGAGGACTTCACCCCCGGCCAGGTCGAGGCCTTCCTGCGCCACCGGTACGGCGGGGACGAGCGTGCGGCGCGGGAGCGGATGGACCTGCTCGCCGGGGTGAAGGACCTGCTCGGCCTCTCCCGCAACCCGCGGATGCTCGGCTTCATCGCCAACCTCGACGACGGTCGGCTGGCCGCCGTCGCGGGGGCCGGCGGCACGTTCAGCGCGGCCGCCCTCTACCGGGAGATCCTGGAGTCCTGGCTGGACTTCGAGGAACGGCGGACCCAGGGCATCCCGGGCGTGCCGGTGAGCCTGCGCCGCCCCGAGCTGTGGCAGGCGGTGATCCGGCTGGCCTTCCAGCTCTGGGAGAGCGGCGAGTCCTACCTGCGCCTGGCCGAGCTGACCGAGGCCGCCGGCCAGCTCGCCGGGCTGGCCGAGTCCCGGCTCTCCGGGCCGCAGGCGGTGCACGCGGTGGGGGCCGGCAGCCTGCTGGTCCGCACCGACGACGGGCTCTTCGGGTTCATCCACACCTCGGTGATGGAGTGGCTGGTCGCCGAGGGGATCGCCGCCCAGATCAACCGGGGCGAGGAGTCCTCGGCGCTGGCCGTGCGCCCGCTGTCGGGGCTGACCGTGGAGTTCCTCGGCGACCTCGCCGACCCGGCCCGGTGCACCGCGTGGACCGCCCGGGTGCTCGGCGACGAGGCCGCCGGGGAGATCGTCCGGGCCAACGCGCTGCGGCTCAGCGCCCGGTTGCGGCTGCCCGACCGGGCGGACCTGCGCGGCGCGGTGCTGCGCGGCGAGGACCTGTCACACCGGGAGCTGGGCGGCGCCGACCTGACCGGTGCCGACCTGACCGACACCCGCCTGGTCGCCACCAACCTGACCGAGGCGCGGCTGGAGCACGCCCGGCTGCGCGGCGCCCGGCTGGACCAGGCCCGGCTCACCGGCGCCGACCTGCGCGCCGCCGAGCTGGCCGGGTCCCGGCTGTTCCGGGCCGACCTGCGTGGCGCCCGGATCGCCGGCAGCACCTGGCACCGGGCCGCGCTGATCGACGTGAGCGCCGACGCGGCGCTGCTGCGCGCGCCGGAGCTGCGCGGCGCGGTGATCGCCCCCGGTCGCCCGGTGGCGCCCGGTCTCGCCCCGCCGGCCGTGGGCGTCTCCTACGGCTTCGAGGTGGGCCGGCTGCCGGTGCCGGCGGCGTACAGCCCGGACGGGGCGGTGCTCGCCGTGGGCAGCGACGACGGCGGCGTGTTGATCTGCGACACGGCCACCGGCCTGCCGGTGCGCACGCTCCAGGGGCACCGGGGGCGGGTCTACGCGGTGCGCTTCGACGCCGCCTCGCACCAACTCGTCACCGGCGCCGCCGACCTGACCGTACGGCTGTGGGACGCCGACCACGGCGACGTGCGGCACGTCATCGAGGACGTCTTCGCCGGCTGGGTGTGGCCGCTGCTCACCGACGGCGGGCGGGGCCGGCTGGCGGTCGGCGACGCGGCGGGCGTGGTCCGGCTCTACGACACCCGGAGTGCCCGGCTGCGCCACGAGTGGTCCGGCCATGCGGCGCCGATCTGGGGCATCTCGTTCAGCCCGGACGGCCGCCGGCTCGTGGTGGTGGACAGCGCCGGCGTGGTGCGGGGCTGGGACATCGCCTCCGGGAAGCCCGCCTTCGAGGTCCGCGAGCCGGAGGTGGTCTACCGGGTGGTGCACACCCCGGACGGCCGGTCGCTGGTCGCGGTCGGCCAGCACGGCCGGGTGTGGATCCGCCGGGCCACCGACGGGGAGCTGGTGCGCCAGCCGCGCGGCCACGAGGCCGACGTGTACGCCCTCGACGTGCACCCCGACGGCGGCCTGATGGCCACCGGCGACACCCACGGCGCGCTGCGGCTGTGGGACGTGGAGACCGGCCGGCCGGTGCGGGTGCTGGGCCGGCAGCGGGGGGCGATCTACAGCGTCCGGTTCAACGCCGACGGCACCCTGCTCGCCACCGCCGCCAGCGACGGCGGCATCCAGCTCTGGGACACCGCCGACGGCCAGCTCCGCCACGAGCTGACCCGGCACCGCGGCTCGGTCTGGCCGGTGGTCTGGCGGCCGGACCAGGCCCAGGTGGCGACCAGCAGCAACGACGGCACCACCCGGATGTGGGACGTGCACACCGGACAGCTCCAGTACACCCTGCGCGGGCACGGCCGCCGGGTCACCGCGCTCTCCTTCCGGGACGACGGGGAGGTGCTGGCGGCCTGCGGCAACGACGGCGTGGTCCGGCTGTGGGAGCCGCGTACCGGCCGGCTGGTCCGACAGCTCGCCAGCCCGGCCGACCGGCTGCTCTCCGCGGTCTTCTGCCCGGGCGAGTCGCTGGTCGCCGCACCCAGCGGCGACGGCGGGGTGCACCTGTGGAACACCGACACCGGAGCCGACGAACGCGAGCTCAACGTGGACACCGACCACGTCTGGGCGGCCGCGTTCAGCCCGGACGGGGACGCCCTGGCGACCGCCAACGACGACGACACCGTCCGGCTGTGGTATCGGCGGACCGGCCGGCACTTCGCCACGCTCACCCCGCACCGGGGCCGGGTGCGGGCCGTGGCGTTCAGCCCCGACGGCGAGACCATCGCCACCGGCTGCGATGACCAGCTCGTCCGGCTCTGGGACGCCGCCACGGTCACCTGCCGGCTCACCCTGGAGCAGCACACCGACCGGGTGTACGCGGTCTGCTTCAACGCCGAGGGGACGCTGCTCGCCAGCGCCAGCAACGACGGCACCGCCGTGGTGTGGGACGCGCTCACCGGCGAGCGGCGCACCCTACTCACGGAGCACACCGGCCGGCTCTGGTCCTGCGCGTTCAGCGCCAACGGCGCCCTGCTCGCCACCGCCGGGGACGACCTGATCATCCGGTTGTGGGATCCGGGCACGGGCCGGCTGCACGGCACCCTGGCCGCGCACACCCGGCGGGTCTGGTCGGTGGCGTTCAGCCCGGACAGCAGCCTGCTCGCCAGCGCCGGCGACGACGGTACGGTCCGGCTGTGGGACGTCGCCGACCCGGAGCACGCCCAACTGCGGGCGACCCTGATCGGCCTGCCGGAGGGCTGGGCCGCGGTCAGCCCGGACGGCCGGTACAAGCTGGACGGCGACCCGGGCGGCCAGTTCTGGCACGTCATCGGCACCTGCCGGTTCGAGGTGGGGGAGCTGGACCCGTACCTGACCCAGGTGCGGCGGCTGTCGGTGGACGCCCCGTTCTGACCCCCGCCACGGTCCGGGCGTTCGCCCTGCTCGCCCGAGTGGCCGCCTGAGGAAAGGAGGGGCCCCCGGTTAACGCCTCGCGTTGTACCGGGGGCCCCTCCTAACACCCCGGCTGTCGGTCAGGCGACCGGCGCCCCGGTGCTGGTCGGTGCCGGGTCCGGACGAGGGTCCGCCGGCGCGGGGCGGCGCATCGCCCGCCACGGGCCGCCGAGCAGCGGGGTGAGCGTGACCAGGACGTAGCAGGTGCCGACGGTGAGCAGCGTGGCGGTGATGCCGAACCGGTCGACGGCCAGCCCGGCGCCGAGCGCGCCGAGCGGCATGGCGGCCCACGCGCCCGCGCCGATCACGCCGTACACGCGGGCCCGCATCTGCGCCGGCACCCGTTCGAGCTCCACCGCGCCCATCAGCGGGTTGATCGCGCCGGCGGCGAGGCCGGACACGGCGAAGACCGCGGCGACGACCGGCAGCGGGGGAGCGGCGGCCAGCGCCCAGAACGGCGGCCCGCCCGCGACGGCGAAGGCGATGACGAAGGTGGCGCGGCGCGGCAGCCGGTGGCCGACGGCGCTGAACAGCAGCGAGCCGACCAGCGCGCCGCCGCCCATCGCGCCGACCAGCACGCCGAACGCGGTCGCCCCGCCGAGGTCGCGCGTGGCGACCACGGGCAGCAGGACGTTGCTCTTGGTCGCGTCGAAGAGGTTGGTGACCAGGACGAGCAGCACCATCGCCCGCAGCAGGGGCTCGCGGACCAGGAAGCGCAGCCCGGCGGCGAACTCGCGCCAGTAGCCGCCGGACTCGGCGTCCGGGTCGCCGGCCGGTCGCATGCCGGCGGGCACCAGGGCCGCGACCGCCAGCGCGGAGACGGCGAACGTTGCCGCGTCCACCGCCAGCACGGGCAGCGCGCCGAGCGCGCTGACCAGCAGGCCGGCGACGGGCGCGCCGATCAGGCGGGCGCTGCGTTCGGTGGCCTCGAACCAGCCGATCGCCCGCTCGATCGGTACGCCGGCGGCGGTCGCCGCCTCCGGCAGCAGCGCGGTCCGCGCCGTCTGACCCGGGGTGTCGAGCAGGCCGCTGAGGAAGACCAGCCCGAGCAGTGCCCAGAACGGCAGCCCGACGGTGGCGTGCAGCACCGGGATGGCGGCCACCGTCACGCCGGAGACCAGGTCGGCGAGGACGCTGGCCCGGCGGTAGCCGATCCGGTCGACGAGCACGCCGCCGAAGGCGCCGCCGAGCACCACGGGCGCGGTGGCGAACGCGCCGGTGAGCCCGGTGGCCGCCGGGGATCCGGTCTCGGCCAGCACGTACAGCGGCAGCGCGATGAGGGTGAGCATGTTGCCGGTCAGCGAGACCACGTGCCCGGCGAGCAGCCCGAACAGCGGGGACCGGTGGCGCGGCGCCGACGTCATCGCGGGTCCCGGAAGGTGTGGTAGATCAGCGTGACGGTCCGGGCGTCGGGCCGGTCCGGGTCGCTGCGGGCCTGCCAGCGCGCGGCCAGCGCCTCGAGGTCCGTGCGCAGCTCGACCAGCTCGTCGCTGGTGAGGTGGAGCCACGAATCGCTGCTGGCGGTGCCGCGCACCCACTCCGGGTCGAGGGTGGCCTCGGCGTCGAGGTACGCCCGCAGCCGGTCGACGTATCGGTCCAGCACGGCACGGCGGAGCAGGTCGGAGGCGGCCTTGCGTTCCGGGTCGCCGAGCGCCTCGATCGGTTCCCAGTTGGTGCGGGCGTGGGCCGCCCGCCACCAGCGCTCCCGGCGGTTGCGGGCCAGCTCGGGAGCCTCCCGCACGAAGCCGTGCTCGGCGAGCTTGCCCAGGTGGTAACTGACCGAGCCGACCGCCTCGTCGACGACCTCACTCAGCATGCCGACCGTCTGCGGGCCCCGGACGCGCAGCTCGCCGAGGAGGCGCAGCCGGGTGGGGTGGGCGAGCGCCCGCATTGCGCGGGGATCGGTGAGGTGGAGGGTCTCCGGCTCGTCTGTCATGCCGTCAGGGTAGACCCACAACATCTGATGTACAAGAGACCTTGTATTTGATGGCGGCGGGGAACTGTCGGGGGTGGTTGTCGCGAACTCAGGCGGGTCGGCGGCCCTTGAGGCGGCGGCCCAGCTCGCGGGCGATGTCCCGGTTGGCGTCCCGCTCCGCCATG
The DNA here is from genome assembly GCF_030518795.1 of Micromonospora sp. NBRC 110009. NCBI lineage: Bacteria > Bacillati > Actinomycetota > Actinomycetes > Micromonosporales > Micromonosporaceae > Micromonospora > Micromonospora soli. The sequence goes on along the minus strand of NZ_CP130427.1, from coordinate 6,079,625 downwards.
GCTTGCCGCTTGTCGTACGACTTCTTGCCGCGGGCCAGACCCAGCTCGACCTTGGCCCAGCCGTTGGAGAAGTACATCGAGAGCGGGACCAGGGTCATCCCGCCGTCGCGCAGCTTCTCCAGGATCCGGCCGATCTCGACCCGGTGCAGCAGCAGCTTGCGGGTGCGCCGGGGCTGGTGGTTGGTCCAGGTGCCGAAGCCGTACTCGGCGATGTGCAGGCCGTACAGCATGAGCTCGCCGTCGCGCTCCTGGGCGAACGCGTCGACCAGCGACACCCGCCCCTCGCGCAGCGACTTCACCTCGGTGCCGGCCAGCACGATCCCGGCCTCGTAGGTCTTCAGGATCGTGTAGTCGTGCCGGGCCTTCTTGTTGGCGGCGATGAGCTTGCGCCCGTTCTCCCTGGCCACGCTCCACCCCCCCGTACCCTCGACCGGGAGCAGGATACCCGCCGGCCGTGCGCAGCCGGGCGGCTACGGTCGGCGGTCAGGCCGGTGGCGCGGCGACGCGGTGCAGGTGCTCGTCGAGATCGCTGAGCCAGACCTCGACCTCCACCACGGACAGCACGTCGGGTCGTGTCTCGCCGCCGCGCACCAGCTCGTGCACCTGCTCCACGACGTCCCCGGCGGCGCCCGCCGGCGCCGGCGGGCGGCTGACGCGGCCCTGCGACACCTGGCGACCGAGTTCGGCATAGCCGGACCGCAGCCGGTGGGCCCGCTGCACCAGCGCGGCGCTGGCGCGGGGCCACGGCCTGAGCACCCCGGGCCGGCGGTGGAACAGGAGCAGTTGCCCTCCGTGGCTGGCCCGGTGCGCCGCACCCAACACGGCGTCCCAGTTGACGCCGGACATGCGCGGATCGTGGCGCTCCGCGTGGTACTGGACGAAGGACGCGGTGGCGAGCGCCTCCGCCCGCCGCGCCGCGTCGACGGCGCGGCGGGCGTCCGCCGTACCGGCGAGCCCCTCGACGACCTTCTCGAGAGCCTGCCCGCTGGCGTCCAGGTAGGCCCCCGCGTTCCGGCGCAGCTCGCCGCCGCTGCCCCGGGGCCACAGCAGCAGGCCGGCGAGGACGCCGACCGCGGCACCGATCGCGACATCCACCACCCGGGCCGCGGCCAGTTGCCAGTTCACCGGGGTGAGCTGGGCGAAGACGACGATGAGCAGCAGGGTCAGCAGCGCTTGGGCCCAGCCCAGCCCCAACAGGGGGCCGACGCCGAAGGCCAGCACCATCGCGAGCGGCAGCAGCACGGCGTACGCCTGGTGGGCGGGAGAGGCGACCAGGAGCAGGCTGCCGGCGGCGCCGCCGACGAGGGTGCCGACCAGCGCCGGACAAAGGGTGGTTCGGGTGTCGGCGGCGGAGGCCCGCATGAGACTGAGCGTCGCCAGCAGGACCCAGAACCCGTGCTGCAAATTGATCGTTCCGGCGATCGCGCGAGCGGCGGCCAGGGCCACGGCGAGCCGCACCGCTCCCTCCAGGTACACCGACCGTGGGGTGAGGTGTGCCCGGAGCTGCAGCCAGTACAGCGACAACGCGCTGCGCCGGGCGTACCAGAACTGGTCCGGGCCGGCGCCGGCTGGCCCCGGGGCGGGCCGACCGGCGGCGACCCGGACGGCCGTCGCGCACACCCTGACCTGCTCGACGAGGGTCCGGGCGAGTGCGTCCGCACGCAGCCCGGCCGGATCCTCCGCCCGCCCCGCCGGGGCGCGTCGCTGGACGAACGACTCGCCGGCCCCGAGCTCGTCGGCGGCCGGGGCATCCGCTCGCCGCACCGCGATGTCGCCGGAGCGCCGCAGCGACGCCGCGCAGCCCCGGAGCGTGCCCGGCAGGTCGGCGCCCCCGCTGCCGCTCGTGCCCGGCTGGGCCGCGAGGGACTCGGCGACCGTGAGCACCTCCGTCACGGCCGTCGCCGCGTCCCGCCACGCACGGTCGCGCCGGCCGGCCGACGTCGGGCGCGCCGTCACCGCCAGGTGGCGCATCCGCAGCTGCTCGACCAGTTCGACCGCCCGGGCGTGGCGCCGCGTCGCCGCCTGCTCCGCGCCGGGTTGCTTGACCAGCACAGCGGCCGTCGTTTCGAGGAAATCGGCGAGGCCGTCGGCCGCCTCGGCCAGGCGCTGCGCGAAGGTGACCGGTGGCGGGTCCCGCCAGAGCGTCACCTCGGCGAGCGCGACCAGGACGATGCCCAGCGTGACGCCGGCCAGCCGGGCCGGGAGGGTGTCGGGTTGATACGGCGGGAAGCAGGCCAGGATGTAGAAGAGCTGGAGCGCGTTGGCCAGCCCCACCAGGCGGGGCCCGCCGACCCCCGCGAACGCCACGGCGAACCCGATGACGAGCATCCCGACCGTCGCCGCCCACGTGCGCACCGCCAGCACGGTGCCGACCGCCGTGAGGAACCACGCCACCGGTACGGCGGCGAGCAGGGTTCGCGCCCGCACCGCGGCCGGCCCCGGCAACTGGGCGAAGCTGCCCATGGCGACCGTGCCGAACAGGGCGTACGTGGCGAGGGTGCGGTTGCCCAGGCCGTAGCGGCAGACGTAGAAGCTCAGGGATGCGACGAGCGTCAGCCGGGCGGCCCGACGAATGAGGCGATAGCCCGGGTCCCGCCGACGCAGCCGGTTCAGCAGTTTCTCGCCGGGCCAGGGCTGACTCGGTCGACGCATGCCCACACCGCTTCCAACAGGGGACGACAGGTCCTGGGGGCGGGGCTCAGCCGGACTCTATCCGGTTGTGGGCGGTCACGCTCTGCGGTTGGGCCGACCGCCCGGCGCCGCCGGACCGGCGCGGCGATCCGACGGTCCTGACGCGGGCGCTCCCGGTGGTGATCAGGAGGAGGGCCGCCGAGTAGGTCGACATGACCAGCAGGCCGGCGCCGGGGAGGTCCACTCCGGCCGCGCCCGCCCCGATCAGCAGGTCGGAGACGAGGAAGAACGCTCCGCCGGCCGCGGTGCGCCGGGAGACCCCGGCCGCGGCGGCGGCCATCAGGGACAGTGCCAGGCTGTAGCCGAGCACCGGCAACCGCAGCGGCCCGAGCGGGCTCCACAGCAGCGCGTTCGCCGCCGCCCAGGTCAGCAGGTAGCCGACCACGGCCGGGACCGGCGGCCGGCGGTGCCGCAGGAACGCGGTGAGGAAGCCGAGCTGGGTGACCAGGAAGCAGCCCATGCCGACCAGGAACGCGGCCGGCCTGGGCACGAGCAGCGCCACGTCCCCGGCGGTGGCGAACACCAGGCCGACCGCGACGCCGTCGACCCGCCGCCGGACCGACCAGAGGTACGCCAGCAGCAGCGGGGCCAGCAGCGGCTTGGCCAGCCACTGGACCGGGGTCGCGTCCAGCGCGACCCCGACCAGTTCGACCGCGACGGCGACCCCGAACAGGGCGAGCCAGGGGCGCCTCACCGGGACGGCTGCCAGCCGGGCCGGCCGAACACGTAGCCGACGAGCTCACGCCAGGAGCGGGCGGACCGGGCGTCGGCCCAGATCGCGGCGAACTCGTGGGTGGCCACCCGCAGCGGGTTGTAGGTGGTGATGTTCTTGGTCAGCCCGTACCGGACCGTGGCCCGTTCCGGCTCGAAGGTGCCGAAGAGCCGGTCCCAGACGATGAGGATGCCACCGTAGTTGCGGTCCAGGTACTCGGCGTTGGAGCCGTGGTGGACCCGGTGGTGCGACGGGGTGTTGAAGATCAGCTCGATCGGCCGGGGCAGCACGTTGACCCGCTCGGTGTGCAGGAAGAACTGGTAGAGCAGGCTGATCGACTGCTGCAGGAAGATCATCCATGGCGGGATGCCGAGCAGGGCCAGGGGCAGCCAGAAGGGCAGCGAGGTCATCGGGGTCCAGCTCTGCCGCAGGGCGGTGGAGAGGTTGTAGTAGACGCTGGAGTGGTGCACCACGTGGCTGGCCCAGAGCACGCGGACCTCGTGGTGCAGCCGGTGGAACCAGTAGTAGGCGAGGTCGTCGGCGAAGAAGACGATCAGCCAGGTCCACCAGTCGCCGGGGGAGAGGGGAATTGGCGCGACCAGCCACAGTCCCGCGTAGAGGCCGGCGGTGAGCAGCTTCCACGGCACGCCGATGAGCTGGCTGCCCAGCCCCATGGAGAGGCTGGTGGTGGTGTCGCGCACCTCGTAGCCGCGCTCGTCGTCGTCGGGCAGGAACCGGTAGGAGGCCGCTTCGATGATGATGAGCAGCAGGAACGCCGGGACGGCGTAGAGCACGGCGGGGATCATGCGCTGGCTCTCCTTCGGGGGGCGGGGGCGGTGGGGGTGGTGACCGGGGCGGTCAGCAGCGCCCGGGCGTGCCGGGCGGCGGCCGTACCCTGGCCGGCTGCGATGGCGGCGGCGAGCCGTCGGTGGCCGGCGACGTCGAGCAGTTCGGCGGCGCGGGCGTCCGGCGGGACGTCGCCGACGGCGAAGGTGCCGGCCACCAGGCTGTTGAAGGCCAGCAGGTAGGCGGTGTTGCCGCTGCCCCGCACGACCAGCCGCCAGATCGCGATGTTGGCCTCGGCCATCGCGGCCAGGTCGGGCGCGAGCGAGCCGTACTCCTCGGCGGCCCGGACCAGCGCGGCCGTGACCGCCGGGTCGGCGCGCTCGGCGCAGAGCCGGGCCGCGTCGATCCCGACGCAGGCCCGCATCTCCAGCATGTCGCGGACCAGCGTCTGCACCGGGAGTACGTCGACCGAGCGGGCCAGGGAAAGCGCCAGGTCCAGCCCGGCGTGCACCCGCCAGTCCAGCACCCGGGTCGCGCCACCCTGGCTGACCCGGACCAGGCCGAGCTGCTGAAGCCGGCGGAGCGCCTCCCGGACGGCGTGCCGGTTGACCTCGAACGCGGCGGCCAGCTCGCGCTCGCCGGGCAGGGTCTCCTCCGGTCGGTAGCGGCCGCTGACGATGGCGTCGCGGAGCTGGCCGAAGACGTGGTCGGAGACCGAGGCGCGGGGGACCGGGGCGAAGGCCATGGAGAGGAGTGTGGCCCCGGCCACATCAACCCGTCAACTGGTTGGACCAGTCGGATTTCGCAGGTGGCGTCCGGCACCGGCCTCGTTCGCCCGCCCCGAGCCCGCTCAGTCCTTCGCTGTCCTCGCGCTGGCGGTCGCCATGCCGAAGAACCTGCGTGACGTGCCGGTGCGCCGGATCATCCAGGCCCGCCGGCAGCTCCAGCCCGAGCTGCTCGCCTATCGCGCCTACCTCGATTCGCTGGTCCCCACGGTCGCCGAACTGGCCGCGGTGCGGGCCGCGTACCGCCGGGCGGCGGGGACGCACGTCCGCCGGTGACGGTCACCGCCGACGCCACCCTCCGGTGGCCGGGCGCGTACGCCTCGTATCCTTTCCGCGGTAAGCCCGCGAAGTGGAAGGGGAGTCGGTGTGAGCGACCGGGTCGAGACGTTGGAGTTCCAGGCCGAGGCCCGTCAGCTGCTGCAGCTGATGGTCCACTCGATCTACTCGAACAAGGACGTCTTCCTGCGCGAACTCATCTCGAACGCGTCGGACGCGCTGGACAAGCTGCGGCTGGAGTCGCTGGTCGACAAGGACCTCGACGTCGACACCGCCGATCTGCACATCGAGATCGAGGTGGACAAGGCCGCCCGCACGCTGACCGTGCGGGACAACGGGATCGGGATGTCCCGCGACGAGGTGGTCGGGCTGATCGGCACGATCGCGAAGTCCGGCACCGCCGAGCTGCTGCGGACCCTGCGGGAGGCGCAGGACGCCGCCGCCTCCCAGGAGCTGATCGGCCAGTTCGGCGTCGGCTTCTACGCCACGTTCATGGTCGCCGACAAGGTCACCCTGCTGACCCGCCGCGCGGGGCAGACCGGCGGCACCCGCTGGGAGTCCACCGGCGAGGGCACCTACTCGGTCGAGTCGGTCGACGAGGCGCCCCAGGGCACCTCGGTCACCCTGCACCTCAAGCCCGCCGACGCCGAGGACAACCTGCACGACTACACCGCTGAGTGGACCATCCGGGAGATCGTCAAGCGATACTCCGACTTCATCGCCTGGCCGATCCGGATGACCGTCGAGCGCTCCGGCGAGGACGGGGCCGCCACCCGCGAGGAGCAGACGCTCAACTCGATGAAGGCGCTCTGGGCGCGTTCGCGGGACGAGGTCGACGAGGTCGAGTACAAGGAGTTCTACCGGCACGTCGCCCACGACTGGGCCGACCCCCTGGAGACCATCCACATGCGCGGGGAGGGCACCTTCGAGTACGAGGCGCTGCTCTTCCTGCCCTCGCACGCCCCGCTCGACCTGTTCTCCCCGCAGGGCCGCCGCGGCGTGCAGCTCTACGTCAAGCGCGTGTTCATCATGGACGACTGCGACGCGCTGATGCCCAACTACCTGCGCTTCGTCAAGGGCGTGGTGGACGCGCACGACCTGTCGCTGAACATCTCCCGGGAGATCCTCCAGCAGGACCGGCAGATCCGCGCCGTGCGCCGCCGCCTGGTCAAGAAGGTGCTGGCCACCCTCAAGGAGCTGTCCGCCGAGTCGTACCGCACCTTCTGGAGCCAGTTCGGCGCGGTGGTCAAGGAGGGGCTGATCGAGGACCTCGACAACACCGAGGCCCTGCTGGACCTGGTCCGGGCCGCGTCCACCCACGACCCGGCCGAGCCGACCACCCTGCGCGACTACGTCGAGCGGATGAAGGACGGCCAGACCGAGATCTACTACGCCACCGGCGAGAACCGGGCCACCATCGAGAACTCCCCGCACCTGGAGGCGTTCCGCGCCAAGGGCTACGAGGTGCTCATCCTCACCGACCCGGTCGACGAGGTCTGGGTGGAACGGATCGGCGCGTACGACGGGAAGACCCTGCGCTCGGTCGCCAAGGGGCAGGTCGACCTGGAGACCGCCGAGGAGAAGGAGAAGGCCGAGGCCGAGCGGCAGGAGTATGCCGCCCTGCTCACCTGGATGAGCGGCGCGCTCGCCGACAGCGTCAAGGAGGTCCGGCTCTCCACCCGCCTCACCACCTCCCCGGCCTGCGTGGTCGGCGACGCCCAGGACATGACGCCGACGCTGGAGAAGATGTACCGGGCGATGGGCCAGGAGGTGCCCCGGGTCAAGCGGATCCTGGAGCTCAACCCGACCCACCCGCTCGTCACCGGGCTGCGCAAGGCCCACGAGCAGGGCGCCGACGCCACCGCTCTGACCGAGACCGCCGAGCTGCTCCACGGCATGGCGCTGCTCGCCGAGGGCGGGGAGCTGGCCGACCCGTCCCGGTTCACCCGGATCCTCGCCGACCGGCTCGCCCGTACCCTCTAGCACCGGCGACCCGCCGGCCGCGACGCCCGCCGTCGCGGCCGGCGGACCGTGGCGGTCGGCGGACCGTGGCGGTCGGTCAGCCGCGGGCCAGCCGCCCCAGGTGGGCCGCTTCCTCGGGCGACGGCTCGCGCGTCCCGCTGCGCAGCAGCCGCCACCGGGTCGTCCCGCCCTCCGGGCCGACGAGTTCGCCGCACGCCAACGCCCGGTCGATCTCCTCCCGCACGCCCGCTTCGCGGTGCGGCTCGGTGGCGAAGAGGATCCACAGGCGCACCCGGTCGCCCGCCCGCTCCGCGCGGGTGTGGTGCGCCGCGACCGGGCAGGGCGGTTCGTGCTCCCAGTGGCCGCACAGCGCCACGGTGACCGCCGCTCCGGGCGCGCGTTCGTCCGCGTCCGGCGCCATCTCCAGGACGGCCTGGTGCGCGTACCCCTCTCGCATTCCGCCCACTGTGCCACCCCGCCCCCCGCCCGCGGAGAAGGAAGGGCCCCTTCTTAACGCCAGGCGTTAAGAAGGGCCCCTTCCTTGCCCCGCTGCGGGGTCAGGGGAGCTGGGGGTAGAGGGCGGCCACCCCGCCGGACAGGCCGGCGAGGACCTGGCGGGAGGTCTCGTCCGCGACGATCTCGTACCGGTCGGCCTCGATGCCGTCGACGGCGATCCGGGCGATCGCGGCCGGGTCGGACTTCGGCACGTCCAGCGCGGCGGTCATGTCGGTGTCCATGTAGCCGACGTGCAGCCCGGTGACCCGCACGCCCCGGTCGGCGAGCTGTGTACGCAGCGCGTTGGTCATCGCCCACTCGGCCGACTTGGCCGCGCTGTACGCCCCGACCTGCGGGAGGGCGATCCAGGACAGCGCGGAGAGCACGTTGAGGACCGTGCCGCCGCCGTTGGTGGCGATCCGCGGCGCGAACGCCCGGACCATCTCCAGCGTGCCGAAGTAGTGGGTCTCCATCTCCAGCCGGACCTTGGCCGGGTCGGCGTCGAGCAGGTCGGCGCCGGTGCCCGAGCCGGCGTTGTTGATCAGCAGGGTGACGTCGCCGGCGAGTGCGGCGGCGGCCGCCACCGACGCCGGGTCGGTGATGTCCAGCCGCACCGGGGTGACCCCGGGCAGATCTACGGTGTCGGGGTTGCGGGCGCCGGCGTAGACGGTGGCGCCGCGGGCCAGCAGTTCGGCGGCCAGGTGCCGGCCGAAGCCGCGGTTGGCCCCGGTGACCAGGGCTGTGCGTCCAGAGATCTTCATGTGTCGCTCCTGAGGGTGTGGCCGAGATCGGCGGGTCAGGCCGTCGCCGGGAGCAGGCCGGGGCCGGGCAGCACGTCCACCTCGCCGGGCGACACGTCGTGCCCGGCCGCGCAGCGCAGCCGTACGTGCACGGCGGCGCCGCAGTCGTGGTGGGCCACCCGGACCGACGGTCCGGTCTCGGAGACGGCGTACGTGTCGCCCCACTGCCGCAGCGCGGCGAGCACGGGCAGCAGGTCCCGCCCCTTGGCGGTGAGCACGTACTCGTCGCGGGTGCGTTGCCCCGGCTGCCGGTAGGGCCGCCGCTCCAGCAGGCCGTCGGTGACGAGCTGCTTCAGCCGGGCGGCGGCCACCGGCTCGCTGACCCCGGCCCGGCGGGCGAAGTCGTCGAAGCGCCGGGTGCCGAACGACGCCTCCCGCAGCAGCAGCAGGGTGGTCCGGTTGCCCACCACGTCGAGCGCCCGGGCGATCGAGCAGTTGGCGGCGGACCAGGTGTCACGCTGCGCGAGGAAGTCGGTCATGCCGTTGACGCTACCCGGCTGACTTAGGAAAACAAAAGTCAGCTATCTCACGCCGCGACGCGCCGGCGAGCGGGAACAACCCACGCCTCAGACCTGACCCGCGTAGAAGCCGTACCGGGCGAGCGGTTCGACGATCTGCTGCTCCTCGTACGACAGGTGCGACAGCAGGGTGTCGGTGAGGAGGTCCACCGCCTTCTGGATCTCGGTGAAGTCGCCCGGGTTGCGGATCAGGTCGACCAGCGCCCGGTCCACGCCCTCGACCACGTCGTGGATCACCACGTGCTCCGCCTCCAGCCGGTCGAGCACGGGGGCCAGCCCCGGGTCCGCGCGCCGCAGGTGCGGGAAGACCGAGTTGTCCTCCAGCCCGTGATGCTGGGTCACCACCGTGCAGTACGCGGCGCAGTACGCCCCCAACGTCCAGTTGTTCTGCCGCATGGTCATCTGGTTGAGCACGGCCCGGGCGGCACCGGCGGAGACCACCCCGCGCCGGACCTGCCCCAGCAGGTCGCGCACCTGCGCCAGCTCCTGCCGCAGGTGGTCGTGCACGTCGACGAGGTGAGCGCCGACCGCCTGGTCGTGCGGGGTGTAGACGTGCCCGGCCGGCGCCGGCGGGGCGACCGGGCGGGTGGACTCGTCCCAGAGCTGGTGGTCGGTCAGCCGTACCCCCGGATCGGGGGTGGGGGTGACCGCGAGCGTGGTGGCGCCCCCGGCCTCGACCGCCTCCTGCTGTTCCTCGGTGGCCCCGGCCCGGGCGCCGGGCTGGGCACGTTCCGCGGCGACCAGCTCCCGCACGGCGGGCGCGACCTCCTGCCCGAAGAGCTGGATCGCGGTGGGGTCGTCGGCGCCGAGGATGAAGGTGGAGATGCCGTGGTCCAGCACCAACCCGGCCAGCTCCTCCACCCACTGCTTCGGCGGGCCGGCGAGGAAACCGCCGGAGGACCGGGTGAACCGACCGCTGATGTTCAGCAGCCGCCGCACCGACCGGGGGTCTCGCCCGGCGCCCTCGGCGCTCTCGTCGATGACGGCGTTCATCGCCGGCAGCTCGGCCGGCCCGTCCGGCAGGTACGCCAGCGACGGCAGCCAGCCGTCCGCCGCGCGCCCCACCAGCCGCAGCATCCGCGGCTTGTACGCGCCGACCCAGATCTCCACCGGGTGGGCCGGCGCCGGCCCCCGCTTCGCCCCGACCACCCGGTAGTACGTGCCCGGCACCCGGACCATGCCGCGCTGCTCGACGTTCCAGACCTCGCGGATGACCCGGATCGCCTCGTCGAGGGCGTCCACCGCCTGCCCGGCGCTGAGCCGCCGTCCGCCGACCGCCTCGATCGCCTCCCAGAACGCGCCGGCCCCCAGGCCCAGCTCCACCCGGCCGCCGCTGAGCAGGTCCAGGCTGGCCACGCTACGGGCGAGCACCACCGGTTGGCGCAGCGGCAGGTTCAGCACGTTGCCGGCCAGCCGGATGCGGCTGGTCGCCGCGGCCAGGTACGACATCAGCGTCCAGGTGTCCAGGAAGCCCGGCTGGTACGGGTGGTCCTGGAAGGTGAGCAGGTCCAGGTTGGCCTGCTCGCAGCGCTTCGCCAGCGCCACCACCTGCTCGACCTGGCCGGCGACGGGCGTGATGAACCCGCCGAAGGTCAGGTCGTGTCCGTAGTCAGTCATGGTCCTCCGCCTGCGCACCGGCCCGGCGACCGCGCCGGACCTCGCCACCGTAGTCCGCGCCGGGCCGGCGCGCCCCCGCTCCCCGACCGCAAGGACTGTTCACAATGTGGGGATTGCAGTGGTGTCGGTGAATGTGAGAACCGCATAGGCTGCTGGTGATCGGCCGCACGTTCCTCCGGAAGGAGCGACCCGTGACCCGTCACCGCCCCCTCGGCCTATCCCTCCTCCTCGTCGCGGTCACCGCCGTGGCCGCACCGCCGCCGGCCGCCGCCGCCGGCCTGCCGTACCAGGACCCGACGCTGCCCGTCGCGACCCGCGTGGCCGACCTGCTCGCCCGGATGAGCCTGGACGAGAAGATCGGCCAGATGACCCAGGCCGAGCGCGGCTCGGTCACCGCCACCGACCTGACCACCTACCGGCTCGGCTCGGTCCTCTCCGGTGGCGGCTCCGCGCCCTCGCCGAACACCGCCACCGCCTGGGCCGACATGTACGACGGCTTCCAGCGGGGCGCCCTCGCCACTCCGCTCGGCATTCCGATGATCTACGGCGTGGACGCCGTGCACGGCCACAACAACGTCGTCGGTGCGACGATCTTCCCGCACAACATCGGGCTCGGCGCCACCCGCGACCCCGCCCTGGTGCAGCAGATCGGCCAGGCCGTCGCCGAGGAGATCACCGGCACCGGGGTGGACTGGGACTTCGCGCCCTGCCTCTGCGTCGCCCGCAACGACCGCTGGGGCCGCACCTACGAGTCGTTCGGCGAGACCCCGGACCTGCCGTCGAGCATGTCCACCCTGGTCACCGGCCTGCAGGGCGCCACCCTCGGCGGTCCCACCTCGGTGCTCGCCACCGCCAAGCACTACCTCGGCGACGGCGGCACCACCGGCGGGGTGGACCAGGGGAACACCCAGCTGAGCGAGGCCGACCTACGGGCCATCCACCTGCCCCCGTTCCAGGCGGCCGTCCAGCGTGGCGTCGGCGCGGTGATGATCTCCTACAGCAGCTGGAACGGCGTGAAGCTGCACGGCCACCAGTACCTGATCACCACCGTCCTCAAGGGAGAACTGGGCTTCTCCGGCTTCGTGGTCTCGGACTGGAACGGCATCGACCAGATCGACGGCGCCGCGGGCTTCACCGCCGCCGAGGTGAGCACGGCGATCAACGCCGGCATCGACATGGTCATGGTGCCCACCGCCTGGAAGACCTTCATCAGCACGCTCCGGGCCGAGGTGCAGAACGGGCACGTGCCGATGAGCCGGATCGACGACGCCAACCGGCGCATCCTCACCAAGAAGTTCGAGCTGGGCCTCTTCGAGCGGCCGTACACCGACCGGAGTTGGACCTCGACGGTCGGCAGCGCCACCCACCGGGCGCTGGCCCGGCAGGCCGTCCGCGAGTCCCAGGTGCTGCTGAAGAACTCCGCCGGCATCCTGCCGCTCGCCCGGGACAACAACAAGATCTTCGTGGCCGGCAGGAACGCCGACAACATCGGCAACCAGAGTGGCGGTTGGACCATCTCCTGGCAGGGCTCCTCCGGCAACATCACCCCGGGCACCACCATCCTCCAGGGCATCCGCGCCGCCGTCGGTCCGACCACGACGGTCACCTACAACCAGCGCGGCACCGGCATCAACAGCAGCTACCGGGCCGCCATCGCGGTGGTCGGCGAGACGCCGTACGCCGAGGGCCAGGGCGACCGCACCGGCAGCATGAGCCTGGACCGGGAGGACCTTCGGACAATCACGACGCTGCGTAATGCCGGCGTGCCGGTGATCGTGGTGCTGGTCTCCGGGCGGCCGCTGGACATCGCGGCGGAGCTGCCCAAGTGGGACGGGCTGCTCGCCTCGTGGCTGCCCGGCACCGAGGGCGCCGGCGTCGCGGACGTCCTCTTCGGCGGGTACGCGCCCACCGGCAAACTGCCGATGACCTGGATGAACTCGGTCAGCCAGCAGCCCATCAACGCCGGCGACGGCCAGGTCCCGCTCTACGCGCAGGGCTACGGCCTGACGTACTGAAGGGACGGCTGCGGGACCGGCTTGGACGGTCACTGTGGGTGATGCGTGTGCTTGTAGGGCATGTTCGGCCGGTCCGCAACTCGGAGTGGGCGGACGTCGCTCGGCCGGGTGAAGAACTTCACAAGAAGTGGGCGACCGTCCCAAACCGGACCTAACGTCGTCTCCGTTCGCGATCGCGGACACCGCAGGCCGGTAACGCCTAATTCCGCCACCGGCCGGCGGGACCTGGACCTCAGGCGGAAGCGGGGGACCCACACGTTCCTCGGTGCTCGACACCTCGGGGTGAAGCCGCCGGCCGGCGGCCGGGCTCCTCGGCCCGAACCCGACAGCTCACCTCGTCGGCGTGGAGGAATCCCACATGGCAAGTGCACATATCGCCCGTCCCCAGCGGACCACCCGGCGTCGCGTCGCCGTCGGCGCGCTCGTCGCCGGCGCGGCCACCGGCGCCGCCGCCCTCCTCGGTCCGACCGCCCCGGCCAGCGCGTCCAGCGTGAACTGGGACGCGATCGCCCAGTGCGAGTCCGGCGGCAACTGGCACATCAACACCGGCAACGGCTACTACGGCGGTCTCCAGTTCACCCGGAGCACCTGGAACGGCTACGGCGGTGGGAAGTACGCCAGCCGTGCCGACCTCGCCAGCCGCAGCGAGCAGATCGCCATCGCCGAGAAGGTCCTCGACGGCCAGGGCATCGGCGCCTGGCCGGTCTGCGGCAAGAAGGCCGGCTCGACCAAGCACTACTCGGCCAAGTCGGACAGCGGGTCGAAGAAGAAGTCGACCAGGAAGGCCACGAAGGACCGGTCGTCGCGCAGCGACCACGCCACCCACAAGCAGCGGCGTACCGCGCCGAGCACCGGCGGTGGCAGCTACGTGGTCAAGCGCGGTGACACCCTGTCCGAGATCGCCGGCGCGCACCAGGTCGCCGGCGGCTGGCACGCGCTGTACGAGCGCAACAAGGGCGTGGTCGGCGGCAACCCGGGTCTGATCTTCCCGGGCCAGCGGCTGCGCCTGCACTGAGGCACCACCGGACCCGACCTCCCCGGCGGTCCGAGCGGAACGCCCGACCGGTCTCCCGGTCGGGCGTTCCGCGCGTCTCGTCCCGTGACGCCACGCCGCAGCCGCTCAGCCCACGGCCGCCCGACCGCCTGGCTGGGGCGGCGGGAGCAGGAGCGCGGCAAGCCCCGCGCCGAGCAGGCAGACGGCGGCGTTCACCCCGACGGCGGTGGTGACCCCGCGCAGTACGGCCCCGGCGCCCTCGGTGCCCAGGCCGTGCACGACCGCGGCCAACACCGCGGACATGACCGGGATGCCGACGGTGATCCCCACCTGCTGGCTCAGCGTGGCTATGCCGGTCGCCAGGCCCTGCTCGCCGTCGGGCAGGCCGGACGTCGCGGTCACCATGAAGCCGACGATCACCACCAGGTTGGCCACCCCACCGACGAACGTGGTGACGAGCAGCAGCACCATCCACCCCCGGTCCGGGCCGAGCAGGAGCAGCGGCGCGGTCGCCTTCGCCGCCCTCTGGTCCCGGCATCCGGTGCAGACCTGCGTCTCCGGCACCAACCGGTTCCGGCATCCGGTGGTGGGGGAGTTCGACCTCGACTTCGAGATGTTGCACCTGCCCGGGAAGGCCGGCCACCGACTGATGACCTACCCGGCGGCGGCCGGGTCGCCGGCCGAGGCGGCGCTCCGCCTCCTCCACGCGGACCTCAGCGCGGAGGCCGTCGGCGTGCGCCAGCGGGCGTGAACAGACCGCCGGTCAACCGCGCGTTCCGCCGGCGGCTGGCTGCCGACACGCCGCCGGAGGTGTGTCAGGGCTGCTCGCTGTACCGGCGGACGTTCTGAGCGGTGTGGACCGCGTCGCTGTCGGGCGCGGTTGCTATCGTCACGGTGCTCCGGAAAGACGTGAAGAAAGCGCGGCTATGACCATCGACCCGTTCTCCGCGGCCGCGAGCCTCGACGAGCTGCTCACCCAGACCGAGCAGGCCCTGTCCTTCATGCGCTCGCGGGACGGTGGGCACGCCGACGGCGACCCGGGCGAGCTGCTCCGCGCCGAGGGCGCCGCGGCCGACGGCCTGGTCCGGGTGGTGGCCGTCCAGGGTGGCCGGCTCGAGTCCGTCAGCGTCGACCCGGCGTTGGCCGGGGCCGGCTGGGAGACCGTCTGCGAGCACGTGGTGGCGGCAGCCAATGTCGCGCTCGCCGAACTCGACGCGCGGGTCACCGCCTCGGCGCGGGCCGACGTCGATGCGCTCGCCGCGCGGCTCGGCGGCCTGCCGGAGCAGTCGGTGCGGCAGAAGGAGACGTTCGGCCGAGCGATGGAGAGCGTGGTCGCCCGGCTCAACCGGAACGGGGAGCCGGCCGCTCGGGCGGATCGCCCGGCGTGACCGCGGTGCCCTCGCGCGGGGCCTGACACGCGCGGGGCCTGACACGACGGAGCGGCCGGTCGTCGGGAGGACGACGACCGGCCGCTCCGGTGTTGCTCAGGACAGGGTGACCGCCGTGTCGTCGACGACGAAGGAGGTCTGCAGGGAGCTGTCCTCCACGCCGCTGAACGAGATGCTCACGGTGGTGCCGGCCAGCGACGAGATGTCGAAGGACTTCTGCACGTAGCCGGTGTTCCGGTTGAGGTTGGAGTAGGTGGCCAGGGTGGTGCTGCCCGCCTTGACGGTCAGCTTGTCGTAGGCGGTGGTGGTGGTCGACTCCGCGGTGTCGATGTGGAGCCAGAACGTCAACGTCGCCCGGCAGCCGGACGGGATCGCCACCGACTGGGACAGGGTGTCGGTGTGGGTGGTGCCGTAGCCGTCCAGCCACGCCTTCCACGAGCCGCCGTGCGCGGCCTGGCCGCTGTCGGTGGTGATGACGCCGGAGGTGGCGCTCCAGCTCACGTTGCCCGACTCGAAGCCCGGGTTGGCCAGCTTCTGGCCGGAGCAGGAACCGGTCGGCGGCGGGGTGGTGCTGCCGGAGCAGGTCGGGTCACCGGACTGGGCCGGCACGCTGACCGCGTCCCAGGCGGCCTTGACGGTGTTGAACTCGGTGCAGCCGGTGCTGCCGTAGAGGTTCTTCGCGGCCTGCAGCGTCCAGGTGCGGTACTTCAGGTACGACGACGAGGTCGTCTTCAGCAGCATCGCGTTGTACATGATCTTGATGGCCTTCTGGATGCCGAGGCCGGTCACGGTGCTGCCGTTGCAGGTCGGGCTGGTCGGCTGGCCGTTGGTCGGGTTGCTGCCCATGGCCAGCAGGTAGAACCAGTGGTTGCCGGGGCCGGCCGCGGCGTGCACCTCGGTGCTCGGGATGCTGCTGGAGTAGCAGTTCGGGTCGCCCAGCGCCGACGGGTTGTACATGTTGCGGATCGGGCCGCTGCCCACCAGGTTGACCTTCTCGCCGACCAGGAAGTCGGGGGCGTCGTAGGTGGACGGCTCGTTGGCGTACCACTCGGTGGCCGCGCCGAAGGTGTCGGCGACGAATTCCTGGGTGCCGCTGCCGGAGATGCCGCCCGGGGTGTGGTCGTCGATGCCGTGGCCGATCTCGTGCGCGACCACGTCCATCGAGCCGATCCAGCCGCCGGCGGTGTTCTTGCCGATCTGGACCTGGGTGCCGTCGTAGTAGGCGTTCTGGTCGTTCAGACCGACCCGGATCGGCCAGTAGCCGCCGTTGCCGTCGGCGCCGTTGCGGCCGAGCCAGGCCGAGAGCATCTTGCCCTCGGTCTGCGCGCCGAAGAACGCGTCGACGCAGCCGGTCTCCTTGTTGGTGGCGGTGCCGTTGCCCCAGACGTCGTCCGAGCCGCTGAACGTGGTGTTGGTGGCCGCGTCCTGGCAGACCAGGGTGGTGTGGCTCGGGTCCTTCATGGAGTACGTGCTGCCCGACAGCGTGGTGGTCAGGGTGACCGGACCGTTCCAGGCACCGGTGCCGCTGCCGCGCATGACGTGTTCCTGCGTCCGCAGGACCTTGCCGCTGACGGCGTCCACGTCGACGGTGAGCCGGCTCGGGCCGTCGGCGGCGGTGCCGCGGACGGTGGTCTCCCAGGCCAGCGCCGGCTTGGCGCCGAGGGTGTAGACCACCAGGTTGGTGCCCTCGACGGTGCTGACGGTCTTGAGCTGGGCGCGGGCGGTCTGTTCGGCGGCGGCGGAGGTCAGCGTCGGCGTGGTGGCGAGGTTGCCGATGGCCTGCTGCTGCGCGACGGAGGCGTACTTCAGGTTGCCGGCCCCGTCGGTGGCCAGCACGAAGTCGCCGCCGGTGACCGGCAGCCCCCTGTAGGTGCGGTCGTAGGCGACGTACTGGGTGCCCTCGGACGAGATGACCTGCTTCTGCACGAACGCCTCGTCGGCGCTGGTGTGCAGGTAGGCGGGGCGGGTGGCGACCAGGGCGCTGGCCGACCTGGCGGCGTTGGCGCGGGCCTGGGCGGCGTCGGGACCGGGACTGGGCGGCGCGGCCTGCACGGCCGCGGCGGTGCCGGCGGCGATCAGGCCGGCCGCGGCCGCGCCGGAGAGCGCGGCGAGGCGGGGTGAGAGCTTCAAGGGGGTGTGCTCCTGTTCCTAGGCGCGCAGCACGGAGCCCGGTGGGGGCGTGCGGCGCGGTGTAGCGAGGCGGGAGGCGGTCGGTCTCCGGGGACTGCCGGCGTGGCCCCGGTTCGACAGATCGACCGTCCGGGTCGCCGGGGGTCGGCGACTCGTTGCTGCACAATCACACGGCCTTCGGCCGGGATCAATGGGTGACCCGGGCAACCGACACCTCCCGGTCATCGCGCCGACCGCGCGGATCTAGGAAGCCATGATCTTCTATAGCCCCTGATCAGGGCTAACGCGATTCTCATTGGACGGTCGTCTGGTTGATTTGCGGCTCTTGCCGCTCCGTGCAAATGGCGTGTCTTCGCCCTCGGTCGAAGATCCGGGTCGGCATACCCCTTCCGGGCCGCGAGCCGGTGCCGAACGGACCGTGATGATCACCCGTACCGGGCGGCCGAGCCGCCGTTCGGTGGATGTCGTAACAAGCCGCCCGCTCTCCTGCCAATCGATGCCAAAGGATCGATGAATGCCTCATCCTGGTCGCGGTGGGTGAACCGGGCGAGGGTTGCCCGTGGCGCTGGGCGGTCAACCGGTGGATCGACGGCCGGACCGCCGCGGACGACGGCGAGCGGCCGGCCCTTCGCCGCCGACCTCGGCGGGTTCGTCGCCGCCGTCGACGCGGTGCTCGCCACCCCGCCTGATCGGCGCCCGGCCGCCGGTCGGCCGGCCTACGGCGAGGCCGTAGGAATCCGCCAACTACTTTCGTTTGGGTCGTAGAAAAGTAGTCACGGAACTGACGAAAGCTATGGACACGCTGAGAGGAAGTCAGTAGTGTCGGGATCATCGATATGTTTCGTCGAGATGAACTACCGGCACGGTAGCTCTCGACTGTGGCCCCAGGCGGCGCAACACGTCCGGCGGCCACGACCGGCCAACGAGGGCCAACCCCGGGTCAACGCCACCCACGGCGATCCGGCGCGGCACGCGCCACGGGTCGACCGTTGCCCGTACCCGACCAACCCCACCAGCTCCTGAAGCGAGCACCACTGTGCGCGACGGTCCCCGCCGTCGGCGCGGTGCGCTCCGTCATACCCGCAGAACGACCGTGGCCGGCCGGCCACGGCCGGGGATCCCGCGCGGCCTGGGAGGGGCCGACGGGGCTCGACGCCGGCACGCCAGCTCCGAACCGCACCGACGACACGCACGCACGTTCCGCCCGCTGCTTCCCGGACCGTGAAAGAGGAACCCATGAACTCACATCCACCGCGGGACCGGCGCCCGGTGCGCCGGCTCCGGAGATCGGTGGCCGCCCTCGCCACGCTGGCGCTGCTGCTGACCACCGGCCTCCCCTCGTCCCCGGCGAACGCGCGGCCGACCGACCCGGAACGGTCGGCCCCGGCTGCCGCCACGACGCCGCTACAGGCCCAGGTGCTCACCTGGACGGCGGGCGACAACTTCCTCGCCTACCGGTCCGCACCCACCACCGCCGTCGCCGGTCCGGCCACCCTGGTCTTCGAGAACAGCGCGGCCACCGGCAACACCACGGGGATGCAGCACACCCTGACCTTCGAGACCGGCGACCCGCGGTACAACAGCGACGTCGACGTCAACGTCCTCGCCGATCCGACGGACGCCAACGGGGGCCGCTGGACCATGGACGTGGTGCTCTCCCCGGGCACCTACCGCTACTTCTGCTCCATCCCCGGCCACGGCGGCATGACCGGCCTGCTGGTGGTCAGCGGCGGTGGCTCGGACACCACGGCCCCGACCGTCACCGCCGCGGTGACCGGCGAGAAGGACGCGAACGGCGCGTACGTCGGCAGCGCCACCGTCACGCTGACCGCCACGGACAGCGGCTCCGGCGTCGACCGGGTCGAGTACGCCCTGGACGGCGGCGCCTACGGCACCTACTCGGCGCCGGTGACGGTGAACCAGCCGGGTCAGCACACGGTGAGCTACCGGGCCACCGACAAGGCTGGGAACACCTCGTCGCCGCAGCAGGTGTCGTTCACGGTGGTCGAACCGCCGCCCACCGACACCACCCCGCCGACGGTGACCGCCGCGGTCAGCGGCCAGCGCGACACCAACGGCGCGTACGTGGGCAGCGCGACCGTCACCCTCACCGCCGCCGACAGCGAGTCGGGTGTGGACCGGGTCGAGTACTCGCTCGACGGCGGTGCCTACGCCGGCTACGCCGCGCCGGTGACGGTGAACCAGCCGGGTCAGCACACGGTGAGCTACCGGGCCACCGACAAGGCGGGCAACACCTCGTCGCCGCAGCAGGTGTCGTTCACGGTGGTCGAACCGCCGCCGGCCGACACCACCCCGCCGACCGTGACCGCGGCGGTGACCGGCCAGAAGGACGCCAACGGCGCCTACGTCGGCAGCGCGGCGGTCACCCTGACCGCGTCGGACAGCGGGTCGGGTGTGGACCGGGTGGAGTACTCCCTCGACGGGCAGCCCTACGCCGCCTACGCCACCCCGGTCGCGGTGAACCAGCCGGGCCAGCACACGGTGAGCTACCGGGCCACCGACAAGGCCGGCAACACGTCCTCGCCGCAGCAGGTGTCGTTCACCGTGGTGGAGCCGACCCCGGCCGACACCACCCCGCCCACGGTCACCGCCTCGGTGACCGGCCAGCGGGACACCAACGGCGCGTACGTGGGCAGCGCGACGGTCACCCTGTCGGCCAGCGACACCCAGTCCGGTGTGGACCGGGTCGAGTACGCCCTCGACGGCGGCGCCTACACCGGCTACGCCGCGCCGGTCACGGTGACCCAGCCGGGGCAGCACACGGTGAGCTACCGGGCCACCGACAAGGCCGGCAACACCTCGTCGCCGCAGCAGGTGTCGTTCACCGTGGTGGAGCCCACTCCGGCCGACACCACCCCGCCGACCGTGACGTCGGCGGTCACCGGCCAGCGGGACGCCAACGGCGCCTACGTCGGCGGCGCCACCGTCACGCTGACCGCGTCGGACAGCGGGTCGGGCGTGGACCGGGTGGAGTACTCCCTCGACGGGCAGCCCTACGCCGCCTACACCGCCCCGGTCACCGTCAACCAGGTCGGCCAGCACGCGGTGAGCTACCGGGCGACCGACAAGGCCGGCAACACCTCGTCGCCGCAGCAGGTGTCGTTCACCGTGGTCGACCCGCCCGCCCCGGACACCACCCCGCCGACCGTCACCGCCGCCCTCTCCGGGCAGCTCGACGACGACGGCGCGTACGTCGGCAGCGCGACCGTGACCCTGTCCGCGGCGGACAGCGGGTCGGGCGTGGACCGCGTCGAGTATTCCCTCGACGGCCAGCCGTACGCCCGCTACGCCGCCCCGGTCACCGTCGACCAGCCGGGGCAGCACACGGTGAGCTACCGGGCCACCGACAAGGCCGGCAACACCTCCGGCACCGCCTCGGTCGCCTTCACGGTGGTCGCCAGCGGACCGCAGCCCGAGTGCGTCCGGGACACCCGGCCCACCGTCTGGCTCGGCACCGTCGACAGCGGCGTGCCCAACCGGGTGGTCCAGGGCGACTGCACGATCAACGACGTCATCCAGGAGGAGCGGGACTGGGCCAATCACGGGGAGTTCGTCTCGTACGTGAGCGCGATCGCCGAGCACCTGCACCACCTGGGCATCGTCACCCACTCCGAGCACGGCAAGCTGGTCAGCGCCGCCGGCCGCTCCGGCGTCGGCAAGCCGGCGGGCAAGGACGGCTACCAGCCGATCCTCGACGCCACGGCCGCCTCGTTCGGCCGCTGGCAGCAGGTCGGCGCCGGCGGGTTCGCCCGCAACGCCGACGGGTCGATCACCAGCAAGGCCGTGCCGGGGCTGGGCATGCTCTGGTACCCGGTCGCCGCGTACGGTGACTTCTCCCTCAAGCTGCAGTGGCGCGACGACGCCCCCGGCGACGGCCGGGCCAACAGCGGGGTCTTCGTCCGCTTCCCGGACGTCCGCCAGCACCCGACGGAGTCCCGCCCCGAGTGGGTCGCCATCAAGTACGGCCACGAACTCCAGATCCTCGACCGGAGCGACGGCGACCAGTACAAGAGCGGCTCGGTGTACGGCTTCGACCGGGTCGACCTGGCCGGCGCCGGCGTGACCCCGAAGGGCACCTGGAACGACTACGAGATCCGCGTGGTCGGCCAGCACTACTCGATCTTCCGCAACGGAAAGCTGATCAACGAGTACGTCAACAAGCCCGACGCCGTCTTCAGCCCGCCCCGGGCGGACGACCCGGGCGGCGCCGGGCGGCAGAGCGCGACCGGCTACGTCGGCCTGCAGAACCACGGGACCGGTGACGTCATCAGCTTCCGGAACGTGCGGATCGCCCCGCTGACCGCCTGCTGTTCCGGCGGCTCGAACACCTGCTGCTGACTGGAAGGGAAGGACACCATGGCAAGGAACAGGATCGACCGCCGGACCCTGCTGAGGGGCCTCGCCGGCTCCACGGTGGCGGTCAGCGCGGCCAGCCTGGCCGGCGCGCTGCCGGCCGGGGCTGAGCAGGGGGGTCAGGGCAAGCTCATCCCGCAGGGACATGTGGGCATCCAGCTCTACAGCGTCCGCGACAAGATCGCCCAGGTCGGCTTCGCCGCCGTCTTCGAGGAGCTGTCCCGGATCGGCTACCGGGAGGTGGAGTTCGCTGGCTACACCCAGGGTTCGGTCGGCGCCATCACCCCGGAGCAGATCCGCCAACTGCTCGATGACAACGGGCTGAAGGCGGCCGGCAGCCACCGGGGGCTGCGCGACTTCCGCACCAACCTGGCGTGGGAGCTCGACGTCGCGGAGATCCTCGGCATGCCGGCGATCGGCACCGCGGAGGCGCCCACCGGCAACCGGACCATCGCCGGCTACCAGGCGGCCGCCGCCGAGTTCAACGCCTGGGGCGAAGCGGCCACCGCCCGGGGCCTCAAGCTCTACCAGCACAACCACACCGTCGAGTTCGCCTTCGCGACGGACCGTCCCGACGTGCGGCTGTACGACCTCTTCCTGGAGCTCACCGATCCCCGGTACGTCTTCCTCGAGATGGACATCCTGTGGGCGTACGGCGGGGCGCGGAAGTACCCGGGCTTCCGCCCGGTCGAGTACGTCAACGCCCACCCGCACCGCTACCCGCTCTTCCACGTCAAGGACGGCGTCCCGCTGCCCGACCCGCAGCAGGGCAACTCCTACGCCGACGTGGAGTTCGGCGCGGGCGTGATCCCGTTCGCCGACTTCTTCGGCGAGCTGACCGGCCGGGGGCGCTTCGAGTTCCTCTGGGAGCAGGACTCCGCGCCCGGGGCCCAGCCCAACCCGCCCGGATCCCTCGGTGCCGCCGAGCGCAGCTACCAGCGCATGGTCGAGCTGCGGGGTGCCCGGTGAGCGCCTGGCGGCTGGTCGAGGACGGGCCGGCGGCCGAGCCCGGGCCGGTGGACACCCGGCGGGAGCGCCCGCGCACCGGTGCCCGGCGGATCCTGGTCGTCGCGGCGGTCGTGCTGCTCACCCTGGTCGGCGCCGGCGGCTTCGCCGCCGCCCGCACCGGGATGTTCGCCGAACGTCCGGACGGCTGCACCAAGCCGGACCGCACCATCCAGCTGTACGCGGTGGAGCTGCCGAAGGACGGCACCCAGGTCCGGCTCGGCTACGGCCTCACCCCCGAGACCGCCTCCTACCCGGGCCCGCTGATGGAGATGATGGAGGGCGAGTGCCTCGCCATCACCCTGCACAACCAGGTGCCCGAGGCGACGCTGGCGGCGCTGCGGACCGACCCGAGCCACCCGCTGGGTGTCTCCCTGCACGTGCACGGGGTCAAGTACACCCAGGACTCCGACGGCACGGTGCAGAGCGGGTCGTACGTCCCGTCGGGCGGCTCCCGCACCTACACCTGGTACGCCCAGCCGCGGAACAACCGGACCGGGGCGCAGGGCACCGCCGGGTACTGGTGGTACCACGACCATGTGGTGGGTGGCCCGCACGGCACCCAGGGGCTCTCCGCCGGCCTCTTCGGCGGCCTGGTGGTCCGCCGCCCCGGCGACCCGAAGCCGGACCGCACCTACACCGTGGTCTTCGGTGACCGGCAGAGCATCAACCTGCGCCGTGGCACCGCGACTGACACCTGCGCGGAGGTGAACCCGCAGCCCGGCCCGACCTGCCTGGTCGCCCGCAAGGGGGAGCGGGTGGAGTTCGTCGTGGTCGGCGTCGGCAACGACATGCACACCTTCCACCTGCACGGGCACTCCTGGGCGGACACCCGCACCGGGGTGGTGAGCAACGGACAGCCGTTCGCCGACTCCGTGCCGATCATCGACAACAAGACGCTCGGCCCGGGCGACTCCTTCGGCGTCAGCGTGGTCGCCGGCGACTCGGTCGGGCCGGGCCACTGGATGCTGCACTGCCACATGCAGTTCCACTCCGACGCCGGGATGTCGACGATGCTGCACGTCCTGGACGAGAACGGGAACATGCCGCCCGGCATGGACCACCACCAGCACACCGCCGCCGACGCCGCCGCGGCGCCCGCCGCCGACGACGCCGCCCACCAGCACGACTGACGGGTTCGGGACCGCCGGCCTCAGCGTCGAGGACCGGCGGTCCCCGGACCGCACCACCACCCGCACCGCCGCACCGGCCGCCCGCGCACGGGTGGCGCCGGTGGACGCGTACGCCCTCATCCGGTGAGCGTCTCAGCTCGCCGGCGGAGTCGACGAACCCGGAAACCCAACCCAGGAGGAGTCGAGATGGCCGACAGACGCCATTTCCGGTTCTCCCGCTGGATCGGCCTCGGCGCCGATCCGACGGGACCGATCACGCCCACACCGCCCCCGTCGACCGGTCCGCGTCGCCCCGGCGGCCGCCGCCGCGTCGGGGCGCTCGCGTCGAGCGCCGCCCTGGCGCTCGGCCTGCTGGCCCTGCCGGGCCA
This sequence comes from Micromonospora sp. NBRC 110009, assembly GCF_030518795.1. NCBI lineage: Bacteria > Bacillati > Actinomycetota > Actinomycetes > Micromonosporales > Micromonosporaceae > Micromonospora > Micromonospora soli. Next base: position 6,055,576 of record NZ_CP130427.1, on the reverse strand, counting down.
GACCCTCACCCCGACGCCCGCGGCCGCGGCCGAGGCCGCCGCGGCGGTCAAGGTGCTGGTCTTCCACGGCCCGGTGGACAAGCAGGACGACCCGGTCGCCAAGGCCACCGCGACCATCCGGGACCTGGGGGAGCAGCAGGGCTTCAGCGTCGACGACTCCGCCGACCCGGCGGTGTTCACCTTCGGCAACCTGGCCCGCTACCGGGCCGTGGTGTTCCTCTCCGCCAACGGCGTCACCCTCAACGACGCGCAGGAGGCGGCGTTCCAGGCGTACGTGAAGAGCGGCGGCGGGTTCGTCGGCGTGCACGACGCGGCGCGCGCCCAGCCCGACTCGTCCTGGTTCACCGGCCTGATCGGCACCCGGCCGGCCGCCGGCCTGCCCAACGCGGAGAAGCCGGTCTCGGCGACCGCGAGCGGGGAGAACCCGCCCAACGAGACCGCCGCGAAGGCGATCGACGGGTCGACCGGCACCAAGTGGCTGACCTTCTCGCCGACCGGCTGGCTGGCGGCGAAGCTGGCCACGCCGGTGGTGGTCAGCCGGTACGCCCTCACGTCGGCCAACGACTTCCCCGGCCGGGACCCGAAGAACTGGACCCTGCAGGGCTCCCAGGACGGCACCACTTGGACGGACCTGGACACCCGCAGCAACGAGACCTTCCCGCAGCGGTTCCAGACCAAGCAGTACAGCTTCACCAACACCACCGCCTACCAGCACTACCGGCTCAACGTCACGGCGAACAGCGGGGAGCCGCTGATCCAGCTGGCCGAGCTGTGGCTGATCGGGCCGGACGCCGGCCCGGCGCCGGAGAGCACGGTGCAGAAGGCCACCGTCGACCTCACCGACCGGCAGCACCCGGCCAACAAGGGCCTGCCGCTGACCTGGACCCGCTCCGACCAGTGGATCAACTGGGACCCGAGCCCGATCGGCAAGGTCCACACGGTCGCGCAGGTCGAGGAGGGGACCTACAACGCGGGCCTGAGCGGCAACGGGGCGTTCCACCCGGTGTCGTGGTGCCAGGACTACGAGGGTGGGCGGTCCTTCTACACCGGCATGGGCCGGACCGAGGCGAGCTGGACCAGCGACAAGCAGTTCCAGGGCCACCTGGCCGGGGCCATCAAGTGGTCGGCGGGCCTGGTCCGCGGCGACTGCCAGGCCACCATCGCGTCGAACTACCGGATCGAGCGGCTCACCGCCGCGAACCAGTCGGGCCAGCTCGACCAGATCGGTGAGCCGCACGGCCTCACCATCGCCCCCGACGGGAAGGTGTTCTACATCGGCAAGGCGGCCTGCCCGTCCGGGCCGATCGTGAGCTGGGACGACCCCAAGGTCGGCCTCGGCTGCGGCACGATCCACCAGTGGGACCCGAAGACCAAGCAGCCCAAGCTGCTCACCGCGCTCGCCGTGATGGGCAACCGGGGCAGCGGCAGTGAACTGGTGAAGAACGAGGAGGGCCTGGTCGGCATCACCCTGGACCCGAAGTTCGCCGAGAACGGCTGGGTCTACGTCTACTGGATGCCGCACGAGTCGATCGACCGGGACCGGCGGATCGGCCAGCGGACCGTCTCCCGGTTCACCTACGACGCCGCGAAGCAGACCATCGACCAGAGCACCCGCAAGGACCTGCTGCACTGGGACACCCAGATCCACAGCTGCTGCCACGCCGGTGGCGGGATGACGTTCGACGAGAGCGGCAACCTCTACATCGGCTCCGGTGACAGCAACTCCTCCGGCGGGTCGAACGGGTACTCCGGCAACAACTGGACCCAGGACTACAAGGGCACCTCGTTCCAGGACGCCCGGCGTACCGCCGGCAACACCAACGACCTCAACGGCAAGATCCTCCGCATCCACCCGGAGGCGGACGGCACCTACACCATCCCGGCCGGCAACCTGTTCACCGGCAAGGAGGAGGGCGGCGGCAAGAGTCGCCCGGAGATCTACGTGATGGGCGTGCGCAACATCGCCCGCATCGCCTGGGACCCGGTCAACCACTGGCTGACCGCGGCCTGGGTCGGCCCGGACGCCGGCGCCCCGAGCCCGGACCTCGGCCCGGCCAAGTACGAGACCGCCACGATCATCACCTCCGCGGGAAACCAGGGCTGGCCGTACTGCATGGGTAACCGGCAGCCGTACCGGGACCGCAGCAACACCGACGCGAACGTGCTGACGGGCTGGTACGACTGCGACAACCCGAAGAACACCTCGCCGCGCAACACCGGCCTGGTGAACCTCCCGCCGATCCGGGACAACATGATCTGGTACTCGCCGCAGGGCGGTGGCCCGGTCTTCCCGAAGCGGACCGACGGCAGCGGGCTGCCCTCGTACGTGCTGGGCGAGGAGACCTTCACCCAGCCGTACCTCAAGGGCGGCGGGCAGGCCATCATGAACGGCCCGACCTACCACCGGGACAAGGTGGACACCGGCAGCGGCGTCGCCTGGCCGGCGTACTGGGACGACAAGTGGTTCATCGGTGACGAGTCCAACGCCAGCAACCGGGTCGCCGTCACCGTCGACCCGGCCGGGGTGGCCGACCACCGCCCGCCGGCTTTCGCCGAGGACCTGCGTCAGATCATCCGTTCCGGTTCCGGCGCCACCCAGCTGCAGTCCTGGATGGACGCCAAGTTCGGCCCGGACGGAGCGCTCTACATGCTCGACTACGCGGGCGGCTTCTTCAGCCTGCACGGCAACCAGAAGCTGATCCGGGTCGTGTACACCGGTGGCGAGGCGACGCCGCGGCCGAGCGACGCCACCTGGCGGGCGGTCACCCCGAGCCAGCCGAAGACCATCGCGTTCTCGGCGGCCCGGGCCGGCGGTGTGGCGTGGGAGTGGAACTTCGGTGACGGCAGCGCGCCGTCGCACGAGGCCAACCCGACCCACACCTACGCCGACTACGGCACCTACCAGGCGACCCTCAAGGTGACGTACGCCGACGGCACCACCTCCACCGCGAAGATCACCGTCACCACCGGCTGTGCCGCGCCGGACACCGGCAAGACGGTCCGGCTGCTCGACACCGACACCGGGGTGACCAACCACGAGGTCGGCGGCGGCTGCACGGTCAACGACCTGATCGACGACGAGCGGAACTGGTCGAACCACGGCCAGTTCGTCAGCCACGTCGCCGACGTGGTCAACGACCTGCGCGGCGACGGCGTGCTGGACAACAAGGAGGCGGCCAAGCTGAACAGCGCGGCGGCCCAGTCGCAGATCGGCAAGGTGCCGGGCTACCAGCCGCTCTTCGACGGCACCGCCGGGTCACTGGCCGACTGGCGGCAGGCGCCCAGCGGATCGTTCACCCTGCAGCCCGAGGGTTCCATCCGCAGCTCCGGCGGGCTCGGCATGCTCTGGTACGCCAAGGACGAGTTCGCCGACTTCTCGCTGCGGTTGAAGTTCCGGGACGTCTCCACCGGCACCACGTACGCGAACAGCGGGGTCTTCACCCGGTTCCCGGACCCACGGATCCCGGTGGACCAGCGGCCGGCCGGCAGTTGCGGCACGGTCGGCTCGGCCCGCAGCTCGCAGGCCTGGGTGGCGATCTACTGCGGCCACGAGATCCAGATCTACGACGGGCCGACCGGTGAGCCGCAGAAGACCGGGTCGATCTACAACTTCGACCCGAACAACCTGGACCAGGCGGGGGTGACCCCGAAGGGCCAGTGGAACGACTACGAGGTCCGGGTGGTCGGGCAGCACTACTCGATCATCCGGAACGGCGTGGTGATCAACGAGTTCGACAACACGCCGGGCAAGGCGTCGAGCCGGGCGGGTGACCCGCCGACCGACCTGCGCCAGTTCCTCAGCGGGTTCGTCGGGTTGCAGAACCACAGCAACAACGACCTGATCGAGATCCGCGACGTACGGGTCCGGGAGCTGTAACCGGACCGGTGCCGGGCACGGGGTCGACCCTCGTGCCCGGCACCTTCGCGTCCCGGCCCGGCCCCTGCGACAGCCGTAGGAGCCGACGCGGGTCAACTTCCACAGGTGTCCGATGACGTGGACCCGCGTCGATCAATAGGTTCGGGGCGACCGTCGCGGCGGTGGTCCGCCCGGACGCGGGGCGGAGCCGCGCACGACGGCCGGTGCGGGGAGGAGGAGCACGCGGATGCGAAGCGCAAGACGTGCCTGGCGCGCCTCGGTGGTGGCCCTGGCGGTCGTGGCCACCGGGCTGCCGGCGACCGGCGCCCTGGCCCAGCCGGGCGCCGACGGACCCCCGGGTCTGGTGATCAGCGGCGGCGTCACCCAGCCGGTGTTCGGCTACGCCGACGCGGTCCGGGAACGGGTCTTCGTCACCGCCGACGTCGACACCGACGGCGACGGGGCCCGTGACGTGGTGGCCATGGACATCATCCGGCCGAGGGCGAGCGAGCAAGGGCTGAAGGTGCCGGTGGTGATGGACGCCAGCCCGTACTACTCGACGGTCTGCCGGGGCAACGAGAGCGAGTGCAAGGCCGACGTCGACGGGGACGGGCTGAACGACCGGTGGCCGCTCTTCTACGACAACTACTTCGTGCCGCGCGGCTACGCGGTGATCCTGCTCGACATGATCGGCACCAACAACTCGACCGGTTGCCCGGTCACCGGCGGGCGGGCCGACAACATCAGCGCGCCGACCGCGATCGACTGGCTCAACGGGCGCCGGCCGGGCTTCGACGCCGCCGGTCGGGAGGTCGTGGCGGACTGGCACAACGGCCGCACGGGCATGATCGGCAAGTCCTACGACGGCACCCTGGCCAACGCCGCCGCGGCCGACGGGGTGGCGGGGCTGACCACCATCGTGCCGATCTCGGCGATCTCCAGCTGGTACGACTACTCCCGGAGCAACGGCCTGGTCACCCGGGCGAACAACTACTCGGGCAGCCTCTCGAACACGGTCACCAACCCGGCCCGCCGGGCGTACTGCGCCCCGGTGCGGGCCGCCCTCGGGCAGGGCGGCGACGACGTCACCGGGGACTACAACGACTTCTGGGCGGAGCGGGACTACGTGCCGCACGCCGACCGGGTCCGGGCCAGCGTCTTCGTGGTGCACGGCATCAACGACGACAACGTCCGCCCGGACCACTTCAGCAAGTGGTGGGCGGCGCTGGGCGAGCAGGGCGTGCCGCGCAAGCTCTGGCTGACCGGCACCGGCCACGTCGACCCGTTCGACTTCCGCCGCGCCGCCTGGGTCGACACCCTGCACCGCTGGTTCGACCACTGGCTCCAGGGCATCGACAACGGGATCATGCGGGAGCCGGCCGTCGACCTGGAGCGGGCGCCGGACGTCTGGGAGACGGCCAGCCGGTGGCCGCTGCCGGACACCCAGCCGACCCAGGTGTTCCTGGGGGCACCGGCCGCCGGCAACGCCGGCGGGCTGTCCCTCCGCTCCGGGCCCGGCAACGCGTCGGCGACCTTCCAGGACACGCCGACGATGACCGCGACCAACGCCATCCGCCACCCGTCGGACCCCCTCGCCAACACCGAGAACCGGCTGGTGTTCCTCTCCGCGGCGCTGACCGCGCCGCTGCACATCTCGGGCACCCCGGTGGTCCGGATCAACGCCACCGTGGATGGCACGGACACCAGCTTCGCCGGGCTGCTCGTCGACTACGGCACCCGCCAGCGGTTCAGCACCTCAGGCGACGGCATCCGCACGCTGACCGACGAGGACTGCTGGGGTGAGCCGGCCGACTGGGGTGGCTTCGCCGAGGACGCCTGCTACCGCAGGACGGAGAAGACCGTCGCCAGCAACCCGCAGGAACTGGTGACGAAGGGCGTCATCGACGGCCTGAACCTCGACTCGCCGGCCGTCTCGACGCCGCTGGTGCCCGGCGAGAAGACCGCGGTGGACCTGAACCTGCTCCCCGAGGACTACATCTTCGACACCGGCCACCAGCTCGGGGTGGTGCTGCTCGGCTCCTACTCCGGCTACAGCAGCCGGGCCAAGCAGAACCGGGCGTACCTCACCGTCCACTTCGATCGCAGCCGCATCACCCTGCCGATCGTCGGCGGCCGGACGGCGGCGGCGGCCGCCGGCCTGTAGCCGTCACCTGGGGCGGGGCGCCCGGCACCGGCGCCCCGCCCCGCCGGCTACCGCCCGGGCCGGTACCGGCCGGTCAGCCGGCCCAGCTTCAGTGCCAGGTGCAGGCAGAGCCGCTCGTTGCCGTCCTTGAGGTCGGTGTCGGCGAGCTGCTCCACCCGCTGCAGGCGGTAGTACAGCGTCGTCCGGTGCAGCCGCAGGCGTTCCGCGGTGGCGTGGGCGTTGCCGGCCAGGTCGAGGTAGGCCTCCAGGGTCTCCAGCAGCACCTGCTGGGACTCGTCGTCCAGCAGCCGGCCCAGCCCCGGGTGCACCCGCGCGGCGTCCAACTGCCGGGCGTCCACACCGGACAACAGGCGATAGATGCCCAACTCCGACCAGGCGACGACCGACCCCAGGGCCGGCAGCTGGACAGCCACCCGGGCCGCCTGGAACGCCTCCTGGTAGGACAGCACGCTGTCGTAGAGGCGAGGCCGGGCGTCGCCGATCCCGAGGACGGTGCGCGCCACCGACGCCAGGCCCCGGGTGGCGCCGCGCAGGGCCTCGTCAAGGTGTGCGGCGGCGTCCTCCGCCGCCACCCGCCCGGTGCTCCGCCCGCCGCAGAGCAGCAGCACCCCGTGATCGTGCCGGACCAGGTGCAACGTCTCGCGGGACCCGACCCACTGCCGGGTGGCGACGAGGGCGTGCTCCAGGGCGATCCGGGCCGCGTCGTCGAGCGCCTCGTCGGGCGCCGCGACGAGCTCGGCGACCAGGGCGGTGACCTGGCCGTCGCGGGCGACCGCGCCGTCGGTCAGCAGCGACCGCACGGCCTCCCACCGCGCCTCCGGGGACTCGACGAGGAGGGTACGGGTCGCCTCCGTCTCCCGCTGCGAGGTCAGCTCGCCGAGCAGGTTCTCCCGGTAGAGGGCCAGCGACAGGTCCGGCACCGCCTCGGTCACCACCGAGATGTCCTCGTCGGTCATCCCGTCGGCCGCGTCGATGAACCAGACGAACCCCAGCAGCAGGTCCCGGTGCCGGATCGGCACGCACACCCGGGGCAGCAGGTCCAGCTCCGGGCAGGCGGGGGTGCGGACCGGCTGCCGGGCCTCCATGATGCCGATCTTCCGCGCCCAGGCGATCACCTCGGGGGTGGTGTGCCGGCGCAGGATCGAGCTGCGGCGTACCCCGTCGATCACCCCGGTGTGCTCGCTGTAGACGACCACCCGCTGGCGGCGGTCCTCGATCAGCGCCGGCCGCCTGACCCGTGCCGCGACCCGGTCGACGATGCGTTGCAGTTCCACGCGCATGCGCTCCCCCCGGACCGGCCCGGTACCGGCGGCTCTCCGCACGGCCCGGGCCGGGAGTGTGCTGGTAGGACCGTTGGCTTACCTTCCGATGATGTTGGCCGCTGCGCAATCCCCCGTGCCGGCACCGCGACAGCCGTAGCCGGACCGCGCCGGGGTCTTCCGGCATCTGTCGGAAGACCCCGACCGGCACCGCCCCTAACGTGTGCGGGTGCCGGCCCGAGGGGCCAGGGCGGGCGTCCCGGCCTTGGGTACGCCGGCCGACCGCAGTGTCCGAGAAGGGAACACGTCGTGGCCGCAACCACGCCCTGGCAGGGCGTCATCGTCGCCGTCCCCACGCCGTTCCGGGCCGACCTCTCGCTGGACCACGACCGGCTCCAGGAGCACGTCCGGTGGCTGGCCGACGAGGGCTGCCAGGGCGTGACGCCGTGCGGCCCGATGGGGGAGTACCGGGCCCTCTCCGACGGCGAGCGCGCCGACGTGGTCCGCGCCGCCGTCGAGGCGGCACCGCGGGGCTGCGCGGTGGTGCCGGGCGTCGGCGGGTACGGCAGCCGGCAGTCCCGGCAGTGGGCCGAGCAGGCCCTGGCGGCGGGGGCGCAGGCGGTGCTGGCGCCGCCGCCGGTCGGGTATCCGGCCGCCGCTGCCGAGGTCGTCGCGCACTACCGCGAGGTGGCCGCGGTCGGGCTGCCGGTGGTGGCGTCCCACGATCCAGGCGAGTCCACCGTGGACCTGACCCCGGAACTGCTCGCCCGCGTCGCCGAGACCGACGGCGTCGTGGCGGTGCGGGAGACGGATGTGAGCCGGCTGCACCGGGTCCGCGAGCTCTGTCCCCACCTCGATGTCCTGGTCGGGGCCGACAACGCGCTGCTGGAGCTGACCGTGTGCGGCGCGACCGGGTGGATCGGGCACAGCCCCAACGCGCTGCCCCGGCTCTGCCTGCGGCTGCACCGGCTCTGCGTCACCCGCGACCTGGCGGCGGCGCTGCCGCTCTACGCCCAGCTGTACCACCTGTTCAGCTGGGACCCCCAGCCGGAGCTGGTGCAGGCGGTGAAGCTGGCGATGGGGCTGGCCGGCCGGTACGGCGGGCCGTGCCGCCCACCGCGCGGCGCGCTGTCCCCCGAGACCGAGGCGCAGCTGTGCCGGGACATGGGGCGGGCGATGCGGGCCGCCGACGGGTAACGGCGTCGCCGGCACCGGTCGGCGGCGTCCTGCACGTGTCGGAAGTCGCCCGCCCACCTGCCGACATCTGCACGGTGACCACCCTCCCGGCCGGCTCCTAGATTCGGCATCGGGTGTGATCGATCGGAACGGCGAGCGCCCGCCCTCGATCGCCCCGCCCCTGAGCCCCGACCTGAGAGGTGACTCGATGCACCCGCTGCCCACCAGGCGTGCGGTGTGGCGTTCGGTGCTGGCTGCCGCCGCCGCGACCGTCCTGGTCGCGACCGGCTCCGGGCCGGCCGCCGCCGCACCGGGCGACCCGCCGGACGGGCCCGCCCCGTTCCAGGTGCTCGACCCGCAGCACTGGCAGAACCCCGACACGATGACCTGGGACGACTACCGGCCGGTGCCCCACCGGAACTGGGCCGACCCGACCGTGCGGGGATCGGTCCGCAACTTCAAGATCGCCCTGGTCACGCTCGACTACCCGGACCAGCCGTTCGTCATCACCAAGCCGGCCGGCGCCACGGTCTTCGGCAATCCCCAGGCCAGCGCCGCGAACGTGCCGCGGGACCGGGTCGCGCGGTTCTACACCGACTTCCTGAACTCCCCGGGCGACCTCAACCGGGGCCACACCCTGCACGAGTACTGGATGCAGGACTCCAACGGCCGGTACGGCGTGGACCTCACCGGCTTCGGCCCGTACGAGATGCCGTCCAAGTCCTACCAGTACGGCATCGACAACGGCTTCAACCCCGGCGCCTGCCCGTCGGGGGACACCTGCGCCCGGAACATCCGTACCGACGGGCTCGGCGCCTGGCGCGCGGCCGTCGGGGACGAGGTCGCCAACAGCTTCGAACTGGTCTTCATCCTCTCCGCCGGCCAGGACGAGTCCTCGACCTGGCAGGAGTTCGGCCAGATGATGTTCCAGACCAAGGAGGACGTGCCGGACGCGTGGGGCCCGCCCGACCCCGCCCTGCCCAACTACGCGAAGACCCGGTACGTCGAGTGGACCTCCTGGAAGGCGGCCGCCACCATCTGGCCGAACGCCGGCGGTGGTTCGTCCACCCAGGCGGAGAGCTCGGGCATGGGCGTCTACGCGCACGAGCTGAGCCACCTGCTGAGCATCGGGGACAACTACAACAACCCGTACGGCACGCCGTTGCGCCGCGCGTACACCGGCATCTGGAGCATGATGTCGCGCGGTTCCTTCAACGGTCCGGGCGGGCCGCACACCCGCTGGCAGATCCCACCGGTCAACGGCGGCTCGATGGGTTCGCTGCACACCGTCCGGGACAAGCTGAAGATCGGGCTGCTCGGTGAGGAGCACGTGCTGCGGCTGTCCCGGGAGGCGCTGGCCACCTCCGGCCCGGTGGTCGCGGACGTCACCGCCCGCGCGGTGGACGCCGGCCCGGGCGGGCTCACCGGCATCAACATCGCGATGAACGCCGACCGCGCGCCGGCGTGCAGCGTCACCACCGACCCGCTCTGCGACGGTGGCCGCTACAACAACTACACCGTCGAGGTCGTCGACCGGATGGGCGCGGACTCGTTCACCCCGGACAACGGCGTGCTGATCAGCAAGACGAAGAACACCGACAGCGCCCCGTTCGTGTGGGTCGTCGACGCCAACCCGCAGGACATCGACATGGTGGACTTCTACCAGCCGAACGGGACCCCGCAGAAGCTCACCATGGGTGACTACCGGCAGCTGTCCGACGCGCTGTTCCACGCCGGCGCCAACTCCGGCAGCGAGTACGAGTACGTGGACGAGGCCAACCGCCTGCACTTCTACGTGCTCAACGTGCGCCGGGACGGCGACGGGGTGCTGTCGTACACGGTGGCGGTGCGGTCCCTGGACGGCGCCGGCCCGAGCGAGCACGGCGTGGCGCTCTCCAAGGGCTCCCTGGTCACCCGGAGCCAGCCCACCGGCAACGGCGCCAGCTGCACGTTCGACCTGACCAACACCGGACGGTACGTGGCGGGCGACCAGCAGCACCCGGAGGACGCCGAGGCGTACCTGAAGTCCGACGTGTACCGGCTCTCGGCGAGCGTCGGTGGCGTGGGCTGGCGGGTGGAGCTGCCGAACGAGCTGGCCACGGCCGAGTTCGGCGCCACCACCCCGGTGAGCGTCTCGGTCGGCGCCGCCGCCGACGCGACAGCGACCACCCTGGTGACGCTCACCGCCACCTCGGAGAGCGACCCCAGCAGGACCGTGACCAGCCAGTGCCGGGTCGAGCGGCCCCGGGCGCTGCTCGGCTGACCCACGCGACCAGCCCGGGGCGGTGCCCGCCACCGCCCCGGGCCCCGCCCCGACCACCTGGGAGGACTGATGCGGCGCCTGCTGGCAGCGCTGTGCGTGCCGGGGTTGCTCGCCGGCGCGCTGACCGCGTGCGGTGAGGCGGACGAAGCCCGGTCGGCGCTGACCGTGCGGGTGCTCGTCCGGGACATCAACATCCGGCCGGAGGGCGTGGAGTGCGCCGGCACCGGCCCCTACACCCACTTCCACAACCGGGCACCGTTCCAGGTGGTCGACGCCGACGGCCGGACGCTCGCCACGGGCGCGCTGTCGTCCGGCACCGCGGTGCCGACCTTCGAGGAGGACCTGGAGGTGGCCCGCGTCCCCACCTACTGCGAGTTCGACGTCCCGGTCACGGTGGCCGAGCGGGACGCCTACGGCCTGGTCGTCGACGGGCACCCGCCGATCACCCTCACCCCGAACAGCAGCCAGGGACCCGCGCTGGTCGCGGTGGTGCCGTCATGACCCGCCGGCCCGCCCTCCGCCTGGCCGCCGTGGCGCTGGCGCTGGCCGGGGTGCTCGCCACCGCCGCCTGCTCCGGCGGGGCCGGGGCGCCGGCGCGCACGGAGCCGGTCGCCGGTGGCGCGGCGGCGCTGCCCGGCCCGGCGCCGGCGGGTCGCGCGCTGCGGCCCGCCCCGTCCGGGGCGCCCGGCGCGCCGGCCGTCACCGGTCCGCTCACCGACGGCAGCCGGGTCGCCTTCGCCGACCTGTGGGCCGACCGGCCGGTGGTGCTGGTCTTCTTCAGCTCCTGGTGCACCCTGTGCGGGCAGCGCCAGGACGCGCTGAGCGACCTGGCCCGCCGCCACCGCGACGCGGTGGTGTTCGTCGGGGTGGTCACCGAGGACAAGCCGCCGGACGTGCAGCGCTACCTGCGGGAGCACCGGGTGGAGTACCCGGTCGTGGTCGACGGCGACGGGGCGATCTCGCGGTCGTACGCGGTCCGCGAACCGCCGGCCGTGGTGCTCGTCGCCAAGGGCGGTGCGCTGCTGCGGGGCTGGCCGGGCGGGGTGGACGCGGCGGCCCTCGACGACCGGCTCGGCGAGCTGGTGCTGGCTCCCTGACCCGGCACCCTGGCGTGCCGCGCCGGCTAGGTCACCGGCAGCCAGGCCGGCTGGTCGGCGCCCCAGCGGCTCGGCGGCGTCGCCCAGGTATGCGGACCGCCCGGCAGGGTGACCGGCGGCAGCGCGTAGCGGAGCCGGCCGACCGGGGCGTCCCGCTCGTCGCACCAGGGCCCGGGGTCGGGCACCGCGCCCGCCGCGGCCGGCCCGGCCGGCAGGTCGTGGCGCAGCCATCGGGCAGCCCGGGCCAGGGACAGCTCCACCGACCAGGCGCCCCCGTCCCGGGCCCGCAGGGCGAGCGCCCGCAGCACCGCCGCCGCCAGCAGGTAGCCGGTGCCGTGGTCGAGCGCCTGGGCGGGCAGCACGCCCGGCGTGCCGTCCGGATGCCGTTCGACCTCCGCGATCCCGGTGGCGGCCTGGATCAGGCTGTCGAAGCCGCGCCGCCCCGCCCACGGGCCGGTGGGGCCCCACGCCGACAGGTACGTCACCACCAGGTCGGGGCGGTGGCGGCGCAGCGCGTCGGGGGCGAGGCCCCACCGGGCCAGCGCCCCCGGTCGGTAGCCGCCGACCACCACGTCGGCCTCGGCGAGCAGCGCCTCGAACCGGTCCCGGTCGGCGGGCCGGCCCAGGTCGAGCAGGGTGGAGCGCTTGCCGGAGCCGGTGTCCAGGTGCTGCCCGCCGATCTCCGGCAGGCCCGGCGGGTCCACCCGGAGCACGTCCGCGCCGAGCAGCGCCAGGAACCGGGTGGCCACCGGTCCGGCGATCACCCGGGTCAGGTCCAGCACCCGTACCCCGGCGGCCGGCAGCCCGGCCGGCGCGGGCGGCAACCGGCGGGGCGCCGCCGGGCCGTCCGTGGCCAGCCGGACGAGCGGTTCCACCGCGACCGCCGCCGCTTGCGGATGGCCGTCCCACCCGTCCGGTGTACGGGTCGCGACGGCGAGGCCGCCGGCGGCGTACACCCGCTCCTCGACGTCGGTGGCCGGACAGGCGCGGATCCGGTCCGCCGCGGCCTCGACCAGGGCGTCGTCGTCGGCGGTGGCCGGGTCGAGGCCCAGCGCGGCCAGCAGGCGGTCGCGGTGGTGCGGGTAGTTGGCGTGGGTGCGTACCCAGCCGTCGGCGGCCGGCCAGAACCGGGACAGCGGGGCGAAGCCGGTGAACGCCCGCCCGTCCAGACGCAGGTGCCGTTCGCTGGTGAAGGCCACCGCCACGGCCCGGCTGTCCACGATCAGCGGGCCGGCCGGGTGGCGGCCCCGGGCCCGGCCCAGCTCGGTCGCGGCCAGCCCGGCGGCCGCGACGCAGGCCACCGCCAGGTCGGTGACGGGCAGCCGGGCCGGGAGCGTGCCGGCCGGGCCGCGCAGGTCCACCGTCGCCGGGTCGGCCGGGTCCCCGCCCAGCGCCGTCCACGCCGCCCGTACCGCGTTCGCCGTCGACTGCGCCACGGCTGGATCATTCCACGGGTGGCGGCGGTCCGGAGCGCGGACCGCCGCCACCGCCGTCAGCCCGGTCGTCGGCTCTTCGACGGGGACAGGCTCGGCAGCGGCGTCGCCGGCGGCGACCAGGTGGGCAGCGGCGTCTTCCGGTCGCTCGGGCTCGGGCTCGGGCTGGACGGCTCCGCGTCCGGCGTCGGCTGGGCGCTCGGGCTAACCGAGGACGTGGCGGGGGCCGGCTGCGGCGGAGCGGTCTCGGTCGGCGCGTCGTTGGGGAACTTCGGGTCCTCGAACCGGTACTTGTCCGGGTCGAGCTTCATGGCGGCGGTCGCCTGCTCCATGAACTGCCGCCAGATCGGCCCCGGACCGGTCGACCCGTACACCTCGTAGCTGCCGTCCGTGGTCTTCAGCGGCTTGCCGTCGGTGGTGCCGAGCCAGACGGCGGCGGCCAGCGCCCCGGTCCAGCCGACCATCCAGGTGTGCACGTTCTGCGTGGTGCTCTGCCCGGCCTGCCAGGTGCCGGTCTTGCCGGCGGAGTCCCAGCCGTTGTCCAGCTTCGCGGCCTTCACCCGGCGCAGCGTCCAGTCGAGCTGGTCGATCGCCTCCTGGTCCAGCCCCAGGTCGGTCGCCTTCAGCTGCTCGCTGTAGACCTTCTCGTCGCCCTTGGTCACCGACCGGACGAAGTGCGCCTCGGCGCGCTTGCCGCCGGCGGCGAAGGTGGCCATCCCGTTGGCGTGGTCCTGCACGCTGATGCCGTACTGGCCGATGCCGACCTCCGTGGAGAAGCGCTTGGCCACCTCCTCGGCCGGCTGCTCGCGCAGGTCCACTCGCTGCGGCTGCGGATTGCCCTTCACGGTCTCCCACATCGAGTTGATGCCGGCCCGCTTGGCCATGTCCATGACCTTCGCGACGCCCAGCTTCTCGGTCAGCTCGAAGTAGGTGACGTTCAGCGAGGCCACCGTGGCCTCCCAGAGGGCGCAGTTCGGCTGGCAGGGGGCGTGCTCGGCGTTGCGGATCGGGCCCGCCGCGCTGCCCTTGGTCCGTCCCGACTCGGGGAACTCCTTGGTGTCCGGCGAGTCGAAGTGCTGCTTCACGGAGATGTCGTTCTCCACGGCGGTGGCCAGGTCGTACACCTTGAACGACGAGCCCGGCGGGTGCTGGCCGAAGCCCCGCGCCTGGCCCTTCTCGTCGTAGTACCAGCCGGCGTAGTCGGCGCCGCTGGAACCCCCGTTGCCGCCGTAGTAGCCGAGCACCCGGCCGGTGCCCGGCTCCACCGCGACGAGGGCCGCCTGCCAGTTCTTCGGCTGGCCCCGGACCGCCTCGGGCGCGCTGTCGCGGCGGATGTCGGCGGCCGCCTCGGCGGCGTCCTGGACCCGCTTGTCGACGGTGGTGACGATCTTGTAGCCGCCGTCGCGAATGACCTCGTCCGGCTTGCCCTTGAACTGCTCGGTCTGGCGCAGCTCGCTGAGCACGTGGTTGACCACGAGGCCGGTGGGCCGGTCGAGCCCGGACTGCCCGGCGTTCCGGTCGATCGGCTTCACCGAGTCCGGGTACGCCAGGTTCGCCGCCAGCTCCGGCGTCAGGTAGCCCAGCTTCACCATGCCGTCACGGATGTAGTTCCAGCGGTCGATCGAGTTCTGCCTGGCCCTGGCGTTGCGCCCCGGGTCGTAGCCGGGCGAGCCCTCGGGGTCGTTCGGGTCCGCCTCCGGCTGCTTCACCATCGCGCAGAGCACCATCGCCTCGGCCTGGGTGAGCTGCTGCGCCGGCGGGGCGTCCCGGCGCACCGTCTTGCCGAAGTACGTCTGCGCGGCCGCCTCGATCCCGTACGCGCCCCGGCCGAACGGGACCGTGTTCAGGTAGAAGCCGAGGATGTCCTGCTTGCGGTACTTGTCGTCCAGCTTCCAGGCGATGACCGCTTCGCGTAGCTTCCGCGAGTAGGTGACCCCGCGCAGGTCGGCCGCGACCCGCGCGTACTGCTGGGTGATGGTGGAGGCGCCCTGACGCTGGCCACCGGTCAGGTTCGACCAGGCGGCGCGGAGCACGCCACTGAAGTCGACCCCCTTGTTGGTCCAGAACGTGCGGTCCTCGGCGGCGACGATCGCCTGCTTGGCGGAGTCGTTCATCTGGTCGTACGGAACGATGGTCCGGTTCTCCGCGCCGAGCTTGGCCATCGGGGTGCGGCCGTCGGCGTAGTAGACCGTGGTCGACTCCGGCAGTTTGAGGTCGGTGGGGGTGGGCACGCTGTCGAAGTAGTAGCCGCCGGCCACCAGGCCCGAGCCGGCCAGCAGCGCGAAGACCGCCAGGAAGATCAGCAGGCGGTGGCGTCGCCGCTTCCGCCCCGGGGTCGGGGCGGCGGAACCACCCGCGTTGTCGTTGTCACCGGTAGGTAGCACCCGCACCCGATACCCTCCGACTGCTCGGCCGAATCGTGTCCATGCTCGGCCTGACAGGCTAGCGGAGCTGCGGTGACGCCGTGGCCGTCCGCGTCGGTGGGATGTGGCGCATCTCGCGATCTCACGCTCCGTGACCGGTCGGCCAGCGTCCCGCCCCGGGCGACCGGACGGATCGGGCGTCGTCGAGCGCGCGCGTGTCGGGCCGGTCCGTGCCTCGGTTCGCCGGTCAGACCTGTCTCAGCGCCGCCGACCAGCTGTTGCGCGCCCGGCCCGAGGTGTAGTGGGTCGACCAGTGGGCGTTGCCGCCGGCGCGGGCGGTCCAGAGCGGCGACACCCGCCACATCGGATGGGTGGTCGTGCCGCCCGGGACGCGGAAGGCCTCCCCGTCGGCGTAGCCGTGCCGCCGGTAGAGCTCCCGGTCGGCCTCGGTGAACGCCTCCGCGTACGTCGGCAGGCCGAGGGTGTCCATCCAGCGCTGCGCGCCGGCGAGCACGGCCGCCGCCCGCCGGGCGCCGTGGGGTCCCGGCGCGGCCAGCATCGCCAGGTGGTTGTGCGCCTCGACCGGGCGCTGCGCGCTGAGCCTCTGGTCGAGCAGGAGGAACCGGGTCGCGTACTCGCCACATGCCTGGCCGAGCCGGTCGGCGTACCGGGTCGGGGCCGGAATGGGTCGGTAGCGGTGGAACCAGACCGTCGCGGCCGTGCCGTCGCGGAGCAAAAACGCGTCGCCGACGAGCAGCGCGTGCTCGATCCAGATCCGCGCCGCGGCGGCCAGCACGATCGAGCGGCGCCGCTCGTCCGGGACGAGCCAGGCGCCGAGGCTGGTGGGGGAGAGGGTGGCCGTGACGAGATCGACGAGCCGGCCGGTGTCGGACCATCGGGCCCGGACGACGGGAAGTCTCACGCTCATGGTTGTCTCCAAAGACACCATCGAGATGGGTAGTCGGAAGAGCGCCGGGGTTCGCGGAATCGCCGCGTGCCGGCGCGGGCCACCGGGGCCGTGAGGCTGACGGGGACGCGCCGCAACCCGCCGGTGGCGCCCGCGTTCAGCGGAGAGCGCACCGGCGCGTCGGTCAGGCGGGGCGGGTGCCGGGTCGGGACGCGCGGGACGGCGGGACGTCGCCGTCCGCCCGGGAGCAGTGGTGCTCGGCCAGGGCGGGCGGGGCCCAGGCGGTATTGCCGGCGTCGGCCGAGTCACCGTGCCCGGCGCTGGCCGAGCCGACCCCGCCGGTGCCGGGGACGGGCGTCGGCGAGGTGGGGTCGACGTCCGACGCGGGCGGGCGCGGTCCGTACGGCGCGCCGGGGAGCGACCGGGACCAGGAGGCCGCGGTCGAGCGCGACCGGGCCGTCGAAGAGTTGCCGAGGGCGTGGTCGGCGTGCGGGGCCGGGAGGACGCGTCCGAGTCCCGTCGGGCCCGCCGCGCCCGGCTGGCCGGGCGAGGGCGCCTCGACCCCGTGGGCCGGCGGCGTCGGCGGGTCGGCGGCCGGTGGCCGGTCGTGCGGCACCGGGTCGGCCGGTTTGGGCGCGTGCCCCGGGTTGGGCGTATGCCCCGGTTTGGGCGCGGGCGCCGGTCCGGGCTCGTCCGCCGGTTTGGGCGCGTGCCCCGGTTTCGGCGCGGGCCGCACCGGCGTGCGGTCGGGTCCGGCGGGTCCGTCCGTCGGCCGGCACTCGTGGTGGTGGACCGCGCGCGGCGCCCTCGGCGTCCCGGCCGGCACGGTCGCGGACCGGGCCGGTTCCGACCCGGTCGACCACGAGGGCCAACGGGTGGTCGGCGCGGTGACGCGCAGAGATCCGGCCGGCGTCGTCGCCGTGGCGCCCGCGGTGCGTGCGACGCCACCGTCGCCGGACCCGGCCCGGGCGCGCGACGCTGCCTCCGCATCGGGTGTCGTGCGGACGTGGGTGAAGCTGTCGGTGGTCGCCCGGATCGCGGGCGGGCGGTCGGCCGCGTAGGCGGTGCCGGCGGTGGCGAGCTCGTGGGCGCCCCAGACCGCGACCGCCCCGCCGAGCAGGAGTCCGAGGCGCAGCGCGACCCGGGCCAGTCGCTCACCCCGTCGACTCATCCCGGCACCCCTCCGGCCGTCGGCCGGTGCCGACGATCAACGTGAATACTCTACCGACTGCAGCGGGCCAAGCACAGTCCGCCGCTGATCGGAATCGGGCGTGTCGCCTGAGCGGCAGGCGTGGGTGATCCAGCGACTGGGTATCACCCGAGGTCATGAGCACGAGCACGGTCGACCGCCCCGCCGCCGACGCCGTCCCCGCCCGCCCGGTCGGCGCGGTCGCGGTCGTCGCCCACCGGAAGAAGACCCTCGGCGGCGGCCTCGACGAGCTGCGCAGCAGCCTGGTCGCCGCCGGGGTCGGGCGGCTCCTCTGGTACGAGGTGCCGAAGAGCCGCAAGGCGCCGAAGAAGGTGCGCAAGGCGCTCGACAAGGGCGCCGAGCTGATCCTGGTCTGGGGCGGCGACGGGATGGTGCAGCGCTGCGCCGACACCCTGGCCGGCTCGGACGTGCCGATGGGCATCCTGCCGGCCGGCACCGCCAACCTCTTCGCCACCAACCTCGGCATCCCGGCGGACCTGCCCGAGGCGCTCCGGATCGCGCTGCACGGCCGGCGGCGCAAGCTGGACCTGGGCCGGCTCAACGGGGAGCACTTCGCCGTGATGGCCGGGGCGGGCTTCGACGGCGACCTGATCCGCGACGCCGACCGCAAGCTCAAGGGCAAGCTCGGCCGGGTCGCCTACGTCTGGACCGGGCTGCGGCACGTGCGCGGCGAGTGTGTCCGCACCCGGATCCGGGTGGACGGCGCCGACTGGTTCGACGGCGAGGCGAGCTGCGTGCTCTTCGGCAACGTCGGCGCCATCACCGGCGGCATCCCCGCCTTCGACGACGCCCGCCCCGACGACGGTGCCTTGGAGGTCGGTGTCTCCACCGCCAGCGGCGCGATCGACTGGGCGCGCACACTGGGCCGGATGGCCGCCGGGCGCTCCGAGGAGTCGCCCTTCGTGCGCCTCACCCGCGGTCGCAAGGTCCGGGTGCGCTTCGCCGCCCCGAAGACGTACGAGCTGGACGGGGGCGCGCGGTCGACCGCGAAGCGGCTCAAGGTGCGGGTCGTCCCCGGCGCGCTGACCGTCTGCTGCCCCGGCTGACCCGCGCCGCGCCGCCCGACGGGACCGGGCAGGATGCCGGGCATGGACGACGACGTACGCGACTACCTGACCGGGCTGGTCGGCCGGGCCCGGACGGTGCTCGGCGCGAACCTGTTCGGCGCGTACGCGGCCGGCTCGGTGGGGCTGGGCGCGTACCAGCCCGGGCGCAGCGACGTGGACGTGGCGCTGGTGGTGGCCGGGCCGGTGGCCGGGCCGGCCAAGCGGGCGCTGGTCGACCGGCTGCGGCACGAGGCGCTCGCCTGCCCGGCGCGCGGCCTGGAACTGGTCGTCTACCGGCGGGACGTGGCCGCCTCCGGCACCCCGGAGCCGGGCTTCGAGGTCGAGCTCAACACCGGGGCGACCATGCCGTTCCGCGCCACCTACGACCCGGCCGACCGGCCGGCCGCCGACGGGCGGTTCTGGTACGCCCTCGACCGCAGCATTCTGCGCCAGTCCGGCCTGGCCCTGCTCGGCCCGCCCGCGGTCGACGTCTTCGCCGACCCGGCGCCGGAGGAGCTGCGCCGGCTGCTGGCCGCGGCGCTGGACTGGTGGCTGGCGCTGCCCACCCCCGAGGGGGACGCCCCGGCACCCGGCACCGAGGACGCCGTCCTCGGCGCCTGCCGTTCCCTGGCCCGGGTCCGCACCGGGCGCTGGCTGCCCAAGGTGGACGCCGGCCGGTGGGTGGTCGAGCGCGGGTGGCACGCCGAGCTGGTCGGCCGGGCGATCGCCGCCCGCCGGGACGGGCCGGCGCCCAGTGGCCCGGAGGCGCGCGCGTTCCAGCGGTGGGTCCGCGCCGAGGTCGCCGCAGGGCATTGACGCGGATCAGCGCCTTACTGTAAACAAGGCGTACTGGTCGATCGGGGAGGTCCCCATGCGACGCTCGGTACCCCTGGCCGCGTTCCTGCTCGCGCTCGCCACCACCACCCCGGCCGCCGCCGCGGCGCCATCCCGGGCGGTTCCCGCCCCGCTCGCCGCGACCCCGATCCAGGTCTACGGCGCCTGGCACTGCGGCAACGACTACTGCACCTGGGGCACGCCGCGCACCGTCACCCAGTTCGACAGCCAGAACCACTGGCTGATCGACCGGGGCGACGGCCGTCCCTCGGTCAACCTGGTGGTGCTGAGCTTCGTCAACCCGCTCGACCTGCTGCACCAGACCACCGATGCCACCACCCTCGGCGGCCTGCCGCGCGGTATGACCTCGGAGATCGTGCAGTACTTCACCGCGCACGGCGTCCGGGTCATGCTCTCCATCGGCGGCATCACCTACACCGACGACTGGGACGCCGCCCTCGCCGAGAACCCCACCCTGCTCGGCCAGCGGGCCGCGGCGGCGGCCACCGGGCTCGGCGTGGGCATCGAGATCGACTACGAGCAGAACACCGGGCCGAACCTGGCCGGGCTGCAGTCCTTCATCGACGCCTACCGGGCGGCGCACCCGTACGATGCGACCGGCGCCCGGCCCGAGGCGCGGCTCACCATCGACGTCGCCGCCGGCGACCGCTGGCTCATCGACCTCAACCGCAAGGCCACCGCCGACTGGCTGCGCACCGACGCGCCGGTCCTCGACTACGCCAACGCGATGGTTTCCGCCCGGCCCGCCTCGGCCAGCACCGCCCAGGCGAACTGGCAGGAGCACGTCGACGGCAAGCCGCAGTACAGTCCGCCGGTGCCGCCGCTCGCCCCGGCCAAGTTCACCGGCGGGGTCTACCTCGCGTACGGCGGCAAGCCGCTGCCGGAGTGCGTCGACTACGCCAACTCGGTGCAGAAGGCCGCCGCTCCGTACGTGCAGAGCGTCGCCCCGCACGGCGCAGGCAGCAGCTCCGGCCTGCTCGGCTACATGTTCTGGGCGGCCGAACGCCCGGCCACCCGGGGCATCGGCACGGTGCCCCCGAACACCTGCGAGGGCGGCGCCGGCGCGGGTGCGACGGCGCTCGCCGTCCCGGTGCCCATGCCGGCGCTGCGGCAGAGCTGACGGGCGACCGCCCCCCGGCCGGTGACCCGCCAGTAGGTGACCCGGACGCCCAGCTGCGCCCAGGTGAGGGTGTGTGACCCCGGCGCCCGCCCCGGTGGGGGTTGCGGCCGCGCGGTGGCCTTCCGCAGGGCGGCCAGGGTGGTGGAGCCGACCACGCCGTCCACCGCCAGCGACCGGGCCTGCTGGAACGCGCGGACCCAGGCACGGAGAACCCGCGCCCCGGGGGGACGCGGGTCCTCGACGCCGGCGCGCAGCCGGCGGTGGATCAGTAGACGGTCACGCCGTACGCGCTGGCCGCCTCGGTGACGGGCTGGAAGAAGGTGGTGCCGCCCGACCGGCAGTCACCGCTGCCGCCGGAGGTGATGCCGAGGGCCTTGGTGCCGTCGTAGAGCGGACCTCCGGAGTCGCCCGGCTCGGCGCAGACGGTCGTCTGGATCATGCCCTTCACGGTGCCGCTGCCCTGGTAGCGGACCGTCACGTTCAAGGCGGTCACGGTGCCGCTGTGGGTGCCGGTGGTCGACCCGGTGCGCTTGACCGCCTCGCCGACGAACGCGTTGGCCGCGCTGTAGCCGCCGGGGTGGGTCAGCGAGGTGTTGTCGTAGCGGACCAGGGCGTAGTCGTTGCCCGGGAAGCTGGAGCTGATCGTCGGGCCGATGAGGGTGGTGTGGCTGGAGTTGGTGTACCACGTGTTGGCGACGTCACCGCAGTGCCCGGCGGTGAGGAAGTAGTAGACGCCGGACTTGACCACGTTGAAGCCGAGCGAGCAACGGTACTGGCCGCCGTAGATGGCGTCACCGGCGGAGAGCAGCGGACGGAAGGTGCCTCGGGACCGGTCGACCCGGATCGCGCCGGCCTGGGCGCCGGCGCTCTTCTTGAGGGTGGCGACCTCGCCGGTGGAGACGCTCTCGTCGGCGGTCACCACGACCCGGTTGGCCGCCGCGTCCACGCGCCAGGCGATGCCCTCGACCCCGGAGGCCGCCACGGCGGCGTCGACGCGGGCGAGCTGGTCCGCGGTGTAGCTCGGGGCGGCCGAGGCGGTGCCCGGCACGGTGAAGGCGCCGGCGGCCACCAGGCCGACGGTCGCGGCGAGCAGGGGGGTGAGTCGGCTACGGCGGATTCTCACGGTCTCCTCCTAGGACGGTGAAGGCCGCCGGTTGCGTCGGCGTCCCTGCCGTTCCGCCGGGGTCGGCTCGGGGTTGACCCCGACGGACGCTGTAGCGGCGAGTATCTACCTAGGTCGATGCAATGTGCAAGGGGTGGATCGCGCCGGCCCGCCGCTGGTTAGGGTGGGCGGGGGAGGTGCGCCGATGACGTCGGAGATGAGCGGGTCCACGCTGGCCGGACTGGAGGCGGCGGTCCCGGGCGGGGTGCGGACCCGGGCCGCCGACCGGCTCCGGCTCGCCCACGACGCCTCGCACTACCTGCTGCACCCCCGGGCGGTGGTCACCCCGGCCGACGCCGACCAGGTCGCCGCCCTGCTGCGGCAGAGCCGCCGCTCCGGCACGCCGCTGACCTTCCGCTCCGGGGGTACCAGCCTCAGCGGCCAGGCGGTCACCGACCAGCTCCTCGTCGACACCCGCCGGCACTTCCGGGACCTGGCCGTCCTCGACGACGGCCGGCGGGTCCGGGTGCAGCCCGGCGTGGTGCTGCGGCAGGTCAACACCCGGCTCGCCCCGTACGGCCGCAAGCTGGGCCCGGACCCGGCCAGCGAGTCCGCCTGCACGGTCGGCGGGGTGGTCGCCAACAACTCCAGCGGGATGACCTGCGGCACCGAGTTCAACACCTACCGGACCCTGGAGTCGGTGCTGCTGGTGCTGCCCAGCGGCACCGTGCTCGACACGGGCGCCCCGGACGCCGACGACCGGCTGCGCGCCGCCGAGCCGCAGCTGCACGCCGGCCTGCTCCGGCTGCGCGACCGGGTGCGAAGCAACCCCGACTCGGTCCGCCGCATCCGCGCCCAGTACGCCATGAAGAACACCATGGGCTACGGGGTGAACGCGTTCCTCGACCACGACTCGCCCGCCGACCTGCTCACCCGGCTCGTGGTCGGCAGCGAGGGCACCCTCGCCTTCGTCGCGGCGGCGACCTTCCGCACCGTACCGGTGCACCGGCACGCCGCCTCGGGGCTGCTCGTCTTCGACACCCTGGGCGCGGCGATGGCCGCCATGCCGGCCCTCGTCGCCGCCGGTCCGGCGGCGATCGAGCTGCTCGACGCCGCCGCCCTGCGGGTCGCCCAGACCGACCCGAAGGCGGACGCCGCGCTGCGCGGCCTGCCGGTCCGGGAGCACGCCGCGCTGCTGGTCGAGTGGCAGGAGTCCGACCCGGACGCTCTCGCCGCGCGGCTGGCGGCGGCCCGGCCGGTGCTGGCCGACCTGCCGCTGACCGCCCCCGCCCGGCTCAGCGGCGAGGCGGCCGCCCGCGCCGCGCTGTGGCACATCCGCAAGGGTTTGTACGCGGCGGTCGCCGGCGCCCGCCCGTCCGGCACCACCGCGCTGCTGGAGGACATCGCCGTCCCGGTGGCCGCGCTCGCCGACACCTGCGCCACCCTCGCCGACCTCTTCGCCCGGCACCGGTACGAGCAGAGCGTGATCTTCGGGCACGCCAAGGACGGCAACCTGCACTTCATGCTCAACGAGCGGTTCTCCGGCGGTGCGGCGCCGGCGCGCTACGCCGACTTCACCGAGGAGATGGTCGACCTGGTGCTCGGCCACGGCGGCACGCTCAAGGCCGAGCACGGCACCGGCCGGGTGATGGCCCCCTACGTCCGCCGCCAGTTCGGCGACGAACTGTACGCGGTGATGCGCGAGCTGAAGACGCTCTGCGACCCCGACGGCGTGCTCAACCCCGGGGTGCTGCTCAGCGACGACCCCGAGATCCACATGCGCCACCTGAAGACCGTGCCGACCGTCGAACCCGAGGTCGACCGCTGCGTCGAGTGCGGCTACTGCGAGCCGGTCTGCCCCAGCCGCGACCTGACCACCACGCCCCGGCAGCGGATCGTGCTGCGCCGGGAGATCGCCGCCGCCCGCGCCGACGGCGACCTCGCCCTGGCGCGCGAGCTGACCGAGGCGTACGACTACGACGCGGTGGACACCTGCGCGGTCGACGGGATGTGCGCCACCGCCTGCCCGGTGCTGATCAACACCGGTGACCTGGTGAAGCGGCTGCGTACCGAACGCCACGGCGGGGTGGCGCAGGCCGGCTGGCGGGGCGCGGCCACCCGGTGGGGCACGGCCACCCGGGGCATGGCCCGCGGCCTCGACCTGGCCGGCGCGCTGCCGCCCGCGCTGCCCGAGGCCGCCACCCGGGCCGCCCGCGCGGTCCTCGGTGCCGAACGGGTCCCGCAGTGGCGCCGCGACCTGCCCCGCGGCGGCACGGCCCGCCGCCCGCGCCCGGTCGACGACCCGGACGCGGTCTTCGTCCCGTCCTGCCTCGGCACCCTCTTCGCCCCCGCCGAGGGCGGGTCGGGGGTGGCCGCCGCGCTGCTCACCCTCGCCGAGCGGGCCGGGGTACGGCTGCTCGTGCCCGAGGGCATCGGCGCCATGTGCTGCGGCACGCCGTGGTCGTCCAAGGGCCTCGGCGCCGGCTACCGGGCCGTGCGGGACCGGGTGCCGCCGGCGCTGCGGGCGGCCAGCCGCGACGGGGCGCTGCCGCTGGTCAGCGACGCGGCCTCGTGCACCGAGGGCTTCGCCAAGCTGCTCGCCGACGCCGGTGACCTGCGGGTGGTCGACGCGGTGGCGTACGCCGCCACCACGCTGCTGCCCCGGCTCACCGTCCGGCGCCGGCTCGGCTCCCTCGCCCTGCACCCGACCTGCTCGTCCACCCGGCTGGGGCTGGACGAGTCGCTGCTCGCCGTGGCCCGGGCGGTCGCCGACGAGGTGGTGGTGCCGGAGGGCTGGCAGTGCTGCGGCTTCGCCGGCGACCGGGGACTGCTGCACCCGGAGCTGACCGCCTCCGCCACCCGCGCCGAGGCCGCCGCCGTCGCGGCCCGCTCCTTCGACGGGTACGCGTCGGTGAACCGCACCTGCGAGATCGGGATGGCCAGGGCCACCGGGCAGCCGTACCGGCACCTGCTGGAGCTGCTGGCCGACGCCACCGTCTGACCCGCCGGGTGTCGCACCCGTCCCGTACGCTCCCCGCCATGTTCGAGGATCTGCCCCGGTTGGTCGGCGCCCTCCCGCCGGGGACGCTGCCGCCCGGCCGGATGGTGGAGCCGGAAGACGGCGGGCCGCCGCGATACTGGTTGAGCGACGCCGCGACCGACCCCGACGTCTGGGTGCGGATGCGGTCCCGCCATCGGGAGTCCGGGCTGTGGCCGCTGCTGCTGAGCGGGTTGTCCCGCGAGGAGAGTCGACCCTGGGCCGACGGCGAGGTCTACCCGGCCGGCATGTCGTCGCCGGACCAGCACGACGCGGCGGACCTGTTGGCCCGGTGGTGGGAAGACTGCACGGACACCGACGAGGACGACCTGCTCTCCTCGACCGACCGGGCCGCGGTGACCGCCCCGTTCCGGCAGACCTGGCCGGGGATCGCGCTGCCGGCCGACTCGACGGGGCCCGCCGCCCACTTCGCCGACCGGTACGCCGAGTTCCTGCTCCGCACCCCCGCCCGGCTCGGCCTGGTCCCGGCCGTCCGTGGGGCCGACGCGCTCGCCGTGACCGGCTGGTCCGGCCCGGCCAACCACACCAACGACACCGGCGAGATCGCCGCCGTCGTGCGGAGCTGGGAGGAACGGTTCGGCGCGCGGGTGGTCGGGGTCGGGTTCGACACCCTGCACCTCAGCGTCGCCGCCCCACCCGCCGCACCCGGGCACGCCCTGCGGGTCGCCGCCGAGCACTTCGCCTTCTGCCCCGACAACGTCTGGCAGGGCGCCGGCACGCTGACCGCCTACGCGGAGCAGCTCGTCGGCATGAACTCCTGGTCCTTCTGGTGGGACTGACCGCGGTCCGGCCGGTCGGGCGTGGTTGCGGTGCCGGGTAGCATCCGCGGCGTGTTACGAAGTTGGTGGCTTGCGGCGCTGATGCTGGCCTTCGGGTTGCTCGTCGCCGTCACCCAGGACGAGCCGTGGTTGGCCGGCGTCGAGTTCGTCATCTTCGTGGCGCTGGCCGTCCTGCTCTCCCCGCTGGTCTTTCCCAAGTCGCTGACCGCCGCGCAGGCGCAGGAGCGCAGCGCGCGCGACGGCCGGCCGATCGTGTACTGGCGGCCCGGCTGCCGGTTCTGTCTGCGGCTCCGGCGCCGGCTGGGCCCCCGGGCCGGTCGGGTGTACTGGGTCAACATCTGGAACGACCCGGACGGGGCGGCGGCGGTGCGGGCCATCACCGGTGGCGACGAGACGGTCCCGACCGTCGTGGCGGGCGGCGAGGCCGTGGTGAACCCGGAGCCGGGCTGGCTGGTGCAGCGGCTGACCGCGTGACGGCCGGTCAGAGCGTGCGGGTGAGCTCAGCGATGACCTCCGCCGCCGGGGCGGCCCGGGCGTCGCGCCAGCCGGTGCCGGCCCACAGGTGCAACCGGTCGGCGTCCCCGGCCTGCGCGGCGGCGGTGCGCAGCGGCCGGGTCAGGTGGTGCAGCGCGGGATAGCCCAGCGGGGCGTCCGCCTCGTACCGGTCGATGAAGTCGTTGCGCAGCCCGCGGGCCGGTCGGCCGGTGAACGCCCGGGTGACCACCGTCCGGTCCCGCCGGGGGTCGGCCAGCGCCTCCCGGTGGGTGCGGCTGGTGCCGGCCTCCTCCGCGCGCAGCAGCAGCGTGCCGACCAGGACGGCGGTGGCGCCGGCGGTGAGCGCGGCCCGCACGTCGTCGGCGCCACCGACCCCGCCCGCGCCGAGGACAGGCAGTCCGGTCCGGTCCCCGACCAGACCAACCAGCTCCGGCAGGGTGCGCAGCGGCGCCGGGGAGTCCGGGGTGAAGGTGCCGAAGTGCCCGCCGGCGTGCCCGCTCTGCGCGACCAGCCCGTCCACCCCGAGGTCGGCGGCGGCCGCGGCCTCCGCCGGGTCGGTCACCGTGACCAGCACCCGGCTACCGGCCCGCCGCAGGTCCCGCACGACGGTCGCGGACGGCAGGCCGAAGGTGAAGCTGACCACCGGCACCGGGTCGCGGACCAGGAGGTCGACCTTCGCCGTCCAGTGGTCGTCGTCCTCGGTGCGGGCCGCGGTCGCGAGGTCGAGCCCGTAGGGCGCGCCCTCGGCGGCGACCAGGGTTGCGTAGCGCCGGAACTCCGCCTCGCCGACCGGCACCGGGGTGGGCACGAAGACGTTCACCCCGAACGGCCGG
The DNA here is from genome assembly GCF_030518795.1 of Micromonospora sp. NBRC 110009. Lineage (NCBI taxonomy): Bacteria > Bacillati > Actinomycetota > Actinomycetes > Micromonosporales > Micromonosporaceae > Micromonospora > Micromonospora soli. The sequence goes on along the minus strand of NZ_CP130427.1, from coordinate 6,028,560 downwards.
CCGCCGCCGCGCACCGCGGCGATCTCGTCCGCCACCGCCTCCGGGGTCTTGTAGCCGGCGGCCAGGAACGGGAACGCATTGGCCGAGCCGACCGCCGCGACCAGGCCGGTGGTGGTCGGTCCACCAGCCATCGGCGCCGCCACGACCGGCACGTCCACCCCGAGCAGTTCCCCGCGTCGCCTGTCCACCGGACCAGTCTGCCCGCCGCGGCCCGGGGCTGCTGGCCGGTCCGCCGTGACGTCCCGCACCGCCGGCCGGCGAGCCGCGGGACCGGCCGATCCCCGGCGCGACCGTCCGGCGCGGTCTACCGTGCAGGAGGGCCGGGGTGTCACCGGACGTGTCGGACGGGGGTGGGACGGGGTGGCGGCATCGACGCGACCGCTGGCCGGCCGGGTCGCCGTGGTCACCGGCGCGGCCCGGGGCATCGGCCGGGCCGCGGCCGTGGCCCTCGCCGACGCCGGGGCGGACGTGGCCGGGGTGGACGTCGCCGGGCCGGTCAGCCCGATCCTGGACTTCCCGCCGGCCACCCCGGAGGATCTGGCCGAGACCGGCCGGTTGGTCACCGGGGCCGGCGTGCGCTGGTCCGCGCACGTCGCCGACCAGCGGGACATCGCCGCCGTCCGGGCGGTGGCCGAGGCGGTCGAGCGGGACCTCGGCGGGGTGGACGTGGTCTTCGCCAACGCCGGCATCCAGGCGTTCAAGCCCTTGCTGGAGATGGCCGACCGGGACTGGCACGACCAGATCGACGTCAACCTGACCGGTACGGCGAACGTGCTGCGGGTCTTCGCCCCGCTGCTGGTCCGCCGCGGCGGCGGGCGGATCATCGTCACCTCCTCCACACAGGGCCAGCACGGCACGACGCACGGGTCGGCGTACTCGGCGTCGAAGTGGGGCCTGATCGGGCTGGTGAAGTCGGCCGCGCTGGAGCTCGGCGGGCACGGGATCACCGTGAACGCGGTGATCCCCGGCCTGGTCGACACCACCCTCACCCGGCACGAGGACCGGTACGCGCAGGCGATCGTCGAGGGTGGTCGGACGCCGTCCGGGGACGCCGCCGCCGACGAGCGGACCGCGGTCGAGCTGCTGCGGGCGAAGACGCCGCTGGGCGTGCCCTGGGTGCGGCCGGAGGACATCGCGCCGCTGGTGGTGTTCCTCGCCTCCGACCAGGCACGGATGGTGAGTGGCACCTCGTTTGCCGCGACCGGCGGCGACAGCGCCCACGTCACCGCCTGAGCGCGGTCAGGCCAGCGGTTGCATCACCGCCCAGCCCGTACCGGTCCGGAGCTTGGTGGCGAAGCCGGTGCCCAGACCCCGGTAGAGGTACAGGTAGCCGGTGGCCTTCTCCACGGCGAACAGATCAGGGTAGCCGTCCCGGTCGAAGTCGCCGACGCCGACCAGGTCACGCATGCTGTTCCAGCCGCTGCCGACCTGCACCTTGGCGCCGAACCCGCCGGCCCGTCCGGGGTAGCGGAAGAGGTAGCCGGTGGCCTTCTGCCGGGCGAGGAGGTCTGGATAGCCGTCGCGGTCGAGGTCGCCGATCCCGGCCAGCTCGTCCATGCTGTTCCAGCCGTTGCCGACCAGCCGCCGAGCACCGAACGACGTGCCGCGGCCCGGGTAGAGGTACAGGTTCCCGGTGGAGGTCTGCACGGCGAGCAGGTCCCGATAGCCGTCGAGGTCGAAGTCGGCGGCGGGGGTGATCTCGCGCATCGAGTTCCAGCCGTTGCCGATGCGGACCCGACTGCTCCAACCCGACAGGGTGTGCGGATACAGCCACAGGTCGCCGGTCGCCCGGGTGCGGGCGATGACGTCCTCCTGACCGTCCCCGGTGAAGTCGGTCCGGATGATGGCGTTCATGCTGTTCCAGCCGACCCCGATGGCGGTGCGGGCGCTCAGCGAGGTCCCGTTGCCGGCGTAGCGGTACAGGTTGCCGGTGGCGGGCTCGCGGCTCAGCAGGTCGGACCAGCCGTTCCCGGTGAAGTCGCCGAAGGGGGTCCCCGGCAGCGGAGCCACGTCCAGGTAGTCGTTGTCGATGTTGATCGTCACGCCGCCCCAGGTCTCCACGTGGTCGCCCCGGTACTGCTTCATCCGCCGCTGCGGCGACCAGTACGAGCTGGGGACAGCCGGGTCGGCGACCGTGGCGTTCCCGTCCCAGCGGGCGAAGTCCAGGTAGTCCGGACGGACGTAGCCGGGCGTGCGGTAGGCGGCGACCTGGTCGGCGACGCCGGAGGCCATGCTGCTGTAGAAGCCGGAGAGGTAGCCGAGGTCGTGCAACCGCGCCGTCCACGCGCTCATGAAGGCGAGCACCGCGGACCGGCAGACCGGGTCGTCGGTGCGGTACGCCTCCAGGTCGAAGATCAGTACGCTCTCCGGCGCCAGGCCGAGCGCCTTCGCCTGGACCACCGCGTCCTCCGCCTGCGCGCGTCCCTGCGCCGCGGCGTTCGCCGGGTCGATGAGGTTGGGTTTGCTGGACGTCGTGCACGGTGCCTGCAGCCCGAGGTAGATCGGCATGAGATGCCAGCCGGCGGCCTGCTGGGTGGCGACCCACGAGGCGGTCAGGTTGGGCTGTGCGCATGCCCGGTTGATGCCGCCGAAGTAGATGGCGATCGCCCGGTAGGGCGAGGCCGCCAGCCACGCCTGCATCGTCGCGGCCGACGGGGCGGTGCACGCGTCGAAGCCCAGCCCGGTGAACGTGCCGGGCGCGGGGTCGGCCACCGCGAGGGCCGCCGGGCCGGCGGCCCCGGTCGGGGCGGCGGTGGTGCGGGCGGCGATGGTGTGGCCCGACGGAGGCGTCGCCCCGGCGAGCGCCAGCACCGTGACGGCGCCGATCAGGAGAGCACGGATCGGGTGGCGTCCGGTGCGCGGGAGATACAGGCTGTCCATGTCGGTCTCGCTTCTGATCCCGGTGACCGACCGAGTGGTCCTGCCTCTCAGGGCAGCAGGTCAGACGTCGCTCCACCAGGGCCGAACGGACCGTTTCGGCAGCTGTTCGGGAGGGCCGCCGGCGGTCGGTCGGCCGGGATCCTCAGGGGCACCACCCGGGGATCCCGGCCGACCGACCGCTCAGCCGGCGACGGAGGCCAGGTACCGCTCGGCGGCGTCCGGCGTCATGAACCAGTCCCGGAAGTCGTTCGGGTCGCTGAAGCCGTTGGCGAAGCGGCGGGCGATCACCGGGTTCCCCGCGGCCGCCCCGAGGATCTGCTGCACGTGCGGCGGCAGCGGCTGCAGCATCGCGTTGGTCCAACCGGTCACCGCCTCGCCCGCACCGGCCCAGAACCGTTCGAAGGTCTGCGTCATCCACTCCCGGTCGAACGGCCGGTCACCACGCTCCACGATCGACCCCAGGTACGCGTACGCGCACTTGGCGGCGGTGTTGCTGCCCTGACCGGTGATCGGGTCGTTGGCCACCACCACGTCGGCCATGCCCAGCACCAGCCCGCCCGAGGGCAGCTCTGCCACCGGCCGCCGCACCGTCGGGGTGTACCGGCCGGAGAGGGTGGCCCGGCCGTCGGTCAGCTCGACGTCGGCGCAGCGCTCGTAGACCCACGGGGTGTAGCGGCGGGCCAGGTCCAGGGTCAGCTTGAGGTGCTCGGCCGGGTCGCGCCGCTCGGTCCACAGGTCCAGCGGCCCGCCCGGCACCGCCTCCCAGAACAGGATCTCGCAGGGGCCGGAGTGGGTCACCCCGGGGATGACGAACAGCTCACCCAGCCCCGGCACGGCGTTGAAGCCGACGTGCGGCACCGGCCACAGCGGGTCGGGGGCCATGCCGTGCACGTACGCCACCGCCAGCCCGCGCTGCGGCGCATCGTAGACCGAGCGTTCCGGGTCCCGGTCGAAGGCGCCGACCAGGTCGCCCTTGCCGGCGGCCACGATGGTCAGGTCGTAGCGGCCCAGTCGGGTCAGCCCGTCGAGGTCTGAGGTCGTCACCGTCTGGTAAAGCACCGTCCCGCCGCGCTGCTCGACCAGTTCCAGCCAGGCGGCCATCTTCACCCGCTGGTCGACGCTCTGGGCCGGCTCGTCCAGCGGGCACGGGATGCGCAGCGCCCGCTCGCCGGGCGGGGCGGACAGCGAGACGTGCAGCCCCTCGATCTGGGGCGTCTGCTGCTGCCAGAGGTCCAGTCCGTACCGGCGTTCGGTGCTCAGCGCGGTGGTGAACATCGCCTGGGTGCTCATCACCCAGCCCCGGCGGATCTCGTCCGGGGTCCGGGCCGACATCACGGTCACGTCGTAACCCTCGGCGAGCAGGCTCAGGGCGAGCTGGAGCCCGGACTGCCCGGCCCCGACGATCAGGATCTTGCGCATGGTTCCTCCAGGTTGAGCTACCGCGCCGTGAGCGGGCCCGCGGTGGGCCGAGCGGTGCGGGACATGGTGTGTTCCACGACGGCCAGCAGCGCCCGGGCCACCGACGACGGGTCGCGGGCGTCGCAGGCGACCAGGGGTACGCCGGCGGCGAGGGCGAGCGCTTCGCGGACCTCGTCGAGCGGGTGGTGCAGCGCCCCGTCGAAGAGGTTCACGCAGACCACGAACGGCACGTCGCTGTCCTGCTCGAAGTAGTTGATCGCCGGGAACGAGGCGGCCAGGTTCCGGGTGTCGGCGAGCACCAGCGCGCCGACCGCGCCCCGGCACAGGTCGTCCCACATTGGCCAGAACCGGGGCTGGCCCGGCGTGCCGAACAGGTAGAGCACGAGGTCGGGACCGATGGTCAGCCGGCCGAAGTCCATCGCCACGGTGGTGGTCTTCTTGTCGATCCCCGGGTCCATCCGGTCGACGGTCTCGCTGGCCGCGGTCATCCACGCCTCGGTGTTGATCGGCGGGATCTCCGAGATGGACCCGACGCAGGTGGTCTTGCCGACGCCGAAGCCGCCGGCGATGACGATCTTCGCCGAGGTCAGCACCGGGGTGTCAGGCAAGCTTGCGGAGGCCATCGCGCAGTCTCTCCAGGAGGCGGAAGTCGACGTTGTCGTGGTCGGTGTGGACGAGCAGCCGGTCGGTGGCGGCCAGGTCGTCGACGACCACCCGGGTGACCCCCAGCGACATCCCGCAGACCGCGGAGAGTTCGGCGACGGAGCGCGCCGTCCGGCGGGCCTGTTCGTACAGGGACCGGGCCTCGGGCAGCAGCCCGGAGGCGAACACGGCGTCGTAGTAGGGCACGGACACCAGGGTGTGCACCAGCAACGGCTGCCGGGTGCGCGTCCGACCGGCGGTCAGCACGTACGGCCGCACCTTCCAGTACCTCATCGGCATGATCAGCTTCCTTCGGCCGGGTCAGCGGGACTGACTGGCGGTCATCCGATGCAGCTCGTGGCGGACGGCCGGGGTGAGGGCGTGCCACACCGCGCTGACGAACTGCGTCATCCGGTAGGACACGACCCGCAGGTCGCAGCCGGGGGCGGCGGCCACCGCGAGCCCCGCCGACTCGCCGACCCGCATGAACAGCAGGTGCCCGCGCGGCAGCCGGACGGTCAGATACTCGGAGGCGCCGAGCTCCAGCAGGGCCGCGCTGCGGTCGGCCATGCTCAGCAGCCCCGCGGTCAGCGCGGAGAGCTGGTCGCCGAGGTCCCGGTCGACGGTGCGGGAGGCGGCGAGTTGGAGACCGTCCAGCGACACCAGCATCGCGTGGGTGACCCCGGGCACGTCCTCGGCGAATTGACGGATCAGCCAGGCACAGTCCGGCACCCCCTGGCCCGGGGTCGCCGTACCGCTGCGGGGGTATGCGTGGGTCATCGCTGCTGTCCTTCGTCGCTGGTGGTCAGGGCGTCGCTGACGCCGGCGGCGAAGGCCGCCGTCTCGTCCGGCCACGCCTCGGGTGGGGATCCGGGGCCGGCGTCGGCCGGGGGCGGCGGCATCGCCGGGACCTGGTCACGGACGCTTCCCGGCACCCGCTGGGGCAGGCCGCCGGACGACTGCTTCGCGGGGGCCGGGCCGCGCAGCGTGGTCAGGGGCATGGTCGGCGAGTTGGTGCTGTCCTGGGCCGCGGCCATCTGGGTGCTCCTGAGGTGGGTCCCGCCCCCGGCCGGCGGGGGCGGCCAGGCCGGGGGCGGGACGGGTGCGCCGGCCGGACCCGGACCGGGCGGTGACCGCCAGGCCGAGGCTGGAGCGGGCGCACCGGACGGGTCCGGCCCCGGCGCCGCGGGGATCTCGCAGAGCAGCGCGCCGGGGACGAACACGGTTGCCGTGGTGCCGCCGGAGGGCCGGTTGGTGAGGGTGACCCGGAGCCGTTGCGCGACGGCCAGGTGGGCCACCACGGCGAGCCCGAGGTGGGCCGCCGGGTCGAGGGTGACCGGCGTGATCGGCCGGCCGCCGAGCAGGGCGTTGAGCTGGGTCAGGTGATCGGGGTGGATGCCCACCCCGGCGTCCTCGATCCGCAGCAGGACGCTGCCGTCCTCGGTGATGAACGCCGACACGATCACCGGGGCGGTGGGCGGGGAGAACCGGGCGGCGTTGTCCAGCAGTTCGGTGAGCACCCGGATCACGTCGTCGGCGGCGAACTCGAGGACCGCGAGGTCCAGCACGTGGCCCACCTGGATGCGGGGGTAGTGCTCGATGGCCGAGCTGGCGGCCCGGATGACGTCCACCAGGGTCACGGTCTGCGGGTCGGCGTCCTCGACGCGGCGGCCCAGCAGTACCTGGAGGTTCTCCGCGTGCCGCCGGATCCGGGTGTTGGCGTGGTCGATCCGGTAGAGCCGCTCCAACCGGTCGGGGTCCTGCTCGTCGGCCTCGACCGCCTCCAGGTGGGAGCCCATCTGGTAGGCGGAGGCCATGATCCGCATCGCGAACTGCTCGCAGATCGCCGGCCAGGGACTGGGCGGCGGCTCCTCGGGCGTCGGCGGTGGCGGCTCGGGCGTCTCCGGTGGAGTGACGTCCCACTGAGCAACCGTCGGATCCAACCAGCGCGCCGCCCGCTGCCGCCAGGTCGCCCGGCGGTGGCCCGCCGAGGCTGCTGGGGTGATGTCGGTGCTTCTCACGAAATTACCGGCCTGTCCGTGATGATCGGCTCTGGCATGGTGCAGCAGTCAACACCGTTTGTGCGTCGATTGCAACGGCCAAGGTCAACTTGGGGCGGTTTTCACACCCGTCGCGCCGCACTGCCACGATCTGTCCATCGGCCTCGGCCGCCGAAACGCAACAGCCGGTCGGAGGAACTTTCCCGGCGGACCGGCCGGGAGCCGGCCGCCGGGCGTCCGGACCGCTCCGGCATGATCATGCGAGCGACGTCGAGCGGGGAGGAGCCGGGCGGATGACAGTGGAGGTGCCGCACGGCGGCCGGGTGCTTTTCATCGGCGACAGCATCACCGACGCCGGACGGGACCGGACCTGCGGAGACGACCTCGGCACCGGGTACGCGATGATGGCCGCGGCCTGGTTCACCGCCCGGCACCCCGGCCACCGGGCCACCTTCCGCAACCGGGGCGTCAGCGGCGACCGGGTACGCGACCTGCGCGCCCGCTGGGAGCAGGACTGCCTGGCCCTCGCCCCGCAGGTGGTCTCCGTCCTGATCGGCGTCAACGACACCTGGCAGCGCTACACCCGGGACGACCCGACCAGCGCCGCCGACTTCGCCCGCGACTACCGGCATATCCTGGCCGGCGCCCGCCGGCAGGGCGCGCGGCTGATCCTCGTCGAGCCGTTCCTCGTCCCGCTCGACGACGAGCAGCGCGGCTGGCGGGCGGACCTCGACCCGAAGGTCGAGGTGGTTCGCACGCTCGCCGCCGAGTTCGACGCGACGCTGGTCGCGGTGGACGACCTGTTCCAGGCCGCCGAGGTGGACGACCGGGTGTGGACCCGCGACGGCGTGCACCCGACCCCGTTCGGGCACGCGCTGATCGCCCAGGCCTGGCTGCGCGCGGTCACCCCGGCGACCTGAGGGCCGGGCGCGGCCTCAGTCCGTCAGGTCGAGCTGGACCGTGGCGATCTGCCACGCCCGCAGCGGCAGCCGGACCAGCCCGCCGTCGACCGGGAGCGGGTCGCCCGGCCGGCCGAGCAGGTCGGCCCGCCAAGCGCCGCGGACGTCGCGGCCGGCGCCGACGACAGCCGTGGTGTCGCGGCTCGCCACCACCCGCAGCTCGACCCGCCCGTCCCGGTCCCGGACGCTGGTCAGGGTGACGCCGTCCCCGTCGACGGTCAGCCCGGTCACCGGCGCCGGCAGCCCGGCGGCCGGGTCGCCGTTGCCCGGGAACGCCAGCAGCCCGTGCCGGTACGCCTCGGCCGCCGTCGCCACCCCGGCGGGGTCCCAGTCACCCCGGTACGGCAGCACGGCGAGGTCGACGCTGCGTTCGCCCCGGCACTGCGCGAGCGGAGTGGGCAGCTGCGGGCCGGCGGGCTCGTCGCGCAGGGCGTGCCGGTTGCGGGACAGCATCCCGATCGAGCGCAGCACGGTGACCGCCAGCTCCCGACCGGCGTCGACCAGCTCGTACTCGGTCGGCTGGGTCAACAGGACGCCGAGCGAACCCTCCGGGCCGCCGGCGGCGACGAACCCGTTGGCCGGGAACGTCGGCAGCGGCACCTCGCCGCCGCCACCTTCGGCGGTCAACCCACGCTCCACGACCGCGAACTGACCCTCCGCGTACGACGCGGCCGCCGGTGCGGGCAGCGGCAGGTGCAGGCGTACCCGGTGGTCGTCGCAGCGGTTGTCGAAGCTCAGCCGCAGCCGGGCGAAGCGCTCACCGGCCCGGACCTCCACCCGGGTGGTCACCACGGTCGCCTCCCGGTCCACCCGGCGTGACCCGGCGTCCACGTCGGCGCCGACCGGCCAGCGGTACTCGCGGACCACGTCGAGCACGGCGAGCACCGGGCCGTCGTGCACCACCACGGTCCGCACCGCGCGGGGCTTGTCGATCAGCTCGTCGGCGGCCGGCGGGGCGTAGTTGTAGCTGTCGCCCACGTCGCCGCCGTCGACGATCCGGCCGACCCCGTCGACGCGCACCCCGTCCGGGGTGGACAGCCCCAGCGTGCCGTCCTCGGCCACCTCGACGCGGAGCAGGCCGTTGTCGACGGTCCGGTCGGTCACCGTGACCGGCGCCGGCAGCGCCGGCGCGTCCGCCGGCAGCGCCACCGGGCGGACCGCGGCCAGGCCGAGCGGCGGCGCGGTGACCAGCGCGGCGACGGTCGCCCGCGGGGCGGCGACGATGCGTACCCGCCAGCGGTCCGGGCCGGCCGCGTCGGCGAGCGCCAGCCGCACGTCCTCGACGTCGAACGTCGGGTCGCCGTGCCGCGCCACCTCGAAGGTGAGGGTGGCGTCGGCGGGCGACACCGACCAGGCGGTGATCTCCTGCCCGTACAGCTCGGTCCCGTGCACCCGGGTGAGGATCGCCGGCAGCTCGGCCGCCGGCACCACGTCGTCGGCGAGCACCGTCCGGGCCCGGTCGAGGACCTGGGCGGGGGCGACCGTCCCGTCGGCGTCGACCAGGCCGACCGGCCCGTCCGCGGGCGCCTCGACGTCGAGGCGGACGAGGGCGGTGCGGGCGGCCGGGGTCGGGTTGAACAGCAGGTACCCGTCGCGCGGCACCGCGGCGGCGAGCCGCGCCCCGACCAGGTCGCAGACCGCCCGCCCGAGCTGGTCCGCCTCGGCGAGCCGGGCGGCCACCTGCTCGGCGGTCTCGTCGCAGCCGCACCCGGTCACCGAGTCGTGGCAGCTCGCGTCGATCAGCCGGGTCCAGGCCATGTCCAGGAACCGCTGCACGGACGGGTCGTGGAAGAGCGCGGCGAGGGGTTCGGCGTACCGCTCCACCCGTCGCTCGGCCCGCCCCATCGCCTGCTTCAGGTGGGCGCGCACGGAGATCACGCCGGGCAGGATGTTGGCCCGGGCGTGCGAGCGCAGCTCGCCGGCCACCACGGGCAGCCCGTCCACCGTGGTCGGCTGGGTGGCGAAGTACTCCGCCAGGGTGCCGAGCCGCAGGCGTACCCCGTCCACCGCGGCGGCGGCGAGTCGGTCCGGGGCGTCCGGTGCCGGCGCCGCGTGGTCCGTGCCGTACATCGCCAGCACGGGCGTGCCGTCGTCCGTCGCCCGCCAGCCCCGCAGCCGCTCGGCCAGGTCAACGGCCCGGCGGGTGACCAGCCGCGGGTCGTCCATCAGCCCGGCGGCGTTGCCGTAGCCACCCGGCAGGTACTCGGTGCGGATCGCGGTGCCGTCCGGGGAGCGCCAGGCGAAGCTGTGCGAGCGCACCCGGTCCGGCACGCCCCGGAACACGCAGGCGTGGGCCAGCCCCGCGCCGGCCAGGAGCTGCGGCATCTGCGCGATGTGGCCGAACATGTCGGGCAGGTAGCCGACCGGCATCGCCCCACCCAGGGTCGCGCTGCGGGCCAGCCCGCGCTCCAGGTTGCGGACGATGTTCTCGCCGGAGCAGAGGAACTCGTCCAGCAGGATCTGCCACGGCCCGATCGCCAGCCGCCCGGCCCGGACCAGTGCCTCCACCTGCTCCCGGCGCTCGGGCCGCACCTCCAGGTAGTCGTCGACCGCGGCCAGCTGGCCGTCCAGGGTGAACCGCTGCCGCTCGTCCCGCGCCATCCGGTCGAACACCTCGTCGAGCAGCGCCACCAGCCGCAGCCGGAACCGCTGGAACGGCTCGTACCACTCCCGGTCCCAGTGGGTGTGCGGCACCACGATGATCTCGGTCGTCACGTCAGCTCGCCGCCTCTCCGCCGATCGCCGCCCCGGTCAGCTCCCCGTAGCGGCGTACCACCTGTTGGCTGGTGCGTAGATCGGCCGCGCCCTCGGCGATGCCGGTCAGCGGACGCGTGCCCGCGGTCACCATCGCGTGGAAGGCGACCAGTTCCTGCTCGAACGCCTCGGTCACCGACCGGAACTGCGCCCGCCGCTCGCCGCCCTCGTGCCGGTCCACCGCCGTCAGGATGGTCGGCGCGTTGAGCAGGTACGGCGACGGGAAGACCAGCTCCAGCGCACCCCGGGCGTGGTGCAGGGTGACCGTCTCCCGGTAGGCGGGGCAGTCGGGCAGGCTGAGCCAGCGGATGCCGTACCGGCCGCCGGCGGGCAGCCGGCCGGAGATCTCCACCGACGGCTCGGCCGGCCCGTCCGGCAGCGGCCAGGTCGCCACGTGGTCCACCGTGGCCGGTGCCCCGCTGAAGAGCCGCAGCAGCGACAGGTCGTGCGAGATGCTGTTGATCAGGATCTGGTAGAGGATGCGCGCCCCGGCGTCCCCGCCCACCGCGGCGTCGAGCAGCCGCGCGTCGGCCTCCCGCAGCCGGGCCACCGCCGCGTCCGGCAGGTCCCGCGGTGCCGGGGGCAGGTTGGCGAAGGCGAGCTGCTGGTCCCCGGCGGCGTGCAGGACGGTCACCTCGACCGCGTGCACCGCCGCCGCGCCGCCGATCGCCTCCAGCAGCCGGGCGGCCTCGGCGACCGCCGGGTCGTACTGCTTCATGTAGCCCACCATCAGCCCGGCGTCGGCCTCGGCCAACCGGTCCGCCTCGGCCAGGGTGTAGGCGAGCGGCTTCTCGCAGAGCACCGGCAGCCCCTGGCGCAGCGCCGTCGCGGCGAGCTCACCGTGCGACCCGGAGGTGGCCAGCAGCACCGCGTCGCAGCCGCCCGCGTCGAGCATCGCTCCCGCGTCGGTGTGCCGGCGGGCCGGCTCGACGCCGTACCGGTCGCCCAGCTCGGCCAGCCGGCCGGGGGAGAGGTCGCTGAGCGCGACCACCTCGAACAGGTCGGCGCGGCGCTGCAGCAGGGGCAGGTGCACGGTACGGGCGATCACGCCCAGCCCGGCCACCGCGATCCGGATCCGCTTGCCCGGCTCGGTCATCGTCGCACCTCCTCCAGCCACCGCAGGTTGGCGCGCTGGTCCGCCCGGATCCGGTCCAGGTCCCGGCCGTGCGCGGGCGCGTCCTGCTCGATCACCAGCCAGCCGGCGTAGCCGGTCTCGTCCAGGCCGTGCAGCACCCCGGCGAGGTCGACGTCGCCGGCACCCAGCGCGCAGAACCCGCCGGCCGCGACCACCTCGGTGAGCCCGCCGCCGGCGTCCCGGACCCGGCGGTGCACGCCCAGGTCGGCGCCCTTGAGGTGCACCTGCCCGATCCGCCCCGCCCACCTGCGGACCGCCGGTACCGGATCGCCGCCGGCCAACGTCAGGTGCCCGGTGTCGAGGCAGATCGCCACGTCGGTGAGTTCCAGCAGCCGGTCCGCCTCCGCCTCGGTCTCCACCAGGGTGCCCAGGTGGTAGTGGAACACCGGTTCCAGGCCCCGGTCGCGGCAGCGGTCGACGGCCTGCTGCACCCGGGCGGCGAAGCCCGGCCACTCGCTCGCCGGCAGCGCGGCGGCCAGGTCCGGCGGGGTGCCGGGACGGGCCATCCGGGCCGGATCGCCCGGGCAGGCCAGGGTCGGGCGGGGCGCGAAGCGCGGGTCGTCGACGGCGACGGCGGTGAACACGTCCAGCGCCGCGTCGAGCTGGGCCAGGTCCGCGGCGAAGCCGTCGGGGTCGGCGAAGCGCAGGTCGACCCAGCCGCCGGCGAGCCCGATCCCGGTGTCGGCCAGCCGGCGGCGCAGCGTCGCGCCGGTCCCCAGGTAGCCGATCGGCCCGGAGTCCACGCCGGTGTAGCCGTCCGCGGCGAGCGACGCGAGCAGGTCCTCGGCGTCGACCTCGGGGTCGGTCGGCTGGTAGATGCCGTAGTTGACCGGGGCTCCGGCCACTCTGGTACGTCCGGTCAGCTGCACAGTGCGATCACCTCCATGCGGTGGGACTCCAGGACGTGCAGCCCGTCGGCGGCCGGCAGCAGGCACCGGTCGCCGTGCACGACCCGGTGCCGCCCGTCCGGGTAGCCGAGCAGCGCGCCGTCCGCGCCCAGGGCCAGCAGCTCGTCGCCGAGCCGCAGCAGCAGGGGCGCGTCGGGGCCGGCGGAGACCGCGGTGCGGCCGGCGGCCAGGGCGTCGCGGACCGCGGCCTCGTCGGTCGGGTCGCCGTCGACGAGCGCCCAGGTGGTCGGTGCGCCGGGCAGCCCGTCCGCGCCGGGCCGGTGGAAGTCGCTTCCCCCGATCGGTACGACGTCCGGTCGCCACGCCCGCGCCCACGCGAGCGGGGCCCCCCAGGTGCGGTCCCACCAGCCGGAGTGCCAGACCTCGACGAGCCGGGTGCGGGTGGTCACCGGCTGCCGCCAGGCGCAGTCGCCGCCGAGCGGGTGGTTGATGGACAGCAGCCCGCCGGCCCGCTCCACCGCGGGCAGCCAGTGGTCGGCCGGTTCCCGGAAGTCCACCCAGCCGATCGGCCCGAAGGCGTTGGCGTGCCCCCGGTCGGTGGTCACCTCCTGCCCGGGGACGAGGGTGATCCCGTACCGGTGCGCCGACCCGGGCAGCCAGGGGTGGTGGCTGACCGTGTTGTGGTCGGTGACGGCGAGGAAGTCCAGCCCCCGGGAGACGGCGAGGGCGGCCAGCTCGTCGATGGTGTAGTTGCCGTCGCTGTGCACGGTGTGCGCGTGCAGGTCACCGGCGAGCCACCGCCGGCCGTCCACCTCGGGCAGCGCCGGGCGGGGCGGGCGCTCGGGCCGGGGCGGCTCGGGAGGCTCCGCCGGCGGGGCGGGCACGCGGGTGCCGGTGGTGGCGGTGACCTCGTACGGGAGGCCCTCGGGCGGGATCCGGTGCAGCCGCAGCAGCACCTGCCACTCGCCGGGCTCCAGCGCGCCGGGCAGGTAGCCCGGGGTGGCCCAGTCGGCGGTGATGGTGAAGCCGTCGCGGGCCCCGCCGGACCAGCCGCGGAAGCCGTCCGGCCCCAGGCAGCCGAGGTCGAGCACGCCCGCGTCGCGGGAGTGGTCGAGCCGTACGGTGAGCGCGGCGGTCCCCGGGGCCACGGTGACCGGCAGGGCCCGCAGGATGCTCTCCGCGCGGTCCGGCAGCGTCCAGGTCCCCCGGTGCGTGACCATGGTCAGGCGTCCGCCGCGACGCCGGTCCGCGGTGCCGGCACCGGTGGCGCCGCCGTCCCGGTCACCAGCTCGCCGTCCCGGTAGATCAGCGAGCGCCCGGGCCGGGGCACCATCCAGCCGGTGTCGCCGGGGGCCGGCTCCCGCCCCTCCGGCACCACGACCTGCACGCTCGTCGTCGCGTCGCCGTCGGCCGGCACGTCCACCGACACCAGAGAGAAGCTGCCGAGATTCTCCACCACCACGACCTGGCCGGTGAGTGCGCCGGGGACCGGCTCGGGGGAGTGGTCGAGGTATTCGGGCCGGATGCCGTAGACCACGGTCTCGGCCTCGGTGAGCACGCCGCGCGCCTCCTCCGGCACCGGCAGCCGCACCCCGGCCACGGTGAGGTCGTCGCCGTCCACCCGGGCCGGGATCAGGTTCATCGGGGTCGAGCCGATGAACCCGGCCACGAAGGTGTTGGCCGGGCGGCGGAACACCTCGGTGGGGGTGCCGACCTGCCGGATCCGGCCCCCCTCCATCACCGCGATCCGGTCCGCGAGGGCGAGCGCCTCGGCCTGGTCGTGGGTGACGAAGACGGTGGTGACACCCAGCTCCCGTTGCAGCCGCTTGAGGAACGTGCGCGCCTCCAGGCGCAGCCGGGCGTCCAGGTTGGACAGCGGCTCGTCGAGCAGGAAGACCTGCGGGTGGCAGGCCATCGCCCGGGCCAGGGCGACCCGCTGCTGCTGGCCGCCGGAGAGCTGCCCCGGCCGGCGGTCCAGCAGCGCGGACAGGCCCAGCTCGTCAGCGGTCTCCGCGGCCTTGTCCTGCCGGGCGGCCCGGCCGACCTTCTTGATCCGCAGCGGGTACGCGATGTTGTCCCGCACGGTCATGTGCGGGAAGAGCGCGTAGTCCTGGAAGACCATCGCCACGTCCCGCTGCCCCGGCGGCAGGTTGGTCACCACCCGGTCGCCGATGCGCACCGTGCCCGCGGAGGCGAGTTCCAGGCCGGCGATGGTGCGCAGCAGGGTGGTCTTGCCGCAGCCGGACGGGCCGAGCAGGGCGAAGAACTCGCCGTCGGCGATCTCCAGGCCGAGGGCGTCCAGGGCGCGTACCCCGTTGGGGTAGACCTTGGTCAGCTCGCGCAGGGTGATGGCGGACATCAGCGCTTGATCCCTCCGTGGAAGCGGAACCCGTACCTGCTGCTGACGAAGACGAACATCAGCGCCACCGGCAGCGAGTAGAGCAGCGAGAAGGTGGAGAGCAGCCGCAGGTCGGCCTGGCCGCCCTCGGTGTAGAGCGTGTACATGATCACGGCGGCGGGCCGCTTGTCCGGGCCGAGCAGCAGGAACGGCACCAGGAAGTTGCCCCACACGTTGGCCACCGCCCACACCCCCACGGTGGCCAGGCCGGGCCGCACCACCGGCACCACGATGTGCCGCATGATCTGCAACGGGCTGGCGCCGAAGACCCGCGCCGACTCCTCGTACGACGTGGGCGTGGCGTCCATGAAGTCCTTGAGGATGAAGATCGCCGCCGGGAGCAGCCCGCCGGTGAGGATCAGGATGACGCCGAGCCGGGAGTCGATCAGGTTCACCCGGACGGCCAGCTCGAACAACGGCACCATGGTGGCCGTGCCGGTCACGATCGACGACAGCAGCAGCAGGCCGTAGAGCAGCGCGTCGCGGCCCGGCACCCGCACCCGGCTCAGCGCGTACGCGGCCAGCGCGGCGAAGACCACCACCAGCAGGGCGGTGCCGCCGGCCAACCAGACCGAGTTGAGCAGCGAGGTCAGCGCGTACGGGTTGTCCAGCAGGGCGCGGAAGTTGTCCAGGGTGAACTGCGGCAGCGAGATGCCGATCGTCGGGGTGTCGTCGAACGGCGCGGTGGCCAGCCAGAGCAGTGGCAGCGCGAAGAACGCGAGCACCAGGCAGAGGAACACGTAGCGCCCGACGCGGGCCAGCACATGCCGCACGGCCACCCGCGCCCCGTCGTCGGTCCGGGCGACCACGGTGCTCATGCCCGCTCCTTTCGCCGGCCCAGCATGCGCAGGTAGATCAGCGCGATGACCAGGTTGATCAGCAGCATGATGAACGAGATGGCGGCGCCGAAGCCCAGCTCACCGCCGGAGAGCGCCACCTTGTAGACGTAGACCGCGAGGATCTCCGAGCGCTGCTCGGGGCCGCCGGCGGTGATCAGGAACGGGGTGAAGTCGTTGAACGTCCAGAGGCTGATCAACAGCAGGTTGGTCAGCACGTGGCCGCGGATGCGCGGGAACACCACGTCGCGCAGCTGCTGCCAGGTGGACGCGCCGGCCAGCCGGGCGGTCTCCAGGTGCGACCGCGGCACGTTCTCCAGCGCGGCGGCGTAGAGCATCATCGAGAAGGCGGTGCCCCGCCAGGTGTTGAAGATGATGATCGACAGCATCGGGTGGTCGAGCAGCCAGGCCGCGCCCGGCGTGTGGAGCAGGGCGTTGAGCGTGCCGGCGTCCCGGTCGAGCAGGGCGATCCAGAGGAAGGCCACGACCGAGCTGGGCAGAATCCAGGAGAGCAGGATGAACGCCTCGACCACCCGGCGCAGCGGGCCCCGCCGGTCGCGCAGCGCGAAGGCGATGGCGAAGCCGAGGCCGGCCTGGCCGATCACCGCCGAACCGAGCACGAACTGCAGCGTCAGCAGCAGCGAGGTGCGGAAGCGTTCGTCGCCCAGGGCATTGGTGTAGTTGTCCAGTCCGACGACCTCCGCGTGAGCCGCGGCCAGCCCGGTCAGCCGGTAGTTGGTGACGCCGAGGTAGATCGTCCAGGCGGCCGGCAGCACCAGGAAGAACAGGATCAACAGCATGCTTGGGACGAGGAACCCGGCCGCGCCGGCCCGGCCCAGCCCGGCGGCGTCGGGGGCGGGGGAGGCGCCCGTCTCCGGGCGCGCTCCCCCGACCGTCTCGTCAGGACGAGACGTTACCTGGACCACCGACGATCCCCTCGACCTTCTTCTGGTACGCCGAGGCCGCCTCGTCGGCGCTCTTGCCCGACGCCGCGGCCGCGGTCGCCTCCTGCAGCGCCACCGACACCTGCGGGTAGACCGCCAGCGGCGGCCGGTACGCGGTGAGCGGCAGCACCTTCTCGGCGACGAAGTTCAGCATCGGGTCGCCGGCCAGCACCTCCTTGTTGACGTCCGTGCGGGAGGTGATCCGCGCGTCGCCGGCAAGCTGCGCCTTGGTGGCCTCCGCCGAGTGCATGAACGCCAGCAGCTCGAACGCCTGGGACGGGTACTTCGAGTTGGGGTTGAGCACGTCGACACCGCCGCCGGACATGCTCACGAAGTCCTGGCCCCGGATGCCGGCACCGGGCTGCTTGGCCGGGATCATCGCGTACCCGACCGTGCTGTCCCGGTCGGCCATCTTGGCGATGCCGTCCTTGGGGTTGATGACGCTGCGCCAGAAGTAGTCGCCCTCGGCCAGAATGCCGATCTTGCCGGCGGCGAACTCCTGGAACGACTTGTCCCGCCCCTTGGCCTCCTGCTGCAGCTTCGGGTCGCCGAGGCCGCCGCCGTAGACCTTGGTGTAGAAGTCGAGCAGGTCCTTGACCGGCTGGTTGGCGCCGGCCCACTTGCCGTCCTTCCAGATCTCCCCGCCGGCGCCGACGAGCAGCGGCAGTGCACCCTGCATGGTGGTCGCCTCGCCCATCGCCGTGCCGGCGTTGATCTGGATCGGGGTCACCCCGGGCAGCGCCTTGAGCTTGGTGCCGGCGTCGAGGATCTCCTGCCAGCTCTTCGGCTGCCAGTCGGCGGGCAGGCCCGCCTGGGCGAACAGCTTCTTGTTGAAGTAGAGCACCCGGCCGTCGGTGCCCTGCGGGATGCCGTACCGCTTGTTCTCGAACGTGCCCAGGCCCTGCACGCTCTGCGGGATCTGCGACCAGCCGTCCCACTTGTCGGCCTGGTCACCGGCCAGCTCGGACAGCGGCTTGAGGTAGCCGGCCTGCACGAACTCGCCGACCCAGATGCCGTCCACGGAGACGACGTCGGCGCCGCCCTTGGACCGCAGGTCCAGGGCCAGTTTGGTCTTGTACTGCTCGTCGTCGACGCCGCTGGGCACGAACGTCACCTTGGCGGTGACGCCCTTCGCCTTCTGGGCCTCGACGAACTTGGGGATGACCCAGTTCTGGATCCATTCCGCGCCGGTGGAGTTCTTGCCGCCCACGATGGAGTTGGCGGCGATGGTGAGGGTGATGTTCTTGGCGTCCTTGCCGGCCGGCTCGTCGGAGCCACCGCAGGCGGTGGCGGCGAGCGTGACGGCGGTGAGCGTGGCGAGCACGCCTGTGACGCGTCTCGGCGTGACTGACATGGGTTGTTCCCTTCGCAGAGGTGACTTCGAAGAGACTCGCGGGTCGCCCCGCCGGCCGCAGATTCCACACCGGCGGTGCTTGTCGGCCACAATGTCATGACAGCCTGACGACGTAAATACCTGTCACTGAAATCAGTGGGAAACATCCACCGTCACCGCTCGGCGACGGTCACCTCCAGCGCGTACCGGGAGGCCCGGTAGATGTGCGCGCCGTGTTCGACGTGGCGGCCCTGGTCGTCGTAGGCGGTGCGGGCCATGGTCAGCAGCGGGGCGTTGCGCCGCTCGCCGAGCATCTGCGCCTCGGCGGCGGTGGCGGCCCGCGCGCCGATCCGCTGGTGGGCGCTGCGGACCCGCACCCCGGCCGCGCGCAGGATCGCGTACAGGCCACGGGTCTGCAGGGTTTCCAGGGAGAGCCGGACCGGTTCGAGTGGCAGCCAGTTCTCCATCACCGCGAGGGGCTCGCCGTCGGCGAACCGCAGCCGGCGCAGGTGCTGCACGGGGCTGCCGGCGTCCACCCCCAGCGCGGCCGCCACCGCCGTCGGGCAGGCCACGGTGGCCAGTTCCAGCACCGAGGTGGACGGCTGCCGGCCGGCCCGGGCGAGGTCGTCGTGCAGGCTGGTCAGCTCGACCGCGCGGCGGACCTCGCCGCGGATGACCTGGGTGCCCACGCCCCGGCGCCGCATGATCAGCCCCTTGTCCACCAGGTGCTGAATCGCCTGCCGGACGGTGGGGCGGGACAGTCCCAGCCGGTCGGCGAGCTGCAGCTCGCTGTCCAGGCGGTCGCCGGGGGAGAGGTCACCGCGCTGGATCGCGGCGGCGAACTGCTCGGCGACCTGGAAGTAGAGCGGGACCGGGCTGCTCCGGTCGATCACGATCTCGGGGCCGGTCACGGGGACCTCCTCGTCACGGCTGCCCAGGGGTGGGGGGTCGCGATGCTGGCGCCACTGTACCCAACCGGTCACGGAGCAGAGTCTGACGGATGTCAGGACAACACATTGACACAACTCACGGCCACTGTTACCAATCAATGACCAGGTTCGAGCCGGTGGTCACGCCGTCGCCGGCCCGGCGGAAGGACGCCGCATGCTCGACGTGCTCACCATCGGCCGGGTCGGGGTGGACATCTATCCACTGCAGATCGGCACGCCGCTGGCCGAGGTCGAGACCTTCGGCCGGTTCCTCGGCGGCAGCCCCACCAACGTCGCCGTCGCCGCCGCGCGGTACGGCCTGCGCGCCGGCGTGGTCACCCGCACCGGCGCGGACGCCTTCGCCGACTACGTGCACCGGGCGCTGCGTGACTTCGGCGTCGACGACAGCCAGGTACGGCCCGTCGACGGGCTGCCCACCCCGGTGACGTTCTGCGAGATCTTCCCGCCGGACCATTTCCCGATCTGGTTCTACCGCACACCGACCGCACCGGACCTGCAGATCCACGCCGACGAGCTGGACCTCGCCGCGATCACCGGGGCGCGGATCCTCTGGCTCACCGGGACCGGGCTGTGCCAGCAGCCCAGCCGGGACGCGCACGCCGCGGCGCTGGCCGCCCGCGCCGGGCGCCCGCACACCGTGCTGGACCTCGACTACCGGCCGATGTTCTGGCCGGACCCGGCCGCCGCGACCGCCGCGTACGCCGACGCGCTGCCGCACGTCACCGTCGCCGTCGGCAACCTCGACGAGGTGGCGGTGGCGGTCGGCAGCCGGGACCCGGAACGCGCCGCCCGGCTGCTGCTCGACCGCGGCCCCCGCCTCGCCGTGGTGAAGCTCGGGCCGGCGGGCGTGCTGGCCGCCACCGCCGAGGAGACCGTCCGGGAGCCGCCCGTGCCGGTCGACGTGGTCAACGGCCTCGGCGCCGGGGACGCCTTCGGCGGCGCCCTCTGCCTGGGGCTGCTGCGCGGCTGGCCGCTGGCCCGGACGCTGCGCTTCGCCAACGCGGCGGGGGCCATCGTCGCCTCGCGGCTGGCCTGCTCGTCCGCCATGCCCGACGAGGCCGAGACCGAGGCGCTGGTGGCGCGGGCGGTGCCGGCCCCAGCGACGGAAGGAGAGCGGTGAGCACCGAGTACGAGGCACTGACCCTCACCCGAGCGCACCGGCCGCAGGCGATCGCCGAGGCGGCGGCCCGGCGGACCCGCCGACCGTGGCCGGACCACGACCGGCCGCTGTTCGTCATCGCGGCCGACCACCCCGCCCGGGCCGCCCTCGGGGTGCGGGACCGGCCGATGGCCATGGCCGGGCGCACCGACTTGCTCGACCGGCTGCGGCTCGCCCTGTCCCGACCGGGGGTCGACGGGGTGCTCGGCACCCCCGACATCCTCGAGGACCTGCTGCTGCTCGGGGCCCTGGAGGACCGGCTGGCGATCGGTTCGATGAACCGCGGCGGCCTCTCCGGCGCCGCGTTCGAGCTGGACGACCGGTTCACCGCCTACGACGCGGACACCATCGCCGCGATGGGTTACGACGGCGGCAAGATGCTGTGCCGGATCGACCCCGACGACCATGGCACGGCCTCCACCCTGCAGGCCTGCGCCCGGGCGGTCAGCGCGCTGGCCGCGCACCAGACGGTGGCCATGGTCGAGCCGATGTGGGTGGGCCGCGCGGACGGGCGGGTGCGGGTCGACCTGACCCCGGAAGGGGTGATCAAGAGCGTGAGCGTCGGGCAGGCGCTCGGCACGACCTCGGCGTACACCTGGCTGAAGCTGCCGGCGATCGACGAGATGGAGCGGGTGATGGCCGCGACCACGCTGCCGGTGCTGCTGCTCGGCGGCGATCCGACGGAGGCGCCGGACGTGGTCTACGCCCGCTGGCAGCGGGCGTTGCGGGTGCCCGGCGTACGCGGCCTGGTGGTCGGCCGGGCGTTGCTCTACCCGCCCGACGACGACGTGGCCGCCGCGGTCGACCTGGCCCACTCGCTGCTGCCCACGAGGCAGCAGGCATGAGCTGGCACCTGCCGTGGGGCGCGACCGCCCGGGAGCCCTGGGCGCTGGAGGTCACCCCCGAGCGGGCCGGCTGGACGTACGCGGGCCTGCGGGTGCTGGTCCTGCCCGCCGGCGGGGAGGTCACCTTCCCCACCGGCGGCGAGGAGATGCTGGTCCTGCCGCTGGCCGGGACCGCCACCGTGCACTGTGACGGGATCAGCCTCAGGCTGGCCGGCCGCAGCTCGGTCTTCGCGGCGGTCACCGACTTCGCGTACGTGCCGAGGGACGCCACGGTCACGATTCGCGGGCAGGGGCGCTTCGCCCTGCCGGCCGCCCGGGCCACCCGCCGGCTGTCGCCGCGCTACGGCGCCGCCCGGGACGTGCCCGTCGAACTGCGCGGCGCCGGCCCGGCCAGCCGGCAGGTCAACAACTTCTGCGCCCCGGACGCCTTCGACTGCGACCGGCTGGTCGCCGTCGAGGTGCTCACCCCCGGCGGCAACTGGTCGTCGTACCCACCACACAAGCACGAGGACGACCGCGTCCACGACGACGGCGGCGTCGAGGCGGCGCTGGAGGAGATCTACTACTTCGAGGTGTCCGGCGCGGCGCCGGGCGACGCCGGGCCGGTCGGCTACCAGCGGGTCTACGGCACCGACCGGCGGCCGATCGACGTGCTGGCCGAGGTGCGGGCCGGTGACGTGGTGCTCGTCCCGCACGGCTACCACGGGCCGTCGATGGCCCCGCCCGGCTACCCCCTCTACTACCTGAACGTGCTGGCCGGGCCCGGCCCGGCGCGCACCATGGCGTGCGTGGACGACCCGCGGCACCACTGGATCCGGGCCAGCTGGGCCGACCAACCGGTCGACCCCCGGCTGCCCCTGACCCGACCGGGAGGCGACTGATGCGCAGGTTGACCGTGGCGCAGGCGGTGGTGGCGTTCCTCGCTCGGCAGTGGTCCGAACGCGACGGGCAGCGCCGCCGGCTCATCCCGGCCTGCTTCGGCATCTTCGGCCACGGCAACGTGGCCGGCCTCGGCGAGGCGCTGGCCGGCGCCGCCGCGGCGGGCGTCGACCTGCCGTACCGGTTGTGCCGCAACGAGCAGGGCATGGTGCACACCGCCGCCGCGTACGCCCGGATGACCGACCGGCTCAGCACCCTGGCCTGCACCACCTCCATCGGCCCCGGTGCCACCAACCTGGTCACCGGCGCCGCCGGAGCCACCATCAACCGGTTGCCGGTGCTGCTGCTGCCCGGCGACCTCTTCGCCACCCGCCCGGCCAGCCCGGTCCTGCAGGAGCTGGAGGACACCCGCTCGTACGACGTCAGTGTCACCGACGCGCTGCGCCCGGTCAGCCGCTACTGGGACCGGATCAACCGGCCCGAGCAGTTGCCGGCGGCACTGCTGGCGGCGATGCGGGTGCTCACCGATCCGGTGGAGACCGGCGCGGTCACCCTCGCCCTGCCGCAGGACGTGCAGGCCGAGGCGTACGACTGGCCGGAGGAACTCTTCGCCGACCGCACCTGGCACGTGCCCCGCCCCCGACCGGACGAGGCGGCGGTGCGGCGGGCGGCCGAGCTGGTCACCGCGGCCCGCCGTCCGGTGCTGGTGGCCGGCGGCGGGGTGATCTACAGCGGTGCGACCGACGCGTTGCGCGGCTTCGCCGAGCGGCACGGCGTACCGGTGGTGGAGACCCAGGCCGGCAAGGGCGCGCTCCGCTACGACCACCCGCTCTGCCTGGGCGCCGTCGGGGTCACCGGCACCGACGCGGCCAACGCCGTCGCCGCGGACGCCGACCTGGTGATCGGCGTCGGCACCCGCTACAGCGACTTCACCACCGCCTCCGGCACCCTCTTCGGCGACGCCCGGTTCGTCAACCTCAACGTCACCGGCTTCGACGCGGCCAAGCTGTCCGGGACGCAGCTGGTCGGCGACGCCCGGGAGGGCCTCGCCGCCCTGGACGCGGCCTGCGGCGACTGGGCGACCGCGGCCGCGTACCGGTCGACGGTCGCCGACCTGGCCGCGCGGTGGACGGCGGTGGTGGACCGGAACCGGCAGGCCGGACCGGAGGCCGCGCCGACCCAGTCGGCGGTGATCGGCGCGGTCAACGACGCCGCCGGCCCCCGCGACGTGGTGGTCTGCGCGGCCGGGTCGATGCCGGGCGACCTGCACAAGCTGTGGCGCAGCACCGATCCCAAGGCCTACCACGTCGAGTACGGCTACTCCTGTATGGGCTATGAGATCGCCGGCGGCATCGGGGTGAAGCTGGCCGCGCCGGACCGGGAGGTCTTCGTCCTGGTCGGCGACGGCTCCTACCTGATGCTGCCCAGCGAGCTGGTCACCGCGGTCGCCGAGGGCGTCAAGCTGGTCGTGGTGCTGGTCGACAACCAGGGCTTCGCCTCGATCGGCCGGCTGTCCGAGAGCGTGGGCGCGCAGCGGCTCGGCACCGCCTACCGCGACCGGGCCGGTGGGCCGCTGCCGGTCGACCTGGCGGCGAACGCGGCGAGCCTGGGTGCCGAGGTGATCCGGGCGACCACCATGGCGGAGCTGCGGGCCGGGCTGGGCGCGGCGAGGGCCGCCGACCGGACCACCGTCGTGTACGTCGCGACGGACCCCATGGAGCCCGGGCCGGAGGGCGGCGCGTGGTGGGACGTGCCGGTCGCCGAGGTGTCCAGCACCGAGCCGACACGGGCCGCCCGGGAGGCGTACGAGACGGGGCGGAAGGCGCGCCGCGCGCGTCTCCACCCCGGCTGAGCGAGCCCGGAACGACCGCCCATCGTGGACACGGGCACCGGCGACGAGCTGGCCGTCCGTCGGTCCCGGCCGCCTGCCATCGACCGTGATCATCGTTAGAATCGCCGGATGCACCGGTCCCGCGTCTACGCCCTGATCCTCGACGCTCCCCGGCGGTCGGCGCCCGACGCCGTCGCCTTCTGGTCCGCGGCGCTCGGGTCGCCGCCGCGGGTCGACGCCGCCGAGCCGCAGTTCACCGGCCTGCCCGACGTGGTCCCG
Organism: Micromonospora sp. NBRC 110009; assembly: GCF_030518795.1. Lineage (NCBI taxonomy): Bacteria > Bacillati > Actinomycetota > Actinomycetes > Micromonosporales > Micromonosporaceae > Micromonospora > Micromonospora soli. The sequence goes on along the minus strand of NZ_CP130427.1, from coordinate 6,004,469 downwards.
GACCTGGTCACCGCGGTCCAGTCGGTGGACGACGCACCCCGCTACCACGTGGACATCGAGACCGACGACCTGGCCGCCGAGGTGGACCGGCTGGTCGGGCTCGGCGCCACGCCCGTCTCCCGGTGGCAGGACTGCCAGGTGCTGCGCGCCCCCGGCGGCCACCTGCTCTGCGTGATTCCGGTGGCCAGCGCCCCGGAGCTGTTCGCCGCGACCGCCCGCCGCTGGGACTGAGCCCGATCGGTGCGGCGGCCCCGCCGCGCCGGGCGGGCGCGGGCGCGGGCGGGGCCGCCCAGTGGTGCGTACCGTCAGGCCGCTGCACGGCGCCGCTCAGCCCGGGCGGCGCACCGATGCGGATCCCCGGCATGCCGGGGCGTGGCGGGACCCTGCCGGGCGTACCCGGGACGGAAGAGCCGGCCGGAGCGGAGCTCAGGCCGCGGAGGTGACCGCCAGCTGCTCGTCGCCGGCCGGCCGCGCGGCGGCTTCCACCGGCGCCGCCGGGACCAGGTCGCTGGACCAGCCGGTCGGCGAGGGGGCCGGCAGCGGGGCCCGCGCGGCCCGCAGCCCCTCCTGCGCGCTGTTCCAGGCGGCGCAGGGCCAGGCCGCGCCGACGCAGCTCGGGCTGACGCAGACCCGCTCGTCGTCGGGCTGGTGGGCGTCGGCCACGGCGGCGGCCAGGCCCCACAGCAGCGGGTCGGACACCTCGGCCGGTCGGTCGGCGCGGTCTGTGCTGGCTTCGGACATGGTTGTGAGTCCCCCTCTTCGAGCGGCCCCCACCTTTTCCAGCGCGTCGGCGCGCCAAACCTCCTCGCCGCGACTTTTTCCGGGCTCGCGGCTCGCCCGGGGTCGGGCATAGGCTGATCGACGTGGCGCGGTACTACGACCTACACCCGGACAACCCCCAACCCCGGGTGCTCCGGCAGGTGGTCGACCTGCTTCGCGACGGCGGCCTGATCGCCTATCCGACGGACTCCTGCTACGCCCTCGGCTGCCAGCTCGACAACCGCGCCGGGGTCGACCGGATCCGGGAGATCCGCAAGCTCGATGACCGGCACCCGTTCACCCTGGTCTGCGCGGACTTCGCCCAGCTCGGCCAGTTCGTCAAGGTCAGCAACTCGATGTTCCGCCTGGTCAAGGCCTGCATCCCGGGCAGTTACACGTTCATCCTGCCGGCCACGGCCGAGGTCCCCCGACGGCTGCAGGACCCGCGCCGGCGGACCGTCGGGGTGCGCGTGCCGCGGCACACGGTGACCCAGGCGCTGCTCGCCGAGCTCGGCGAGCCGCTGCTCTCCAGCACCCTGCTGCTCCCCGGCGAGGAGGAGCCGCTGACCCAGGGCTGGGAGATCAAGGAACGGCTGGACCACCAGGTCGACGCGGTGGTCGACGCGGGCGAGTGCGGCCTGGAGCCGACCACCGTGGTCGACCTGTCCGGCCCCGAGCCGGAGATCCTGCGCCGGGGCGCCGGGGACACCGCCCGGTTCGAGTAGCGATTCGCCGTTCCACCCCACCGTGCCGCCGCGGTGGGGCACCGTGGGTCGCGGCGGGCGGGTGACGGGAGTACGACGTGAGCGCACTCGTGCTGATCGCGGTGCTGGGCGCCACCGTGCTCATCGGCACCACGATCGGTGGCCGGTACAGCGTCGCCCCACCCGTGCTGCTCATCTCCATGGGTGCCCTGCTCGGCCTGCTGCCGCCGTTCCACCAGGTGGTTCTCAAGCCGGACGTGGTGCTGCTCCTCTTCCTTCCTGCCATCCTCTACCGGGAGAGCCTGGTCATCAGCCTGCGCGAGATCCGGGCCAACCTCGCCGTGATCGCCCTGCTCGCCGTCGCCCTGGTGATCATCACGATGGTCGCCGTCGCGTACGCCGCACAGGCCCTCGGGGTGGAGCCGGAGGCGGCCTGGGTGCTCGGCGCGGTCCTCGCGCCCACCGACGCCGCGGCCGTCGCCGGGCTGGCCAAGCGGATGCCGCGCGGAATCCTCACCACGCTGCGCGCGGAGAGCCTGATCAACGACGGCACGGCCCTGGTGCTCTTCGCCGTCACCGTCGGGGTGATCGCCGGCGGGGCGCTCCCCGGGCCGCTCGCCCTTGCCGGTCAGTTCGTCGGCAAGTCCCTCGGGGGGATCGCCGCCGGGCTGCTCGTCGGCTGGGCGGTCATCTTCATCCGCAAGCACGTCGATGACCCGCTGCGCGAGGGCGGGCTGAGCATCCTCACCCCGTTCGTCGCCTTCCTGCTCGCCGAGGTGATGCACGCCAGCGGAGTCCTCGCGGTCGTGGTCGCCGGCCTGGTGCTCTCGTACGCCGGGCCGCGGGTGATCCGGGCCCGATCCCGGATCACCGCGTACGCGTTCTGGGACCTCTCCACCTTCATGATCAACGGCAGTCTCTTCGTGCTGCTCGGCATGCAGGTGCCCCGGTCGTTGCGCGCCATCACCAGCCACTCGCCGACGCAGTCGCTCGCCATCGCGGTGCTGATCGCCCTGGTCGTGACGGCCGTCCGGATGGCCTGGGTGCACCTGTCCGTGTCCGCCCTGCAGGGCATCGACCGGCGGGAGTTCCGCCAGGCCCGCCGCTTCGACGCGCGGGTCCGCACCGCCGCCGGCTGGGCCGGCTTCCGGGGCGCGGTCTCCCTCGCCGCCGCGATCGCCGTCCCGGTCACCACCCACGCCGGTACCCCCGTGCACGAACGCGACCTGATCATCTTCGTCACCGTCGTGGTGATCGTGCTGATCATGCTGGTGCAGGGCACCACCCTGCCCGCCGTGGTCAAGTGGGCCAGGCTGATGGGCGACGAGGAACGCGAACACGAGGTGCGGTGGGCCCGGATCCGGGCCACCGAGGCCGCGCTGGCCGCGCTGCCCCAGGTGGCCGCCGACCTCGGCGCCTCGCCGGACGCCGTCGAACGGCTCCGCTCCGACTACCAGGACCACCTGGAGGACGTCCGCGCGCCGCGGACCGAGGAGACCGAGGAGGAGCGCGAGATCGCCCGCCGGCTGCGCCTCAAGGTGCTCGACCACAAGCGGCGGGAGGTCAACCGGCTGCGGGACAGCAACCAGATCGACGACGCGGTGCAACGCCAGTTGCAGGCCGCGGTCGACATCGAGGAGATCCGGCTGCTCGGCCCGGAACCGGAGGATTGACCCGCTCCCCCGGGGGGCGCGGGCTCAGTTCGAGCGGTCGTCGAGGAAGTCGAGGGTGACGGCGGCGAACAGCGGCGAGCTGAAGATGCTGTAGTGGGTCAGCCCGGGCAGGATCGCGAGCGCGTGGCCGCCCTTCGGCCGGCCCTCGTTCATCCAGCCACCGTCGCGCAGCCCGCCGTCGAGGAGCTTGAACACCTCGACGTAGTGGCTCGGTGGGGCCATGTCCGCGTCGGCGGCGACGATCATCGTCGGCACCTGGAGACCGCGGATCTCCTCGGTGAGGTCGAAGTCGCGGGCCATCAGCTCGCCGATCTTGTCCAGCAGCCGGGGGAAGTCCTCCGGGCGCGGGGCCACCCGCTGGTACAGCTGGTACATCGGCGTGTCCTTCATGAACTCGGCCGCGGCGCCGGTCACCTGACCCTGTTGCGCGCGCATCTCGGCGTAGATCGCGTCGGACCAGGCGTGCGCCGAGGCGGCGACGAGCCGGCCGACCTTGGCCGGGTGCCGCACCGCCGCGCGCAGCGCCACCCCGCCGCCGAGCGAATAGCCCACGAGGTTCGGCCTGTCCAGCCCCAGGTGATCGACGAGCGCGGCGATGTCGTCGGCCATGGACTCCAGGTCGAGCGGTCGGTCGATGTCGGCGGTACGGCCGTGTCCCTGCAGGTCGACGGCGATGACCTGGTGCCGTGCGGCGAGCGCGGGCAGGACCGGGCCGAACATCTCACCCGACCCGAGCCCGCCGTGCAGCAGGATCAGCGGCCGGCCGGCGCCGTGCGTCTCGTAGTAGAGGTTGATGCCGTTGACCTCGGCGTACCGGCCGGTGCCCTCGACGTCGGTGGTCCAATCGGTGGCGGTCACGCTGGTGTTCCTCCATCCTCACTGGTGGTGCGACTTCGGTGCAGACCTCGCCGATCCCCCGGGAACTCGTCGAGCGGGCGGCCGGCGGGGCCGCGGGCGTCCGCCTCACCCTATGCATCCGTCCCGCCACCGATGCGCTGCCGCGCCGGGGCGGCGGTTCAGGAGAAGTGCGTCTCCGGTCGGCTCAGCCGCTCCCCGGCGACGATCAGGTCGACCTTCTCGTTGTAGAAGGCCACCAGCCCGGCGATCGGCAGCAGCGCCCCGGTGGGGAAGTCGTACGACCAGGCTAGGTCCTCGTGCACCGCGTCGCCGACGTGGACCGACCACCAGGCGCTGGTCCGGCCCTTGTACGGGCAGGCGGTCCGGGTCGCCGACGGGGCGAGGTGCGCGAAGTTCACGTCGGTGCGGTTCAGGTAGTAGCGCGTGGGCAGGCCCGTCTCGAAGACCAGCACGGGCGACGTCGACTCGGCCAGCACGGTACCGTCCAGCTCCACCCGGACCCGGCGGGTGGAGCGCAGCGCGTCCACCCGCGCGTACGGGTTGCGGGGGTGGACGAAGACCTCCTCGTCCTCCTCGAACCAGGCGTCCAGCGCGGCCCAGTCGAACCGGACCGTGTCCGCCAGCCCGGGCAGCGCGTCGTCGCCGTACCACCGCGCGCAGGCGTCCCGGGTGGTCCCGCCGGCCAGCAGCCCGTACACCCGGGCGCAGCCGCGCCGGGACTCCTCGGTGCGCTGCTCGTCGACGAGGAGGTCCCGGCGCACGTCGGCGACCGGGACGTAGTACTGCGGGTAGAAAGGCCACTCCCACACGTACCGCGCCCGGGTGGTGTCCAGCACCGGCTCACCGGCGAGGAACGCGCGGATCCGGCGGGGCACCGGCTCGATCCGGTCGACGGGCGCGATCGCCTTCGGGTAGTCGGGCACGGGTCCTCCACTGCTGGGGCGTCAACGGTGCAACGATCGGAGCGACCCCACGTGCACGCCCGGTGTGAGCTGGGGCACCTTTTCCCGCACCGGGAATCAGATCACCCATCGGCGCTTTTGCTGCCAGGTGTGAGCGTTGCAGAGCTGCCCGTCCCGACGGAGCGTGACCCCGTGACCGCCGTCGCCGACCCGATCGAGACCCCAGGTGACCTGATGAGCCGCCGGCAACGTCTGCGGCTCGTCCTCGTTCTCGGCTCGCTGATCGCGATCGGGCCGCTGACCATCGACATGTACCTGCCCGCGCTGCCGGCCATCACCGCCGACCTGCACACCACGTCCGCGGCCGTGCAGCTGACCCTGACCGGCACCCTCGCCGGCCTCGCGCTCGGCCAGCTGCTGATCGGCCCGCTCTCCGACGCCGTGGGCCGGCGGGTGCCGCTGCTCGCCGGCATCGGTCTGCACGTGCTGGCCTCGGTGCTGTGCGTGGTCGCGCCGACCATCCAGGTGGTCGGCGTCCTGCGCGTGCTGCAGGGGCTGGGCGTCGCGGCCACCTCGGTGGTGGCCATGGCGGTCGTGCGCGACCTGTTCAGCGGCGCCGCGTTCGCCCGGCTCTTCTCCCGCCTGATGCTGGTGATGGGGGCCGCCCCGATCCTCGCCCCGACCCTGGGCAGCGGGCTGCTGCGCTGGTCGGACTGGCGGGGCGTGTTCGCCGCCCTCGCGGTGTTCGGCGTGCTGCTGGCCGCGGTCGCGGCGGTCGGGCTCCGGGAGACCCTGCCGCCGGCGCGGCGCCGCCACGGAGGCGTGGCCGCCACCGTCCGGGACTACCGCGCGCTGCTGCGCGACCGGACGTTCGTCGGTCTCGTCCTGGTCGCCGGCCTCGCCATGGCCGCGCTCTTCGCGTACGTGGCCGGTTCGTCGTTCGTCTTCCAGCAGCGGTACGGGCTCGACGAGCAGGAGTTCGGGCTCGCCTTCGGCGCGGGCGCGGTCGGCCTGATCACCGCCACCCAGGTGAACGTGCGGCTGCTGCGCCGGTACTCGCCGCAGCGGATCCTCGTCACCGCGCTCGGCGTCGGCGCGGCGGCCGGGCTGGTGCTGCTCGGCTTCGCCGCCACCGGCGTCGGTGGGCTGGCCAGCATCCTGGCGTCGCTGTGGCTGGTCCTCGCGGCCGCCGGCCTCGCGCTGCCGAACGCGCCGGCCCTGGCGCTGTCCCGGCACGGGGAGGCGGCGGGCACCGCGGCGGCGTTGCTCGGCGCGGTGCAGTTCGGCGTCGGGGCGTTGTCCGCGCCGCTGGTCGGTGTGCTCGGCACCGGCAGCCTGGCGATGGCCGCGGTGGTGGCCGGCGGCATGCTGACGGCGCTGACCGTGCTGCTCACCGTCGTCGGGCGCGCCCGGCTGTCCGACGTCGAGCCGGCCGTGGTCGCCGTGCCCGCACACTGACGAACCCGGACCCGGCCGGGCGGTCAGTCGGGTGCGGCCGGCCCGCGTACGGTCACCAGTCCGGGGACGGCGACCCTGCCGAGCTCCCGGCCGGTGGCGGGGTCGTGCCAGCTCACCGCGTCGCGCTGGCCCACGTAGAGGCGGCTGCCGTCGGCGCTGGACACCAGCCCGGTGACCGGCTCGCGGACCGGCCAGCCGGCGGCGGCGTCCAGCCGGGCCAGGTCGATGCGCCGGACCGCGGTGCCGGCGCCCACGAAGAGCGCGCGGCCGTCGGTGGCGGCGTACGCGGTGCCGGTGCCGACGGCCCGGTTGACCGTGCGGACCACCGCCAGGTCCACCGTGGAGATCTCCGCGACCGCGCCCGAGGTGACGTCGGTGACGAAGAGTTGCCCGCCGTCGGGACTGATCGCCATGGCGTGGCTGTGCACGGGGGCCTCCCCGAACGGGTGCGGCAGGTCGATGCAGTACGCCCAGCGCGCGGCGAGGTCGAGCGTGTGGACGAACGCGTGCGCGTTGCCGGGGCGCCCACTGACCAGGTCGCGGGTGTGCCGATGACCGGGCTGGTGGGTGTAGAGGGTGTACAGGGTGGTGCGGTCCGGGGCGAGCACGGCCTGGCGGCCCTCGCCGCGCATCTCCTCCTCGGCGCCCGGCGGGACCGGCGACTTGTCGCGGGTGAGCAGCGGACCGGGCGCCCGGGTGGCGAGGTCGACGACGCGGACCCGGTAGCGGTCCGGCGCGGTGGCCGGGAGCCATTCGAGGACGAACAGCCCGCCGAGGTCCGCGGTGAACGCCTCCGGCACGAAGTTGCCCCGCAGCTCCAGTCGCTGCCGGACCCCGGTGACGTCGGCGACCAGCAGCCGGGTCAGCTCCCGTCCCGCCGGACGCCCGTCGGTGACGGCCATTCGCTCCGGCGTGAGCGCCACCAGGGTGCCGGTGGCGGAGACCGCCTGCGGCAGCCAGCGCCCCGGGAGCGTGACCCGCGGCGAGGCGCCGCCGGCGCCGGTGTAGACCCGCCAGAAGGCGGTGTCGGGACCGGCGGGCGCGGTCGCGTAGACCGCCAGACCGTCCGCGGTCGCGACGGCCTGCGGGATCGTCCGGCGGCCGGCGCCGCGCAGGACGACGACCCCGCCGTCGACGTCGACGAGCAGCGGGTCGGGGACGGCGACCGCGGGGGCCGCCGCCCGGATGGGCTCGCAGCCGGCCAGGGCGGCGGCGCCGGCACCGGCGAGCAGGGTCAGCATCGTGCGGCGTGAGATCGGTGTGCTGGCGGTCATGCCCGGGTGACACCGCCGGCCCCGGCGAGGTTCCCGCCGTCCGGGGGTGGAACCCGAGCCGCGCGGGCGGTGTCATGAGAGTGAGCCGACGGAGGTTTCCCTGGACGACGACGAGCTTGTCACCCGCGCCCGGGCCGGTGACCTGGAGGCGTACGAACTCCTGGTCGCCCGGCACACTGCGTCCGCGTACCGGACGGCGGTGCTGCTCGGCGCGGGCCCGGACGCGGAGGACGTCATCCAGGAGGCGTTCGTGAAGGGGTACCGCAACCTGACCCGCTACCGGGGGCAGTCGTCCTTCCGGTCGTGGCTGCTCGCGATCGTCGCGAACGAGACCCGCAACCTGCACCGGTCCCGCAGCCGGCGGGAGGGGCTCGTCCTGCGGGCCGCGGCGGCGAACCCGGAGTCGGCGGCCAGCGAGGACGACGCCGTGGGCGCCGTCCTCGCGGCGGAACGTCGCGCCGCGCTGGTGCAGGCGCTGCGCCTGCTGCCCCTGAAGGACCGGGAGGTGATCGTCTGCCGGTTCTTCCTCGACCTCAGCGAGGACGAGACGGTGAGCATGCTGGGCGTGCCCCGGGGAACGGTGAAGTCGCGGACGTCCCGGGCCCTGGCGAAGCTGCGTGGGCTGCTCGACCGTGAGGTGGTGCGCCGTGGGTGACCTCGAACGGGAGCTGCGCGACCTCGGCGCGTGGCTGGAGACGCCCGAGCCGCCCGACGTGGCGGCCCGCGTCCACGCCCGCCTGGCCCGGCCCGCGGCGCGCCGGCGCCGCTGGCGGTACTGGCTCGCCGCGGCGGTGGCCGCCCTGCTCGTCGCCGCGCTGCCGCCGGGACGCGCCGCCGTCGCCGACGCGGTGGCCGGGCTGCTGCGCTTCTCGGGGGTCGTGATCGGCACGTCGCCGGTGCCGGTGTCGCCGACCGGCACACCGTCGCCGCTGCCGGGGCAGCGGCCCGCCGCGCTGGACGAGGCGCAGCGGCAGGTGCGCTTCCCGATCCGGGTGCCGGCGAAGCTGGGTCCGCCCGAGCGGGTGCTGGTGGCCGACCCCGACGGCGCCGGCACCTACCGGGTGGCCACCCTCGTCTACCGCGGCGGCGCGCTGCGCCTCGACGCCTTCGACGGCGACCTCGACCTGGTCTTCCAGAAGCAGGCGAGCCGGCCGGGGGTGGAGTGGGTCCAGGTCGACGGGGAGTTCGCGGTCTGGGTCGCCGGCCCGCATCCGGTGGCCTATGTGGACCGTACGGGCGCGGTCCGGGTCGAGACCGCGCGGCTGGCGGCCTCGACCCTGATCTGGCAGGGGGACGGGGTGAGCTACCGGCTGGAGGGCGACCTCACCCGGGACGAGGCGATCGCCGTCGCCCGCTCGCTCGGTTAGGGAACCCGGCGGGCCCGGTCGGTGTCCCGATGGTGGCAGGCACGAGTGGAGACGGTCCGGGGGCGTGACATGGGTGCACGGGTCAGGGTGGCGCTGGCGTCGGTGGTCCTGCTGGCGGGGTGCACGACGGGGAGCCGGCCGGCGGCGGCCCCGGCCGGGCCGCCCGGCGCAGCCGCCGCGACGGGTTGCGCCGCCCGCGTGGAGACCGGCGCCCTGCCCGACTGGGCGCGCGCCGGGTTCTCCGGGGACGCCCGGATGCCGCACGTCCTGGGTGCGCACGGCGACATCGTGGCGGCGCTGTTCGCGCACCCGCTGGCGGTGGAGCGGGCCGACGGATCCAACAACAAGATCCTCTGGGTCGCCCGCCCCGTCGCCACGTCACCCGCCACCACGGCGCCGGCCACCCTCGAGATCACCGCGACGCTGGACGGCACCGACACCCGGGTCACCCGGGAGGTCGCCGGCGGCCCCGGCCCGTCGATCATCGACCTGCCGCGGGCGGGCTGCTGGCACCTCGTCCTCCGGTGGTCCGGGCGCACCGACACCATGGACCTGGTCTACGCCGACAGCTGACCCGCCCCGGGCGACATCACTGGTCCTCGGGGACCGCCATCTCGCCGAGCCGCGACCAGTCCTGCTGGGGCACCGTGACGTTCACGATCCGCGGCGTCTCGGCCAGGTGCGACGGGAGGGTGCGCTGCGCCTCACGGAAGTGCGCCGACTGCACGTGCGCCGCGCCGGCCTCGTCGTCCCGGAACGCCTCGACCAGCACGTACTCGGTCGGGTCGTCGAGGCTGCGGGACCAGTCGAACCACAGGCAGCCCGGCTCGGCCCGGGTGGCCTCGGTGAAGTCGGCGGCGATCTGCGGCCACCGGTCGGCGTGCTCCGGCCGGACGCGGAACTTGGCGGTAATGAAGATCATGCGTACCAGGCTACCCAGCGGGCCGGCGGTTGGCATCGGCGCCAGGCATAGATAAATATCAGTATTATCGGTAGGGTGTCGATCAACAGGGGAGGGATGCGAATGCGAAAACCGATGCGACTGGCGGCCACCGTGGTGGCCGGCCTCTGCCTGGCGCCGACCGGAGCCGCGGCGGCGCACGCCGAGACCGTCGTGCCGCGGCACGCGATCGTGGTCTGCCAGACCGCGAGCTTCTACGACAACTACGACTCCGCCCGGGGCCCCTACGGCCTCAAGCGCACGCTGACCTACGGCAACAAGATCGGCCATACCCCGGGGGTGCACCCGGTCTACAACGGCTGGGCGGCGAGCTTCGACTTCGGCCCCAACGACTGGGGCTACCTGCGGCTGGAATGCATCGGGGGGTACGACTCATGGTGAGCCCGAGGCGTCTCGCCGCCGCCACCGTGGCCGCGGCACTCGCCGTCACCGCGCTGCCGGGCGCGGCCCAGGCCGCGACCGGCACCATCGGTGAGCGGGAGACCGTCTGCGCCGAGGACCTGTTCGTCCGCACCGACCCCAACGGCGCCTGGATGGGGACGCTCTACCGCGGGCAGACCTTCCTGGTGGAAGGGCCGCGCAGCGGCGGCTACGTGTACGGCTTCGCCTACGGGCACATCAACCGGCACGGCTGGGTGCAGGACGGCTGGTTCTGCTGACCCCGGCGACGGCGGTCGGGGATGCTCGGCCGCCGTCCCCGTGGAACGAGCCCTCAGCTCGCCGGCCCGCGCCTCAACCGGACACCCCGGGCCGCCCGAACAGCGTGGCGTAACCGGACGGCAGTTGGGTGAGCACGTCGTTGAGCTCCCCGCCGGAGACCGCGTCGGCGATGGTCGTCAGCACCGCGCTGGCGTCCCATTCCGCGGTCCGTTCCGTCGCGCCCGTGCCCTCGCCGACCCGGTGCAGGAACTCGGTCACCCCTTCGCGCAGGCCCCCGCCGACCGCCGTGCGGAGGACGTCACCGAGCTGCGCGGGCAACTGCGCGCCGAGCTGGCGCGCCTCCTCCGGGGCGAGCCGCTCCGCCAGGGCGGTGACCACGATGCCGATGACCTGCTGCGCCTCGGCGGCGCTGTCGTACTCGCCCCGCTCCCGGACCCGCGCCACGAACTCCTCGTACTTCATCACGCCCCCGAATCAGCCCTCCGCGAGCCTGATCCTGGCACGCCGCGCCCGGTGAGGTGCCCGGTTCGACGGCATCCGCCTCGGCGCCCACCGGGGGTGACGTCGTCCGCCACCCGGCGAACCCGCCGCTCCCTAGAATCGCCACATGTCCCGAATCGTCCAGCTGCTGGCCTCGCCGGTGCACCGCTTCGTGGGCCGCCCGTCGGACGGTCCCGCGCCGGCGCCGCCGGACGAGTTGGTCGAGGAGGTACGCATCCGGGCGGGCCTGGGCATCGTCGGCGACCGGTACTTCGGCCAGCCGGCGCACCGGGAGGCCAGCGTGACGCTGATCGCCCAGGAGTCGCTGCCGGCCGGGGCCGACCTGACCCAGGTCCGGCGCAACGTGCTCACCGCCGGTCTCGCCGTCGACGAGCTGGTCGGCCGGGTGCTGGTGCTGGACTGCGGGGACGGGCCGGTGCGCCTGCGGGTGCACAGCCGGGCGCACCCGTGCGCCTGGATGGACGTCACCGTCGGGCCGGGCACCTGGAAGGGGCTGCGCGGCAAGGGCGGGGTGCGCTGCGAGCCGCTGACCGACGGGCTGCTCCGGGTCGGCCCGGTCACCGCCGCCGTCGAGTGAACCGCCCGCCCGCCACGCCGCCGACGCCGCGCCGGATCGGATACCGATCCGCCGCGTCGTAGGCTGGGCGGCGTGGATCAGGAAGACCGGATCGCGCTGTTCCTCGACTACGAGAACCTGGCGCTGGGCGTACGCGACCACCATGGCGGGAGGCCCTTCGACTTCCGTCCGATCGCCGACGCCCTCGCCGAGCGGGGACGGGTGGTCGTGCGCCGTGCGTACGCCGACTGGTCGTACTTCGACGAGGACCGGCGGATGCTCACCCGCTCGCACGTCGAACTCATCGAGATTCCGCAGCGGATGGGTGCGTCGCGGAAGAACGCCGCCGACATCAAGATGGCGGTGGACGCGATCGAGCTGGCCTTCGAGCGCGACTACATCTCCACCTTCGTGATCTGCACCGGCGACAGCGACTTCACCCCGCTGGTGCACAAGCTGCGGGAACTCAACAAGCGGGTGATCGGCGTCGGCGTGGAGAAGTCCACCTCGGCGCTGCTGCCCCCCGCCTGCGACGAGTTCCTCTACTACGACCGCCTCGAGGGCGTCGACATCCCGCCGGCGGCGGGGCGCCGGGCGCGCCCGGCCCGGCCCGCCGAGCCGGAGCCGCAGCAGCCGGCGGAGCCCCAGCCCGAGCCCGCCCCGGCGGCGGAGGAGGAACCCGTCCGCGACGTCGACAGCCTCGCGGTCCTGGTCGCCCAGACGGTGGCTGGCCTGCAGGGCAGCTCCGGCGGGGAGGTGACGGCCTCCGCGCTGAAGCGCACCCTGCTGCGCAAGGACCCCACCTTCAGCGAGTCCGACTACGGGTTCCGCACCTTCGGCGAGCTGCTGCGTCACCTCGCCGAGCACAACGTGGTCGAGCTGGGGGAGGGGCCCGCCAAGGGCGACCCGGAGGTGTCGCTGCCGGAGCGGGGCGACCGGGAGGCGGCGTTCGAGCTGCTCCGCGCGGTGGTCGGGGAGCTGGCGGCCGGTGGCGGCGTGGCGGCGCTGTCCGGGCTGAAGAACCAGCTCCGCCGGGCCCGGCCCGACTTCAGCGAGAAGAAGCTGGGCTACCGCAGCTTCCTGCAGTTCTGCAAGGCGGCCGCCACCAGCGGTGTGGTCGACCTGCGGTGGGATCCGGACCACGAGGACTACCTGCTCACCCCGCGCAGCTCCTGACCCGGTGGGAACTTTTCCGCGCCGCCGGCCGACCAACACCCGAGGGGCCGCCGTGCTGCGGCGCCCGGCTGGCGTGCGGACGGAGGAGGACCCGAGGGATGAAGCGATCGGCGCCACCCCCCGTACCGTCGCGCCTGACCAGGACCGGACCACGACGCCGGCCGGCCACATGACCGCCGAGGCCGACGACGACCAGGTGACCCGCTGGGCGCGGCGGGCCGGCCGGGGCGACCAGCAGGCCGCGGCGGCCTTCGTCCGGTCCCTCCAGGGCCCGGTGTGGCGGTTCCTCACCCACCTGGCCGGCCCGGCCGAGGCCGATGACCTCACCCAGGAGACGTTCCTGCGCGCGCTGCGCGGCCTGCCCGGCTTCGCCGGCCGGTCCTCGGCCCGGACCTGGATCTTCGCCATCGCCCGCCGGGTCGCCGTGGACCACGTCCGGGCCGCCACCGCCCGGCCGCGGCTGGCCGCCCTCCCCGACTGGGAGAGCGCCGCCGAGGCGGCCGGCGCGGTCATCCCCGGCAGCGACGACGGGGTGAGCCTCCGGCGGCTGATCGCCGCGCTGCCGCCCGAGCGGCGGGAGGCGTTCGTCGCCACCCAGCTGGTCGGCCTGTCGTACGCGGAGGCCGCGGAGGTGTGCGGCTGCCCGGTCGGCACCATCCGGTCCCGGGTGGCCCGGGCCCGGGAGGAGCTGGTCGCCGCGTGGCAGGGCGGTGCCCGGCCGGCCCGGGGCGGCCGGGTGGGCTGAGCCCCCCCGCCGGTCAGGCCGCCCGGCGGTGGTGGGCCTGTGCGGAGTACGGGGCGGGCGGCAGCAGCCGCAGCGGGGCCGGCTCGGCCTGCTCCTCCAGCCGGAGCGACCACCGGGAGCCGGCGGAGCGGCCGCGCTGCGGTGGGGTGCCGCCGGGCCGCAACCCGGGCCGGGACAGCAGCATCATCACCGCCCAGCCGACGACCAGGACACCGTGGCTGACCAGGCGTGGTACCGCCACCTGCCCGGTGATCAGGTCGTTCACCGACAGCAGCACCAGGGTGCCGACGAAGGCGCTGAGCATCGGCAGCAGCCCCGCCGGGGTGGACCGGCGCACCGCGACCACCAGGAACCCGGCGGCGACGGCCACGTTCCACGCGGCGGACTCGTGCCACAGGTGCTGGCCGGCGGTGTGCACGTGGTCGACGACCGCCTCCCGGCCGATCTGGGTCAGCCCGAGCGCCAGCTGCACCGCGCCCAGCAGCCCGAGCAGGGCGCGCAGTCCGAGCGCCGCCCGGTCCCGCCAGGCCGGCCGGGCGGGCGTCGGGGGCACCGCCGCGAGCACCGCGTCGACGAGGTCGGGCACCGCCGGCACCACGTGCGTACGGGCCCGCCGGGTCACCGCCACGGCCGCGTCGAACCAGGCCCGGCAGCCGGCGCAGCCCGCCAGATGCGCCTCGGCCGCCGCGCTCTCCGACCCGGACGCCTCGCCGTCCAACTGCGCCGACAGGATTTCCCGCCACTGCTCACACGCCATGTACGGATAGTCGTCGGCACCGTCCGTCCGGTTCCCGGCAGCCCCTGCTTTCCCGCCGCGGGTCACCGGCGGGATCGTCCGTCAGGCGGTCGCGGCGGACCAGGCGCGCGCCGGCGGCGGCCCTTCCACCCGGTTCGGCGGTGTGCCATGGTGATCTCGGCGGGCGGGGCGGCGGGGAGGGCGGCGACGATGGAGGGCTCGGCCGGGCCGTTGAGCGGGTTGCTCGTCGCGGACTTCTCCCGGATCCTCGCCGGGCCGTACGCGACCATGCTCCTGGCCGACCTCGGCCCCGACGTGGTCAAGGTGGAGGGCCCCGGCGGCGACGACACCCGCACCTGGGCGCCGCCGGTCCACGACGGCGTCGCCACCTACTACCTCGGGGTCAACCGCAACAAGCGCTCGGTGGTGCTCGATCTCACCGACGCCGGTGACCTGCTGCTCGCCCGGCGGCTGGCGCAGCGCGCCGATGTCATGATCCAGAACTTCCGGCCCGGCGCGCTGCGCCGGTTCGGCCTCGACTACGACACCGTGGCCGCCGCCAACGACCGGATCGTCTACGCCTCGATCAGCGGTTTCGGTGCGGCGGCCGGCGCCGACCTGCCCGGGTACGACCTGATGGTCCAGGCGGCGTCCGGGCTGATGAGCCTCACCGGCGCGGCGGACGGCCCGCCGTACAAGGCCGGGGTCGCGGTGTTCGACGTGATCGCCGGGCTGCACGCGGCGGTCGGGATCCTCGCCGCGCTGCGCCACCGCGAGCGCTCGGGCGTCGGCCAGCACGTCACGGTGGACCTGCTCTCCTCGGCGCTGTCCGGCCTGGTCAACCACGCCAGCGCGCACGTCGCCGCGGGTGTGGTGCCGGTCCGCATGGGCAACGCCCACCCGAGCATCTTCCCGTACGAGCCGCTGCCGACGGCGGACGGCGAGCTGGTCGTGATCGCCGGCAACGACGCCCAGTTCCGTACCCTCTGCCGGGTCCTCGGCGTGCCGGAGCTGGCCGACGACCCCCGTTTCCGGCGCAACCAGGACCGCACGGCCAACCGGGACGTGCTGCGCCCGCTCCTGGTCGCCCGGCTGGTCCAGCGCAGCAGCGAGGCCTGGTTCGGCGACCTGCGGGCGGCCGGCGTGCCGTGCACGCCGATCAACGCGCTGGACCGGGGCGTCGCGCTGGCCCGGGAGTTGGGGCTCGATCCGGTGGTCGACGTCGACGGCGTGCCCGGGGTGCGCCACCCGGTTGGCTTCTCGGCGACCCCGCCGCGCTACGACCTGCCCCCGCCCGGTCTGGACGAGCACGGCGACGAGCTCCGCGCCTGGTTGGCCGGGTGACGGCTCAGCGGGGCGCGGCGGCGGCGAGCAGGTCGTCGACGAGCCGGGTCGCGGCGGCGGACGCGGCGGCCGAGTGGGGCCGGGCGGCGCTCGCGTAGAGCCCCTCCACGATCAGCCAGATCCGGTCGGCGAGCTGGCCGGGGTCCGCCACGTCCAGCCGGGCGACGAGGTCGTCGATCTCGGCCCGGGTGTCGCGCAGGTAGTCCCGGGCCACCCGGGCGGGCTCGCCCTCGTCCTCCGGGAACTCCGTCAGGTACATCCGGAACGCGCAGCCGCGGAAGTCCGGCCGGGTGGTGCTCGCCGCGATCTCCGCGACGATCGCGCGCAGCCGCGCGGCCGGGTCGTGTGCCAGCTCCGCCGTGGCGGCCGCCGCGTCCCGGTCCCGCACCGCGCGGCAGGCCCGCAGGTACGCGGCCACCAGGTCGTTCTTGCTGGGGAAGTGGGTGTAGAGCAGGTTCTTGCCGCAGCCGGCCGCGTCGATCACCTGGTTCATTCCGACGGCCCGGACGCCGTGCCGGTAGAACAGGTCGCCGGCCGTGCGCAGGATCCGTTCCCGGCTGCCCGGGGCGGCGGTGCGCGCCATGGGCCTCCTCCCTTCCGGTCGCTGTGGCGAGGATAACGGACCGATCGGTCCGTCAGCGATTGACCGGCGCAACGGCGGCGGCGCAGGATCGGACCAATTGGTCCCGGACCGATCGGTCCGGCTGAGCGGGCAGGAGGCAGTGATGCGGGACGCGGTCATCGTCGAGGCGGTACGAACCCCGATCGGCAAGGCGAAGCGGGGCGCGTACCCCGACGTCCACCCCGTCGAGCTGCACGCGCACGCGCTGCGCAGCCTCGTCGCCCGGGTCCCCGGCCTCGACCCGGTCGAGATCGACGACGTCATCGGCGGCGCCGTCGGCCAGGTCGGCGAGCAGAGCACCAACACCACCCGACTGGCCGCCCTCGCGGCCGGGTTCCCCGAGTCCGTGCCCGGGGTGACCGTGGACCGGCAGTGCGGCAGCAGCCAGCAGGCGCTGAGTTTCGCCGCCCAGGGCCTGGTCGCCGGGGCGTACGACGTCGTGGTCGCCTCCGGGGTGGAGTCGATGAGCCGGGTGCCGATCGGCAGCTCCGCCGTGGTCGACGGCGTCCGGGCGGACGTCGCCGGGCCGGCGGTGGCCGCGCGCTACCCCGGCGGCCTCATCCCGCAGGGCGTCAGCGCGGAGCTGATCGCCCGCAAGTGGGGCCTGTCCCGTGCGCAACTCGACGAGTACGCCGCCGCCAGCCACCAGCGGGCCGCCGAGGCCTGGCGGCAGGGACGGTTCGACAGCCAGGTGGCCCCGCTGCCCGGCGTCGAGCTTGCCCGGGACGAGACCATCCGGCCCGGGACCACGGTGGCGCGCCTCGCCGAGTTGCCGCCGGCCTTCGCCGCCGCGCACTGGACCGCGCGCTTCGGCGAGATCGACTGGAAGGTCACCGCCGGCAACTCCAGCCCGCTCAACGACGGGTCGGCGGCGCTGCTGCTCACCACCAGCGAGACCGCCCGGCGACGCGGCTGGCGTCCCCGCGCCCGGATCCACACCGCCACGGTCGTCGGCGACGACCCGATCCTCATGCTCACCGGCATCATCCCGGCCACCGCCCGGGTGCTGGCCCGGGCCGGACTCACCATCGCCGACATCGACGCGTTCGAGGTCAACGAGGCGTTCTCCTCGGTGGTACTGGCCTGGGTGGCGGAGACCGGCGCCGACCCGGCGAAGGTGAACGTCGACGGCGGCGCGATCGCCATCGGCCACCCGCTCGGGGCCAGCGGCGCCCGCCTCGCCACCACGCTGCTGCACGTGCTCGAACGCACCGGCGGCCGGTACGGCCTGCAGACCATGTGCGAGGCCGGCGGCACCGCCAACGCCACCATCATCGAGCGCCTCGACGCCTGACGGCCGGTCGGACCGGCAGAGCGGGCCGGCGGCTGCCCGGCCCGCTCGCGGCGCTCCGGCCCGAGCCGGTCAGTCCGCGACGCCGCTGACGGCCGCCACCTGCTCCGCCCGGAGCCGCACCAGCAGCTCGCCGGGGACCGCGTTGCGCCGGCCGTAGCGCTCCGCCAGCTCCTCGCCCAGGTACCGGGCGGCGATCCGGGTGGACCGGTCGCGCATCTCGGCGAGGTCCTCGCTGATGCCGACCGGCCCGCGTACCAGCACGAAGGCGTACGGCGGCCGCTCCTCGTCGACGGTCAGGGCCGCCCGCGGGTCGCGGCGCAGGTTGCGCCCCTTCACGCTGGTCGCGCCGGTGGTGAAGACGAGATCGTCGCCGTCCAGGACGAACCAGACGGGGGCGACGTGCGGTGAGCCGTCGGCGCGTACGGTGGCGAGCTTGCCGGTGCGCCTGCCGTGGGTGAGGAACGTCCGCCACTGGTCGTGGCGCATCTGCTGGGCCATCCGGTGATTGTCCTGGTCATCGCCGCCGGGCGGGCTCCCAGCCGATTCACAGCCGCGCGGGCTGACGCTCCGCACACCCGCCACCTACATTTGGTCCGGCCTGGCCCCCAGCCCGAGGAGGCACCCGTGTCGCACGTCACCGTGCGTTCCGACCACCGACCGGTGGACCCGGTCCCGCCGTCGCGCCCGTCGCGCCGGCGCGCGCCCCGGTGGGCCCGGTGGTGCCTGGCCCTCGGCGCGACGCTGATGGTGCTCAGCGGCGTGGCGCTCGGCGGCAGCGAGTATCTCCTGCACACCGCGACCAGCAAGGTCACCCAGCAGAACCTGCTCGGCGCCGCCGCGGCGCCGCGGCAGCACCGGACGATCACCGGGGCGAAGAACATCCTGCTGGTCGGCGTCGACACCCGCCCGCACCAGGACGCCAGCCAGCTCATCCGCTCCGACTCGATCATCCTGGTGCACATTCCGGCCGACCACAGCCAGGCCTACCTGGTCTCGCTGCCGCGCGACTCGCTGGTCACCATCCCGGCCTACGACAACGGCGCGACCCCCTACCGCGGCGGGCAGAACAAGATCAATGCCGCCTTCGCCTTCGGCAGCCGGGGCCTGACCGGCCCGGCGGCGCTGTCGCACGGCTTCGAGCTGCTCGCGCTGACCGTCCGCGACCTGACCGGGATCACCCCGGACGCCGGGGCGATCATCGACTTCCAGGGCTTCAAGCAGATCGTCCAGGTCCTCGGCAAGGTCTGCATGTACGTCGACGAGACCACCACCTCGATCCACGTGGGGCACGACGACAAGACCGGCCAGCCGGCCGCGCCGTACAAGATCAATCCCGACGGCACGGTGAACCACCGCATCCCCGGGGTCACCCCGAACATCTACACCAAGGGCAACCACTGCCTGAACCCGGCGGAGGCGCTGGACTTCGTCCGGCAGCGCGACCTGCTGGCCAACCACGACTTCGACTACGGCCGGCAGCGCCACCAGCAGCAGTTCCTCAAGGCGGTGCTGCACCAGGTGGTCACCGAGGGCCTGGACTCGCCGACGAAGCTGCCCGGGCTTCTCACGGCCGTCGGCAAGACCATGACCGTGGACGACGGCGGCATCCCGCTGGAGGACTGGGCCTTCGCCATGCGCGGCGTCCACCCCGACGCGATCACCACGATCAAGACCAACGCCGGCACCTTCAACAGCCGGACGGTCCCCGGGGTGGGCAGCGCCGAGATCCTCAGCCCGACCAGCATGAGCCTGCTGCACGCGGTCCGGAACGACACGGTCGCGGCGTTCGTCCAGGCCCACCCGACCTGGGTGGCCGACTCCGGACCGACCAGCACGGCACACTAGGGCGGGCGGCGTCAGCCGCCGAGGTGCAGGGTCACCAGCGCACCCGTGAGGTCCGCCTCCGTGTATGCGGTGTCGCCGCCCCGGCTGCCGACCAGGATCCGGTACGGGGCGTGCCCGGCCGGCACGCCCCGGACGGCGAACCAGAACCGGCAGGTGCCGTCGGTGAGCACCCGCCCGTCGGTCAGCTGGCCGACGGGCAGTTGCCCCGCACCGGCGGCGATCACGACCGGGGTGCCGTCCCGGATGTCGACGAGGTCGTCGGTGCCGGCGCAGCCGCCGCGCCCGTCCGTGCGGAACGTCGCCTGGGCGTCGAGCAGCACCGCGCCGGACACCACGAACGTCGTGGTGGCCGGCTGCCCGGCCACCGCGACGGTGGCATGTCGTGCCACGGCGGCGCCGGCGACGGCGGCGACGGCGCCGAACAGGAGGGCCAGCCCGGCGGTGACGGCGCGGGACCCTGCCCGGCGTGGTGGGGCCGGGGCCGTGGGGGAGGGCTGCATGGACGGATCACCTGACGGGGGCGGGGTGGACGAGCGTCCCGGATGCCGGTGAACCATACCGGCTTGATCGTTCCGACGTGGCCCCGTCGGGCCTGCCGGGCGGGTACCCGGAAACCCGTTGGTTCCGCCGACGGCCCCGGCTATGGTGGGCCGCATGTTCCGGCAGCCGATCCGCACCGCCGTCCTCGCGGCGGCGATCTCGGCTGCCCGTCACCCCCGGACCGCGGTCGTGCCCGGGTTGCCGAACCCGGTCCCCGCCGACCGTGGTCCTCCGGAGAATCGCACCTCCCGCGTACGGCCACCAGGGCGAAGCCATCGGGCTTCAGCCCTTTTTCTTTATCCGGAGGGACTTTCCATGAGCACGGAACTCCACGGCGCCCACGACCAGCAGTGGCTCACCCGGCTGCGGACGACGCTGACCACCGAGTTCGAGGCGCAGACCGCGCGCTTGACCGAGCTGACCGCGGACACCGGCGATCCCGGCGAGGCGCACACCCGCGCCGCGCTGATCGCCGCCACCCGGCAGAGCCTGGCGCAGATCGCCGACGCGCTGGGGCGGATGGCCGACGGCGGCTACGGCACCTGCGCGCGGTGCGGGACGGGCATTCCGTCCGAGCGCCTCGAGGTGCTGCCGCACGCCCGCTACTGCGTGCCCTGCCAGCAGCGGCAGGGCTGACCGGCGCGGTGCCGGGCCGTTGCGGTGACGGCCCGGCACCACCGGGTCGGCCGCGAGCGTCACCGGCCCTGGAGGGCCTTGACGTTGTCGCCGAAGGTCCAGCCCTTCGAGCCGTCCCAGTTGATCGACCAGGTCATCAGCCCCTTCAGGCGGCCCTGGGAGGTGTTCCACGCCTGTCCCACCTGGGACGGGCTCAGGTATCCGCCGCCGGCGCCGGACTGCGCGGGCAGGCCGGGGACCTGCTGGTCGTACGGGACGCGGATGGTGGTGCCCTGCACGACCAGGCCGGTGTTCAGGCAGTCGGTCTGGGTGACGAAGCCCGACACGGTGCCGGCGGGGTACGAGTCGCCGGCGCAGCCGTACATGCTGCCGTTGTAGTACTGCATGTTCAGCCACCAGAGCCGGCCGTTGTCGGCGTATCGCTTCACGATCGGCAGGTACGCGCCCCAGATCGACCCGTAGGTGACGCTGCCGCCGGTGACGTACGCGGTCTCCGGCGCCATGGTCAGCCCGAAGCCGGCGGGCATCTGGGCCAGCACCCCGTCGATGATGCGGACCAGGTTGGCCTGCGAGGTGGACAGCTGGTTGATGTTCCCGCTGCCGGTCAGCCCGGTCTCGATGTCGATGTCGATGCCGTCGAAGTTGTAGCGCTTGAGGATCGGCACCACGGTGGCGACGAACCGGTCGGCGACCGCGGCGGAGCTGAGGTCGATGCCGGCGGCGGCGCCGCCGATGGAGAGCAGGATGGTCAGGCCGGCGGCCTTGGCCTGGCACATCTCCGCCGGGGTGGGCACCTTGACCCCGCTGTCCATGCCGTCCTCCCAGAGCACGGTGCCGTCGGCGCGGATCACCGGGAAGGCGGCGGTGACCACGTTGTAGCCGTGGCCCGGGATGCGCGGGTCGGTGATCGGGATCCAGCCGAGCCCCGGGTGCACGCCGTTGGCCGCGCCGTCCCGGTTCTCCCAGTAGCCCTGCAGCACCTTGCCGGCCGGTCGCGACTTCAGCGCGCAGGTGGTCCCGCCCGGGGGCGGGGTGGTGGTCGGGGTGGGCGACGGCGTCGCGGTGGGGGAGGGCGTGGCGGTGGGCGTCGGGGACGGGGGTTTCGTGGTGGGTGTGGGGGACGGGGCGCCGCCGTCGCAGGCGCCGAGGTCGCTCCAGAGGGCCGGGGTGGCGGGCGGGGTCCAACCGGCGCCCGCCGGCGGGGTGTGCGTGACCAGTGCCTGGTAGAGGCGACCGGAGTAGGTGGCCCGGCTGCCCGCGGCCCAGGTGACCCCCTCGGCCCAGGCCGGCGCCCCGGCGCAGGACACCAGCGCGGTCTGGGCGCCGGCGGCGGCGAGCCCGGTGGCGGCCGGCAGGGCGGTGGCGGCGGCGAGCAGCGCGGCGCCGCCGAGCAGGGCGATCAGCCCGCGTCGAAGTCGCATGACATGCCTCCTCATCGATGCGGCGGAGGTTATCAGTAAACTTTGTTAAATGTAAATACGTCCCCTCGAGCCGGCCGGCGCGCGCGTCCCGGGGGTGACCGGCACGGCGCCCGCACGCTGCCGCCGCACGAACTCGGCGGCCTCGACGCCCAGCAGGACGAGGGGGCGGCCAGGCTCAGGACCAGGTTCGGCAGGTGCGGTGCCGCCGGCACGAGGGCGGCGGCGAGGACCCCGACCACGTGGGAGAGGGGGAATGCTCGATGACCCGGCTGAAGCCCGCGGCGACCCCCACCACGCCGACCACCATCAGCCAGTGGAGGTACGGGTCGTCCCCGGCCGTCCGGTTCGTTCCGGTCATTTTTCGCTGCTTCGTTCACCGCATTAATCTGGGGTGACGCATCCCGGGTGAGTCGCCGCGGGTGGTGACAGGGAAAGGCGGGCGGACGTGGACGCCAGACGCACCACCGTGCGGGACATGCGCCGGGCCAACCGATCGGTGCTGCTCACCCGGATCTGGCTGGACGGCCCGCTCAGCCGTCACGAGCTGGGGCAGACCACCGCGCTGAGCCTGGCCAGCGTGAGCAACCTGGTCGGCGAGATGATCGCCGAGGGCCTGGTCGAGGAGGCCGGCTCGGTCGAGTCCGACGGCGGCCGCCCGCGGGTGCTGCTGCGCGTCGCCCCCGGCTACGGCTACCTGGTCGGCGCCGACGTCGGCGAGACCCGGGTCCAGGTCGAACTCTTCGACCTGGCGATGACCGCCCTGGCCAAGGCCGAGTACCCGATCGCCGGCGCCGAGCCCGACCCGCAGGACGTGGCCCGCCACCTGCTGGACGGCCTCGACGCGGTGCTCGACCAGGCCGGCGTCGACCCCGCCGCGGTGCTCGGCTTCGGCGTCGCGGTCGCCGGGACCGTCGAGCGCACCGCCGACGCGGTGGTGCACGCGCAGACCCTCGGTTGGGACGGGGTGCCGCTCGGCGCGATGCTGCGCGCCGGCACCGACATCCCGGTGCACATCGACAACGGCGCGAAGACCCTCGGCCAGGCCGAGATGTGGTTCGGCGCCGGCCGCGGCGTCCGGCACGCCGTCGTCGCCCTGGTCGGCTCCGGTGTCGGCGCCTGCGTGGTCGCCGACGGCGTCGGCTACCGCGGCGCGCACAGCAGCGCCGGCGAGTGGGGGCACACCACCATCGTGTACGGCGGCCGCCGCTGCCGCTGCGGCAACCTCGGCTGCCTGGAGGCGTACGTCGGGGCGGAGGGGGTGCTCGACCGGTTCCGCCTGGCCAACCGGGGCCGGCCCGCGCCCGGTGGCGACGAGGAGAGCGCCTTCGGCGAACTGCTCCGCTCCTCCGGCCGGACGGCCGCGAAGGTGCTCGACGAGACCGTCGGCTACCTCGGCGCCGGGGTGGCGAACCTGGTGAACCTCTTCAACCCGGAGCGGGTGGTGCTGGGCGGCTGGGCCGGGCTGGCCCTGGGCGAGCGCTACCTGCCGCAGATCCGGGAGGCGACGGCGCGGCACGCGCTGCGCCAGCCGTACGCCCAGACCTCGATCGAGCTGTGCCGGCTCGGACCGGACGCGGTCGCGATGGGCGCGGCCACCCTGCCGATGGCCCGGCTGCTGCGCGACGGCGGCGTCCCGCGCGAACCCGCCGCCCGGCTGGTGCCGGCGCCCGCGCGTCCGGCCCGGCCCCGCTCGCGCGCCCGCTGAGCCACCGGGCCGGCGGCGGGAGCGCCGCCGGCCCGGCCCCGGCTCAGGACGGGAGCGTCCACTTCTGGTTGGCGCCGCCCGTGCAGCTCCAGAGCTGCACCTTCGTGCCGTCGGCGGAGGTGTTGCCGGTGGCGTCCAGGCACTTGTTCGCCTGCGGGTTCACCAGGTCCCGTGCGGCCGTCCACACCCACTGCTGTGCGCCGGTGCCGTTGCACGTCCATAGCTGCACCCTCGTGCCGTTGGCGGTCCCACCGCCGGAGACGTCGAGGCACTTGCCCAGCGACCGGAGCGTCCCGTCGGTAGCCCGGGTCCACTGCTGGTTCGAGCCGCCGTGACAGGTCCAGATCTGGATCGGCGTGCCGTCGGAGGTGGCGCTGTTCGTGACGTCGAGGCACTTGCCGCCGATGCCGGTGATCCACCCGCTCGGCGCGCCGCCACCCGACTGGGAGCCGGACCAGGTGAAGGTCGCGGTCGTTCGGGCCGGCAGGGTGTAGGTGAACGACTGCCCGCCCCACACCACCTTCACCGACCGCGACGACGTGCCGCCGTTGTGCGCGATGAGCGCCTTCGAACCGTCCGGGTTGCGGTACGCGACGTTCTGCACGGTGCTGTTGGCGGTGGAGTCGATCCGGAACGCACCGGGCTGGACGAACTTCGTCAGGTGCCCGGTGGTGTAGTACTCGATCGTGTAGTCGACCTGGCCGCTGCGCGAGTCTCCCTCATGGACGGTGATGAGCCCGGTGCAGGTGCCGCAGCCGCCGTTGTGCGGGCCGTGGTTCTGGTTGAGCGCGAGGCTCCACCTGACCAGGCTCCGGCTCCAGTTGCGGGCGTAGTTCACTATGTCGGCCATGTCCTCGTTGTGCTGGTTGGCGATCCAGGTGCCGCCGGAGTGCTCGGTGCTGAACTGCGGCACGGTCGGGTATTGGTTGTGGACCTGGGTGCCCACGGTGGGGCTGCCGAAGTAGCCGTGCCAGGCGATGCCGCCGAAGAGCGGGTCGGTGCGGACGCCGCTGTCGGCGAGCAGCACGGCGCCGAAGTTGCCGTAGTCGCCGTAGTTGAAGTCGTGCACCATCACCTTGCTGGGGATGCCGGCGGTGCGGAACGCCGGGTAGACGAAGTTCCTGGTCAGGTTCACCAGGTTGGCGGAGGTCCAGGCCATGCCCGGGTAGTTCATCGCGGTGGGGTTGCTCGCCTGGCAGCAGTTCGGTTCGTTCTGCACCGAGACGTAGTCGACCGGCACGCCGCGGGCCTCGTACGCCTGAATGGTCTTGACGAGGTACTGGGCGTAGGTGGCGTAGTACTGCGACCTGAGCGAGCCCATCTGGTCCATCCGGCCGTTGGTCTTCATCCAGCCGGGCGCGCTCCACGGCACCACCTTCACTCGCAGCGCCGGGTTGAGCTGCTTGGCCTGTGCGGTGAGCAGCTCCACGTCGGTGTTGTAGCCGTTGATGCCGAAGTCGCTCAGATCGCAGCAGGTGTCGTCGAGGGAGATCATGCCGGGGCGGGACAGGTCGGAGGCGCCGACCGGGTTGCGCACGAACGACAGGCCGATGCCGTCGGTGGGGCTGAACAGCTTGCGCATCACGTCGTCCCGGGCGGCGGCGGTGACCGGCCCGCCGCGCAGCAGGTACGCGGTGGTGTCGGTGATCGACGCGCCGCCACCCTCGAATGGCTGGTAGCTGGCGTTCTCGTCGACGGTGATGGTGTACGTGGCGGCGGGGCTGCTGGCGGCGAAGCTGAGCGGGTTCTGCGGTTGCAGGCCGCGGGTGACCGTCCGCCCGCCGCTGTCGGAGGTGGTGGTGAACCAGACGTTGACGGTCTCGCCGGCAGCATGCGCGGCCGACGGTGGGGACAGGGCGAGGGCGCCGGCCGACAGGCAGAGCGCCAGTGCCGCGCGGCCGGCGCGGCGGGCGGTGGTGGGGGATCGGGTGGAGGACACGGATGCCTCCCTTCGGAGCTATCTCGACATCCGCGAAGGAGAGAACGCCTCACACCCTCTTCCGTCAAGGCATGGAAGCATGCTTGTGTCAAGTGGCGAAAATCCCTCGTCACCTGCGTATATGGACAGGTCGGGGCAACCGCCCGGAACGTTCCGGCGCGGTTGCCCCGAGCGGTCCGGTCAGCGCTCCCCGCGCACCCGCCGGATGGTGTCGCGGTACCAGTGCGCGCTGCGCTTCGGCGTGCGCCGCTGGGTGTCGTAGTCCACCCGCACGATGCCGAACCGCTTGTCGTAGCCGTACGCCCACTCGAAGTTGTCCAGCAGCGACCAGGCGAAGTAGCCGCGCACGTCCGCGCCGGCCTGCCGGGCCCGGGCCACCGCCCGCAGGTGCTCGGTCAGGTACGCCACCCGGTCGTCGTCGGCCACGAACCCGTCGGCGTCCGGCTTGTCGTCGAACGCCGCCCCGTTCTCGGTGATCACCAGCGGCACGCCCGGGTAGTCCCGGTGCAGCCGGACCAGCAGCTCGGTGAAGGAGTCCGGGACGATCTCCCAGTCCATCGCGGTGCGCGGCAGGTCGCGGCGGATGACCCGGCGCACCGGCCGGTCGTCGTCGTCCCGCTCCCGGCCCTGCTCGTCCGTGCCGGAATGGACCTGCCCGAAGTAGAAGTTCACCCCGAGCACGTCGATCGGGGACGAGATGACCTCCAGGTCGCCCTCCTCCACCGGGATGCGCACCCCCTCGGCGGCCAGGTCGGCCACCACGTCCTCCGGGTAGGCGCCCCGGAACACCGGGTCCAGGTAGAGCCGGTTGCCCAGCCCGTCGGCGGCCCGGGCGGCGTCCCGGTCGGCCGCGCTGTCGCTGGCCGGGTCGGCGGTGGACAGGTTGACGGTGAGGCCCAGCTCGATCGGGGTGGCCGCCGCGGCGCGCAGCCGCTGCACCGCCAGCCCGTGGCCGAGCAGCAGGTGGTGCGCGGCGGCGATCCCGTCAGCGAGGTTCCGCCGTCCCGGGGCGTGGTTGCCGTACGCGTATCCGAGCATCGCCGAGCACCACGGCTCGTTCAGCGTGGTCCAGGTCTTCACCCGGTCGCCGAGGGCCGCGAAGACCAGCTCGGCGTAGTCGGCGAACCGGTAGGCGGTGTCCCGGTTCGGCCAGCCGCCGGCGTCCTCCAGCTCCTGCGGCAGGTCCCAGTGGTAGAGCGTCACCCACGGGTCGATCCCGCGGCCCAGCAGCTCGTCCACCAGGCGGTCGTAGAAGGCCAGCCCGGCCGGGTTCGCCGGCCCGCGCCCGCCCGGCTGCACCCGCGGCCACGCCACGGAGAACCGGTAGGTGTCCAGGCCCAGGTCCGCGATGAGCGCGACGTCCTGCGGCATCCGGTGGTAATGGTCGCAGGCCACGTCGCCGTGGTCGCCGTTGGCAACGGCGCCCGGCACGCGGCAGAAGGTGTCCCAGATCGACGGCGTCCGGCCGTCCTCGGCCACCGCGCCCTCGATCTGGTACGACGAGGTCGCCACCCCCCACCGGAAGGCCGGCGGGAGCGTGTCGATCGGGTCGGCCTGCCCGTGCGACGACTCCAGCTCGGCGCGTCTGACGCCGCGCGGCGACCTGGAGCCGTCGGTGGTCGGGCGGGTGAGGTCGGTGTCCATGGTTCTCCTCGCGGTAGCGGGTCGTTCGATCGGACGGAGGGTGAGGCTCAGCGGGGGACCGGGGCGGCGACCGGGTGCAGCCAGCAGGCGACGTCCCGGTCCGGGTCGGCGGCGCCCAGTGCCGGCACCTCCTTGTCGCACGGGTCGAACGCCTTCGGACAGCGCGGGTGGAACGCGCAGCCCTCCGGCATGGCCCGCAGGTCCGGCGGGGAGCCCGGGATGCCGGTCAGCTCGCGGCGCGGCCCGCGCAGCGCCGGGAAGGAGTGCAGCAACCCCTCGGTGTACGGGTGCAGGGCCCGCCGGTACAGCTGCGCGGCCGGCGCCTCCTCGACGATCCGCCCGCCGTACATGATGGCGATCCGGTCGGAGAACTCGACCAGCAGCGACAGGTCGTGGGTGATGAACAGCACCGCGAAGCCGAGGCGCTGCCGCAGCTCGGCGAGCTGCCCGAGGATCTGCCGCTGCATCACCACGTCCAGCGCGGTGGTCGGCTCGTCCATGATGACCACCTGCGGCTCCAGCGCCAGCGCCATCGCGATCATCACGCGCTGCCGCATGCCGCCGGAGAGCTGGTGCGGGTAGCTGTCCAGCCGGTCGGCGGAGATGCCGACCAGGCGCAGCAGCTCCTTCGCCCGGGCCAGCCGGCCGGCCGGTGTGCTCTTCGGCTCGTGCGCCTTGATCACGTCGAGCAGCTGGGTGGAGACGCGGTGCACCGGGTTGAGCGAGTTCATCGCGCCCTGGAACACGATCGAGGTCTCCGCCCAGCGGAACTGCCGCAGCTTCGCGGGCGTCAGGGCCAGCACGTCGACCGACGGGCCGTCGGCCGGGTGGTAGATCACCTGACCGCCGCTGACCACGCCGGGCGGCGGCAGCAGCCGGGTCAGCCCGTACGCCAGGGTGGACTTGCCGCTGCCGCTCTCGCCGGCCAGCCCGAGCACCTCGCCGCGGTGCAGGGTCAGGTCGACGTCGCGCACGGCGTGCACCGCCTGGTCGCCGAGGCCGTAGTCGACCCGCAGTCCGCGGATCTCCAGGACCGGGTCGCTCATCGCGTGACTTCCTCTCGACTCGCGGCGTGCCGCGGTGCCGGCACGGCCGCGGACGGCGCCAGAACGGGGGTGAAGCCCACCCGCATCCGCACGCTGCGCCCGTCTGCGGTGCGGATCCGGGCCCGGCCACCGCTGCGCAGCCGGGGGCTGACGAACTCGTCGATGCCGAAGTTGATCAGCGCGAGGGCGGTGCCCAGCAGGGCGATGGCCAGCCCGGCGGGGACGAACCACCACCAGGCACCCTGCGCGAGGGCCTGCTGGCCCTGCGCCCAGAACAGGATGGTGCCCCAGTTCCACGACGAGATCGACGAGATGCCGATGAAGGCCAGGGTGATCTCCGACATGACGGCGAAGATGACGGTGCCGACGAAGCCGGACGCGATGATCGCCGTGAGGTTGGGCAGGATCTCGAACAGGATGATGCGCCCGGTCCGCTCGCCGGTGGCCCGGGCCGCCTCGACGTAGTCGCGGCGGCGCAGCGACAGCGTCTGCGCGCGCAGCACGCGTGCGCCCCACGCCCAGGACGTGAGCCCGATGATGAGCGCGACCAGCGTGTCGCTGGCCTGCTCGACGATCGACGTCACGATGATGATCAGCGGCAGCGCGGGGATGACCAGGAACACGTTGGACAGGGCCGACAGCCCTTCGTCGGCCGCCCCACCGAGGTAGCCGGCCGTCACGCCGATGAGGATGGACAGGATCGTCGCCAGCACCCCGGCGGTCAGGCCCACGACCATGACGCTGCGGGCGCCGACCAGGATCTGGCTGAAGATGTCCTGACCGAGGTGGGTGGTGCCGAACCAGTGCTGCGCCGAGGGCGCCTGGAGGACGTCGCCGCTGCGGGCGTCCGGATCGTACGGGGCGACCCACGGCCCGATGACCGCGAAGAGGACGTAGACGGCCAGGATGACCAGGCCGGTCGCGGCCTTGGCGTTGGCCACGAACCGGAACCGGCGCCGCTTCGCCCGGCCCGGCGCGGCCGACGGCTGGGCCATCGCCCCCTGGCCGGGGATGACCTGCTCGATGCTCGACGGTGAGATTGTCATCGCTCAGCTCTTTCGGGTCCGCGGGTCGAGGAGCAGGTACGCGACGTCGGCCAGCAGGTTCGCCACCAGCACGGAGATCGTGATGATCAGGAAGATCCCCTGCATCAGCGGGTAGTCCTTGTAGCCGACCGCCTGGAAGAGCTGGTATCCGAGGCCCGGGTAGGAGAAGACGATCTCCACGAGCAGCGTGCCGCCGACGATGAACCCGAGCGACAGGGCGAAACCCGAGACGTTGGGCAGCAGCGCGTTGCGGGCGGCGTAGCTCAGGGCCACCCGGCGCTCCGGCAGGCCCTTCGCGTGGGCGACCGTGATGTAGTCCTCCGAGGAGACGGTGACCATCATGTTGCGCATGCTGAGGATCCAGCCGCTCATCGAGGAGACCAGGATGGTGGCGGCGGGCAGGACGCTGTGCTGGATCGCGCTCGGGATGAAGTACTGGTCGAGCGCGGGCACCAGGCCCGGCTCGTAGCCGCCGGACGACGGGAAGAAGCTTCCCGGCCCGGTGAACACGGCGATCGCGACGAGACCCAGCCAGAAGTACGGGATCGAGGACAGGAACGTCGTGGCCGGCAGCAGCCCGTCGATCCACGAGCCGCGCCGCCAGCCGGCGCCGACGCCGAGCGCGGTGCCGAGGAAGAAGCTGATGATTGTGGTGATGCCGACCAGGCCGACCGTCCACGGCAGGCTGTCGCCGATCACCGTCGACACCGGCGTCGGGAAGAAGGTGAACGACAGCCCGAGGTCGCCGTGGAGGAGCTGGCGCCAGTAGTCGAGGTACTGCTGCCAGACGTTCTCGTTCTTGTCCAGACCGAACAGCACGCGCAGCGACTGGATGGCGTCGGCGCTGATCCGGCCCTGGTTGCGCGAGATGAGGGACTGGACCGGGTCGCCCGGGACCAGCCGCGGGATGAAGAAGTTGAGCGTGATCGCGGCCCACGCGGTGAACAGGTAGAAGGCCGTGCGCTGCAGGAGGAATCTCATCGTGCCTCACCCAGGGTCGCGGTGCCGTCCGGCTCGACCAGCGCCGGCGGTGGCGGTTCGGTCGGGTCGGCGTCGGGAGCGGCGGAGCCGGGGGCGTCGGCGGCGACGGTGGCCGGGTCGTAGAGCCAGCACGCCGCCCAGTGGCCGGGCCGGTCACCGATGGTCAGCCGGGGCGGCAGGTCCGTGGTGCAGCGCGGCATGGCGTCCGGGCACCGCGGGTGGAACCGGCAGCCCGTGGGCGGGCTGATCAGGCTCGGCGGCTCGCCGTGACCACGGTCCTGCCCGGCGGTCTCGCCGGCGCCACCGTCGCCGGTGATGCGGTCGGGGTCCGGTGCCGACTCGATGAGCAGCCGGGTGTACGGGTGGGCCGGGTGCTGGGTGACGATCTCGCTGTCGCCGCCCTCGACCATGCGGCCGGCGTACATGACGATCGTCTCGTCGGCGAAGTAGCGGGCCGAGGCGATGTCGTGGGTGATGTAGAGGATGGCGAGGTTGAGCCGGTCCTTGAGGTCCTGGAGCAGGTTGAGCACGCCGAGGCGGATCGAGACGTCGAGCATGGAGACCGGCTCGTCGGCGAGGAGCACCTCCGGGTCGGCGCCGAGCGCCCGGGCGATGGCGACGCGCTGCCGCTGGCCGCCGGAGAGCTCGTGCGGGAACACGTCGAGGAAGCGCTCGGGCGGGGTGAGGCGGACCCGGGTGAGCAGATCGGCGAGGGCCCGGTCCAGGTCCTCGGCGGTCCGCCCCGCGTTCCCGTGGATCCGCAGCGATCGGGTGAGGTGGTAGCGCACCGTGTGCACCGGGTTCAAGGACGCGAACGGGTCCTGGAGGATCAGCTGGATCCGCCGCACGTACGCGCGGAACGCCCGGCCGCCGTGCACCCTGGTCGACCTGCCGTGCAGGCGGATGTCGCCGGCGGTGCGGGGGTAGATCTGGGCCAGCAGACGGGCCACCGTGGACTTGCCGGAGCCGGATTCCCCGACCAGCGCGGTCACCTGGCCGCGACGCAGCGCGAACGATACGTCGTCGACGGCGTGCACGATTGCCGGCGTCCGGGAGAAGAGGTCACGCAGCCGTCTGCGGACGGGGAAGTGCTTGGTCAGGCCGACCGCCTCCAGCACCACCTCGTCGCCCGGCGCCGCCGCGCTCTCGCTCAACGTCATGCCGAGTTCCTGTCTGGGGTTGCCGTGTCATGAAGTGGGTTCCGCCTCCCCGGTCGGCCGCGGCCGACCGGGGAGGCGGGGCCGGGGGTCAGCTACCGGCGGGCTTGAGGTGCAGGACCACGTCCAGCGCGTTGGGCTGGGTGGGCTGCAGGGCGCCGTACGGGTTCGAGTCGTCCGGCCAGCCGGTCCAGTTCTTCGTGCTGTACGCGCCACCGATGTTGTCCGCGCCTACCGGGATCATCGGCATCTGGTCGACGAAGACCTTCTGCAGGGTGTTCATCGCGGTGGTGCGGGCGGCCTCGTCAGTCGCGTTCGCGTAGGCGACCAGGGCGTCGGTCGCCTCCTTGTTGTTGAAGCGGCCGAAGTTGCCGGCGGGGGAGGCGGTGCCGATCGGCTTCAGCTGCCGGCCGTCCATCACGGTCCGGTAGATGTCGTACGGCGTGGCGCCGCCCTCGGTCCAGCGGAAGGTCGCCTCGAAGTTGCCCTGCTCGACGTTGCGGAACCAGGCGTCCTGGTTGGCCTTGTCGACCGTCGCGGCGATGCCGATCTTCGACAGGCCGTCCTTCACGATCTCGAGGCTGGTCTGGTAGTCCGACCAGCCGGCCGGGTCGGTCAGCTTGACCGTGACCGCCTTGCCGGTCTTGTCCTTGAGGGTGTTGCCGTCGAGCTTGTAGCCGGCGCCGGTGAGCAGCGCCTTGGCGCCCTCGACGTCGACCTTGTGCTCCTGGCCCTTGAACTCCGGGGCGACGAACGCGTCACCGGCCGGGCTGGGCAGACCGGTCACGCTCTTCACCAGCGGGTGGAAGTAGCCGGCCTCGGCCGTGGTGAAGATGTCCTCGCGGTCGATGACCATGTTCATCGCGCGGCGCAGCGTCGGGTCGTCGAACGGCTTCTTCGTGGTGTTGAGGTAGAGGCCGTGGATGCCGAGCACCGGGGGTGCCCACACCTTGTGGTGGGCCTGGTCCTTGGCGACGAAGACGGCCTGGTAGTTGGGGATGAAGACGAAGCTCCACTCCGACTCGCCGTTGGCCAGGGCGGTGGTCTGCGCGCTGTTGTCCGTGTAGGACGTGAAGCGCAACTCCTTGACCTTCGGCAGGTCCTGCCAGTAGCCCTTGTCCCGCACCGTCAGGGTCGTCGTGGCCGGGGTGAACGACTTCAGCGTGTACGGGCCGCTGCCCACCGGCTGCTTCACCGGGTCGGTCGTCGGGTCGCTGATCTTCTCCCACAGGTGCTTGGGCACGATCGGCACCCGCCACAGCACCTTCTGCTGGTTGACGAACTGCGGGCTGGCCATCTTGATGGTGACCTCGTTGCCGCTGGCGGTCGCGTCCGTGTAGGGCACACCCTGGTCGTTGAGCGCCGGGTACTTCTTGACCAGGTTGTAGGTGAACGCGACGTCCTCGGCGGTGACCTTCTGGCCGTCCGACCAGGTGGCGTTGTCACGGATGGTGACCTTGACGGAGGTGTAGTCGGGCGACCACTCGGCCTTGGTGGCCAGCCACGGCTTGAACGGGTCGGCCGGCTTGACCGGGTTCCACATCATCAGCGGCTCGAAGATCTGCCAGCGGTAGCCCAGGGAGGCCGCGGCGGACGTGGTGAGGAACGGGTTGTTGTTCTCGGCCTGTGGACCGTTCGGCATGCCGACGTTCAGGACGGTGGCCGCCTGCCCGTTCTTCTTGTTGGCGTTCGGGCTGTCGCCACACGCCGCGAGGGCGGTGGCCATCGCGCCGGCCAACGCGACGGCGAGGAGTTGCCTTCTTCTCATGGAGGTCTCCCTCAGTGGTCCCGCATTCCTCGAGCGGGATGTGGTGGATGGAGGGTGTGCGGTGTTACCACCGGCGGGCGCGCTGCCCGCCGGTGTGGGTGGTGGATACGGCGGTGGAGGGTCAGGTGGCGCGGGTCGAGGCGCGGACGGTGAAGCTGGTGGGGATGACGGTCGGGGTGTCGGGCAGCGGCGTGCCGGCAAGGTGGGCGATGAGGGTGCGGGCGGCGGCCGCCCCCATCTCCCGCAACGGCTGGCGTACCGAGCTCAGCGGCGGGTGGGTGTGCCCGGCGAGGGGCAGGTCGTCGAAGCCGACCACCGCCACGTCGTCCGGGACGCGCCGGCCGGCGTCGCGCAGCGCCTGGAGCGCGCCGGCGGCGGAGAGGTCGTTGTGGGCGAAGACGGCGTCGAACGTCACGCCGTCGGCGAGCAGGCGTTCCACCGCGACCCGCCCGCACTCGAAGGTGAAGTCGCCCTCCACGACGAGGGCGGGCTCGATGGGCACGCCGGCGTCGGCGTAGCCGCCCGCGAAGCCGGCGAGCCGCTCCCGGGTGCAGCCGAAGCGGCTCAGGCCCGTGACCACCAGCGGCCGCTTGCGCCCGAGCGCCAGCAGGTGCGCCGCGGCGGCCCGGGCGCCGGACTCGTTCGTGGTCCGGACCGACGGGAAGCCGGGCTGGTGCCCGCGGTCGTCGATGAGGATGACCGGCAGGCCCTGCTCGTGCAGTTCGGTGATGTAGTCGAGGGTGCCCTCCGGCTCGACCACGAGCAGGCCGTCGAAGGACTTGGCGGAGACCTGGGAGGCGAACCGTCGCATCGACTCGTCGCCCTGGGTGCAGGTGAACAGCAGCATCCCGTACCCCTCGGCCTCGACCACGTCGGCCGCGCCTTGCAGCACCTCGCCCATCCAGGGCCAGGTCAGGGCGGGGACGAGCATGCCGACCACCCGGGTGCGCCCGCGGGCCAGGCCGACCGCGCGGGCGCTGGGCACGTATCCGAGGTCGCTGATCACCGCGCGGACCCGGTCGGCGGTACGCACGTGCACCTCGCCCTTGCCGTTGAGCACCCGGGAGACCGTCGTCTTGCTCACCCCGGCCCGGGTGGCGACGTCGGCGATGGTGATCGGCACGTGACGCTCCCGGGTCGCAGGGGTGAGGGGGATGTTTCGGAACCGGTTGCGGAAGCGGTTCCGTCGCAGTCAACCGAAGTGGCGGCGGCCACGTCAATAACGGGCCGGTAACGAAACATGGCTAAGTTCAAAACCTTAAAAAAGTGACCGGCGGGGGCCGGTTACGGGCGCCGGACAGCCCGCCGGCCGTCGCGGATCAGGCGGCTCGGGGCGCTCCACCGCGGCGCGCCGCCGCGGGACGGCGGACCGCTCGGGAGGTGCAGTACACGTCGCCCGAGTTCGCCTCGTGCGGCAGCGCGGTCAGGTACGCGGCCACCTGCGCCGCCGGCAGCCATCGCGGCAGGGCAAGCGCCATCTCGTCGCCGAGCCCGACGTTGAACCCGGTGAAGCCGAGCCCGGTGAGCCGGTCCAGGCAGCGCAGGGCCAGCTCCCGGGCGATGGTGGTGAACTCGAACGACAGCGCGGGCAGCGGGCGGCTCAGCCCGGCCAGCACGGCGTCCTCGAAGCCCTCCACATCGATCTTCACGAAGTCGGGGACCCCGTGCGCGGCGATGAGCGCGTCCATCGTGGTGCCGCCGACCTCGACCTGGGCGTCCCAGCGCTCGTGCGCCCAGCCGGCCGCCCCGGCCGCCGCCGCGATGAACCCCGGGGAGACCGTGGCGATCGTGGGGTTGGCGGAGTTGAGGTGCAGCCGGACGGGGTCGGCGCGGTGGCCGCAGGCCGCCTCGACCACGGTCACCTCCGGGTCCTCGGCGTAGAGCGTGCGCAGGGCCCGGGCGCACAGCGGCTGCGGCTCCACGGCCACCACCCGGGCACCGAGGCGGCGGAAGCTGCCGAGCCGGTCCCCGACGTGCGCGCCGACGTCGAAGACCAGGTCGCCGGGGTGGACGAGGTCGGCGTAGAAGGCGTCCATCGCGGCGTCGCGGGCCGGGTCGCCGTAGTACGTCTCCAGCGAGCGGCGCAGGCCCGACATGGCCGGATCCGCCTTGAGCGCCTCGATCACCCCGTGCTGATCGCCCACGGCTCCGACGCTAGTGGCGCCCGGACGATCGCGAGCCTGGTTCGCGTCCATCCGCCTTCGGGCGGCGGAACCCAGCCTCCTAGGACGCCGGAGAGGTGGTGACCTGGCCGACCGGCGGGCACGCCGGGCCCCGCCGGGCGTGCGGCAGGAGGGAACGGGTATCCGGCCGCCGCCACGAGTCGACGGGACGGCGGGTGCCGGTGGAGACGACCGAGTTGCGGGTGCCGGGCGTCGGCGGATCGAGCCCGGAGGGAATCCTCGACCGGCCGATCGTGACCCGGGTGGCCGGCGACCGGAACGCCGGTTTCTACCGTCCGACGGCGGGCCACGGCGAGCCGAGAGGGCCGGGCGGGCTCATCGAGGCGTACGGCTGGGGCGACCTGACCGGCGGCCGGACGACCCGCATCCTCTCCCTGGTGCTGCTGCTGCCGTTCATGCTGAGCAACATCGCCATCTGGATGCTGCCGCCGGCATCGGCCGGGTCGGTCGCGGTCGCCCGGGCGATCTGCCGGCTGCTGGCCGCCACGCTGACCGCGATGTACGTGCTGGCGGTCGTCGGCGTGGCGGTCGACCTGGTCGCCTGGCAGTGTGCCGGCTACCAGCACTGCGCCGCGGAGCGCCGGACGATCTCCTGGTTGGCCGGCCTGCAGCCCGGGCAGCGGATCGCGCTGTCCGCCCTGGTGCCGATCGCCGCCGTGGCGCTCATCCGGTGGCTCGGGGCGCGATCGTGGCGGCTGCCCGAGGACGCCGCGGCGACCGAGGTGCCGGGCGGCTGTGGCGCGCTGCGCCTCGACGACCACGACTTCTGGGACAACCGGGCCCTTCTCCGCCGGCTGCGGGCGTTGCACGGGACGGTCGCGCTCGGCATCATCGATGTCGTCCTGCTGGGGGCGGTCGCCCCGCACGACAATGGGAGCGCCGGCTACGGCCTGCTCGGCCTGGCCGCCATCGTCCTGCTGGCCGCGGCGGCGCTGCTCTGCCGCCCCGCCCGGCCCGGCCACCCCCGGGACCGCCTGCTCGGCGCGGCCGTCCAGGCGGTGCACGGGGTCATGCTGGTGCTCACCGCGCTGACGGTCGGGTACGCCGCCCTGCCCCGATCGCGGTGGACTCCGGCGACCGAGTTGCCCGGCTACGACTCGCTGGTCGCCTCGCTCTACGTGAGTCAGGCGGCCCTGATGCTGCTCCTCGCCGCGGTGGTCCTGTGGCAGCGCGGCCGGACGCGAACCCCGGCCTACCTGGACGGGCTGGGTGCCCCGGTCGCCGCCGCCTTCGCCGTCGGACTCGGGGTGGCCTACTCGTCCGCCGTGCTCTACGCGGCCTCGTACTACCTCGACCGGAACCTCAATCCGACCCCGCGCCGGCTGCTGCCCGGCAACGTGCCGCCGCTGTTGCCGCCGGTGGCCTACCGATGGGCCGCGATGGGCTTCTTCGTGGCGCTGCTGGCGACCGGTCTCGCCGCCGTCCTGCGCGGCCGGTTGACGCTGGGTCGACGGCACCGGGCGGCGATGGAGATCCTGCGCCGCGACTTTCCCGACGCTCCGGCGGAACAGCAGCCCCGGGTCCGCGCGGTACGCGAGGCCATCGCCCGGGCGAAGCTGACCGAGTGGAGTTGGCCGCTGCCCGCCGCGTACGCCGTGATCTTCGTGCTGATCCTCGGCTCCGCCGGGCTCTCCCTCGCCAGCATCGGGCCGCGGGACCTCGGCCTGCGCATCGGCGGTGAGTCGCTGGCCCGGTCGGCGGTGTTCCTCAGCCATCTCGGCACCAACCTGACGGTGCTCTTCGCCGCCGCGATGGCGTTCGCCGGCGTGTCGCACCGGTCGAAGGCGGTCCGCATCGTGGGGGTGGTGTGGGAGCTGGCGACCTTCTGGCCCCGCACCACCCACCCGCTCGCTCCGCCCTGCTACACGGAACGGGTGGTGCCGGAGCTGACCCGCCGGGTCCGGTACCTGACCCGTCACCACGGCGCCGTGGTGCTGTCCGGGCACAGCCACGGCGCGCTGCTGGTGGCCGCGGCGGTGCTGCAACTGGAGCCCGCCTGCCTCGACCGGGTCGCGCTGCTGACCAGTGCCAATCCGTTGCGCCGCCTCTACAGCATGGTCTTCCCCGCGTATCTGGGTCCGGCGACCCTGCGCGACATCGGCGACCGGCTGGGGTGGCGCTGGCGGAACCTGTGGCGGGACACCGACCCGGTCGGTGGTTGGGTCTTCTCCCCGGCACCGGCACCGGCACCGGCCCCGGCGGCGATGGGCGGTCCGACGGGCGCCGACCCGGCGGCCGGGGTGGATCTGCGGCTGCGGGATCCGTGCGGCCTGCTGACCCCGTCGGCGGACACCGTGCCGCCGGTGGTTCGCGGCCACGGCTTCGACCCGAACGAGGCGGAGTACCGGCGCGCGGTGGCCGATCTCGTCGCCCGACTGCACCGCCGCTGATCTGTTGCACATCGACGGTCCTCCCCGATATGCGGATGAACCCTGCCGCATCTGAGGAGGTCCCATGTCGATCAACCGACTACTCGCCGGCGCCGCCGTGGCCACGGCACTCGTGGCCGGCACCGCCACGCCCGCGCAGGCGGCCGTCAACGACCCGTTGTCCGCCAAGCAGTGGGGGCTGCGGCAGATCCACGCCGACCAGGCCTGGACGACCAGCACCGGAGCCGGTGTGGTGATCGCGGTGGTGGACACCGGCGTCGACCTCAGCCATCCGGACCTGAGCGGCAAGCTCGTGCCCGGTGCCACCTTCGTCGACTGCGGCCCGACCTCCTGCGGCAACGGCGACTGGCGGGGCCCCGACGGCACCGCCGACGCCGGCGACGAGCACGGCACCCACGTCGCGGGCATCGCGGCGGCGGCCACCGGCAACGGCGTCGGGGTCGCGGGCGTCGCCCCGGACGCGAAGATCATGCCGATCAAGGTGCTGGAGGCGGGCAGCGGCAGCTTCGCCGACATCGCCGCCGGCATCCGCTACGCGGCGGACCACGGCGCCAAGGTGGTCAACCTCAGCCTCGGGGCGCAGCCGGGCTCGCAGGCCCTCACCCTCACCGGGCTGGAGGCCGACGTCACCGCGGCGATCGCCTACGCGCAGACGAAGGGCGTCGCCGTCATCGCCGCCGCCGGCAACGAGACCGCCCCGCTCTGCGACACCCCGGCCTGGGAGGCGGGGGCGCTCTGCGTCACCGCCACCGACCGCAACGAGGTGAAGGCCTGGTATTCCAACCTGGGCGTGAAGACCGACCTGAAGGCGGTCGCCGCGCCCGGGGGCGCCGGCCTCGTCAACTGCGACGACGACGTGTGGTCCAGCGTCCCCGTGGGCACCGGCTCCGCCGGCTGCGGGCAGGCAAACTATGACGCGTACGCCGGAACGTCGATGGCGACCCCCGCCGTGTCGGGCGTCGCCGCCCTGCTCGTCGCCCAGGGACGCAGCCTCGACAACGTGTACGCGGTGCTGATGTCCACCGCCCGCACCCCCGTCGTCGGTCTGCGCGGCGTCTACTCGCCGCTGTACGGCTGGGGCATCGTCGACGCCCAGGCCGCCGTGGCCGCGCCGCGCGTCTGACCTGGACGGCCGACGGGCCCGGTGCGGATGCCGGGCTCGCCGGCCGTCGGACGGCCGCGCCGAGGTCTTCCCGGCGGCGTCCTGGTCATCGACTCGGTGACCCGCCGGGCGGCCGCCGTTCGCCTACGGTTCGGACGGGGTCCGGTCGACCGTGGGTTCCGGGCTCGGCATCGGGTGGTCGGCCGGGCGCGCCCCGGCCCGCCGCCGCCAGGGGGCCGCCAGGAGCAGGACGGCCAGCACGACGGCGGCGCCGGCGCCGAGCGCGGTCCGCAGCGGTGCCGCGGAAGGCTCCGCGGCGTGGCCGTGGCGCTCGCCCGGGGCTGCGGCGACCGGGCGGTCCCGCTTCTTCTCGTCGGGGGTGACCAGGCGGCCGACGGAGGCGTCGGGGGAGAGGGCGAAGCCCCAGTCGAGCAGGGCCGCCGCCTCGCCCAGGCTGCCCAGCGGCGCGGTCTCCGCGCCGAGCAGGGTCACGGCCAGCCGCCGGCCGTTGCGTTCAGCCACCCCCACGTACGTCTGTCGGGCCAGGTCGGTGAAGCCCGTCTTGCCGCCCAGCGTGCCGGGGTAGTGGTCCAGCAGGGTGTTGTCGTGGGTCAGGGAGAGGCCCGGCGTGCCCGACCCGGCCGGTATCTCCGCCGCCCGGGTGGCGATGTACCGCCGGAAGTCCGGGCGGGCGTACGTGGCGCGTGCGATCAGCGCCAGGTCGTACGCGCTGGTGTACTGGCCGGGGCCGTCCAGACCGGAGGGTGTCGCCGCGTGGGTCTGGTTCGCGCCCAGCCGGTGCGCCTCGTCGTTCATCGCCCGCACGCCGCCCTGCCGCCCGGCGGCGCCGCCGCCGACGCGGGCCAGCACGTTGGCCGCGTCGTTTCCGGACCTGAGGAGGAGCCCGAGCCACAGGCTCTCGATCGAGTAGCGGCCGCCCTCGGCCACCCCCATCACCGAGCTGGCCGGGTCGAGGTCGTGCAGGTCCGCCCGGGTCACCTCGACGGTCTGGGTCGGGTCGAGGCGGGGCATCAGGGCGGCGGCCAGCAGCATCTTCTGCACGCTGGCCGGCGTGCGACGCTCGTGTGGGCCGCACCCACCCAGCACCGCGCCACTGTCCAGGTCGGCCACCAGCCACGAGGTGGCGGTCACCGCGGGCGCCGTCGGCGCGCCGGCGGGAATGGACAGTCCCGCCGTCGCCAGCGCCGCGCCCCCGACGGCCAGGTCGGCGGGGCTGACCGGTGGCGGCGACGGGGCGGCGGGCGGGGCCACGGGCGGCTTCACGGCCGGACACGGCACGTACGGCACGGCGGCCGCGGTCGACGACCCGGCCGCCACGGCGGGCGTGGTGAGAACGGCGCTGAGCGCCACGGCGGCAATGCGAATGACGGTCACGTGAAAGCACCGTAATCGCCGACCGGGCGCGCCCGGGCCGGTTGCCGAAATTGGTCCCGGAACGGCGGCAATTCCGCGGGGCGGAGGGGCCGCGCTCGTTGTGCCGTTTCGTGGGCTGCGTCCCGATGGGGTCGTACCGCGATCCGGTCGTTGTCGGCGAACCGGCGCAGAGCGGCCCGGCCGGTCCTGATCCGGATCCGCGGGAGGGTGGACGGCGGCCGGGTCGACAGTGCCACAAGGGGAAACGCCGGGCAGCCGGGCCGCGACGGGATGGGTGGGCAGTGCCTCGCTCTTACTGCCGGAACGGCCGCGAAACAGAGGTTCCCGGCCCGTTTCCGGCAACGGGGAGAGCGCGGGAATTGCTTGCCGTCGGCCGTTTTCGACGACTCCGGAGAAATCGCGCCGCGATGGGCCCCGCCGCCGCGAGAATGTGGCGGAGGAAAAGCCACGAACGGGGGGAGCAATATGGAGCTGAGGCGGCGATTGAGGCTGCTGTCGGTGACCATCGCGGCCACACCGTTGGTCCTCGCCGGGTGCACGGCCGACCACCTGCCGGGTGCCCGGCAGGCGAAGGCGGCCCCGCCGCAGCTGACGGTGACGCCGGGCGACCGGGCGCGGGACGTGCCGATCAGCGCCGAGGTGGGGACCGTCGTCAAGGGCGGGAAGGTCACCTCGGTGCGGTTGACCGACGACAAGGGCACCCAGGTGCCGGCCGAGCCGCGGGAGGACGGGTCGAGCTGGGTGCCGACCCGTCCGTTGCGGAATTCGCGGACGTACACGGCGGAGGTGACGGCGACCGGTGCGGGCGGGCGGACGACCACGCAGCGGACGACGTTCACCACGACGGCCACGTCGAGCAAGCCGGCGGTCACCAGCGTCCTGAATGTCACCGGCGACCAGACGTACGGGACGGCGCTGCCGGTGGTGGTCACCTTCGACCCGGGCATTCCCAAGGCGGCCCGGGCGGACGTGCAGCGCCGGTTGTTCGTGCGGACGGATCCGCCGCAGCCGGGCACCTGGTCCTGGCTGGGCGACGGCACTCAGGTCGAATACCGGGCGCCCGACTTCTGGACGCCCGGCACGAAGATCAGCGTGCGGAGCGCCCTGGAGGGGCTGCCGATCGGCAAGGACGCCATCGGCGACGCCGACCGTTCCGCCACCGCCAAGGTCGGCCAGCAGGTCTCGCTCGACATCGACAACGCCACCAAGCAGATGTCCGTCTACCGGGGCGGCAAGCTGTTGCGGAAGGTCCCGGTGAGCCTCGGCAAGCCGAGCACGCCGACCTCCAGCGGCAACATGGTGATCATGGAGAAGTTCGACTACACCACGTTCGACACCCGGGGCGACCCGATGGGCGGCTACGTGGTGGACGTCGAGGACGCCCAGCGGCTCACCAACGGTGGCGAGTTCATCCACGCCGCGCCGTGGTCGGAGGGGGACCAGGGCAGCACCAACGTCTCGCACGGCTGCACCAACGTGTCCTCCACCAACGCCGACTGGCTGATGGGGATCACGCACGTCGGTGACCTGGTGACGGTCAAGGGCACCGAGGTGACGCTGGACGCGGGCAACGGCTGGACCGCCTGGAACGTCAGCTGGGACGAGTTCGCCAAGGGCAGCGCGCTGCCCGTACCGGCCGGCCTGAAGCCCACTGTCGGTGCCACGCCGCATCCGGGCGTGGTGGCCGGCGGCTCGGCGCCCGCCCCCGCCCGCTCCGGCGCCGGGGGCTGATCCGGAAGTCCTCGACCGGCGGTGTGCCGGGCGGTGGTGGGTCCCGAACGGACCTGGCCCAGCATCGCCCCGCGCGCCGGCCCATCGCCGCCGCCTCCCGCCCAGTTCCGGTTTCCGGGCGGGTGGCGGCGCGCGGGCTGGTATGCCTGTGGGGTGTCGGAGCAACCGAACGACGAGCGGTCCGCGGCCGTCGACAGCGGGCCAGCGGCCGGCGGGGCGGCTGGCCTGGCGTTGCTGCTGGGCGCGTTGGGTGTGGTGTACGGCGACATCGGCACCAGCCCGCTGTACGCGCTGAAGACCGTCTTCACCCTCGACCGCGGCCTGGTCCCGGACGCCCCGGACGTGTTCGGCGTGATCTCGCTCGTCTTCTGGTCGATCACGCTGATCGTGTCGATCAAATACGTCAGCTTCATCCTGCGGGCCGACAACGACGGGGAGGGCGGGGTGATGGCGCTGGCCGCACTCGCCCGACGGGCGCTGGGCGAGGCCGGCGCCCGGCGGGGCGGCACCGTGTTGGCGCTCGGGGCGCTGGGCGCCGCCCTGTTCTACGGCGACAGCGTGATCACCCCGGCGATCTCGGTGCTGTCGGCGGTGGAGGGTCTGGAGGTCACCTCCCCGGGGTGGGCGGTGGTGGTGCTGCCGGTCTCGGCGGTGATCCTCACCCTGCTGTTTGTCATCCAGCGCTGGGGCACCGGACGGGTCGGTGCCGTGTTCGGGCCGATCATGCTGGTCTGGTTCGCCTGCTTGGGCGTGGTCGGCGCGGCCGAGGTGTTCCGTCACCCGAGCGTCCTGGCCGGGCTGTCACCGACGTACGCGGTCCTGTTCGTCGTGGACCACCCGGTCATCGCGTTCGTCGCGATGGGCGCCGTGGTGCTGGCGATCACCGGCGCCGAGGCGCTCTACGCCGACATGGGCCACTTCGGCCGCGCCCCGATCCGCCGGGCC
Source organism: Micromonospora sp. NBRC 110009 (assembly GCF_030518795.1). NCBI lineage: Bacteria > Bacillati > Actinomycetota > Actinomycetes > Micromonosporales > Micromonosporaceae > Micromonospora > Micromonospora soli. The sequence continues at coordinate 5,961,405 of NZ_CP130427.1, read as the reverse complement.
TGGTTCGCGATCGTGTTTCCCGCGTTGACGCTCAACTACCTGGGTCAGGGCGCGCTGATCCTCCGGGCACCGGAGAGCCGGGATAACCCGTTCTTCCTTCTCGTTCCGGAGTGGGCGCGGCTACCGATGGTCGTGCTGGCCACCGTGGCCACCGTGATCGCGTCCCAGGCGGTGATCTCCGGGGCGTTCTCGGTGTCCCGGGAGGCCATGCGGTTGGGCTTCCTGCCGCACCTGCGTATCCGGCAGACCTCCCTCCGCGAGTACGGGCAGATCTACGCGCCCGGGGTGAACTGGAGCCTGTTCGCGGCCGTCATGCTGGTGACGTTCGCGTTCGGCTCGTCCACGAACCTCGCTGCCGCCTACGGGGTGGCGGTCACCGGCACCTTCCTGATCACCACGACCCTGTTCCTGGTCGTCGCGCGGGCGCTGTGGCACTGGTCCACCCGGCGGGTGGTGCTGTTCGGGGTCGTCTTCGGCAGCCTCGAGCTGGTCTTCTTCACCGCGAACCTGGCCAAGGTCAGCCACGGTGGCTGGTTGACCCTGCTCATCGCGATCGTCGTGTTCACCGTCCTGCTGACGTGGCGGCGCGGGGCCGAGCTGGTCACGCCACGACGGACCGAGCTGGAAGGTCCGCTGGCGGAGTTCATCGACAAGCTGCACGCCATGAACATCCCGTTGGTGCCGGGCACCGCCGTCTTCCCCCATCCGAACAAGGAGACGACTCCGCTGGCCCTGCGCGCCAACGTCGCGCACAACCACATCCGGCACGAGCGAATCGTGATCATCTCCGGCCAGACCGCGAACGTCCCGCACATCCCGTGGGATCAGCGGCTGACCATCGACGACCTCGGCGACCCGAACGACGGCATCATCCACATCACCGCCGTCTTCGGCTTCCAGGACCTCACCGACTTCCCCGAGGTGCTGCGCCGCGTCGCCACCGACCCCCTGGCCGCCGGGGTGGCCCACGACGAGGTCTCCTACTTCGTCTCGCGGATCACCCTGCGGTGCACCCGTCGCCCCGGCATGGCCACCTGGCGCAAGCGGCTGTTCATCGGCCTCGCCCACAACGCCGCCAGTCAGGCCGAGTTCCTGCGCCTGCCCGAGGAACGCACCATCGTCCTCAGCGCCGAGGTCCCCGTCTGAGCCCGCCCGCTCAGCCGCGCACGGTGGTCCGGCGTCGGGCGGTCGGGACCACCAGGGGAGTTCCGGTCTCCGGATCCGGGACGACCCGGCAGGGCAGGCGGAACACCTCCTCGACCAGCTCGGCGGTGAGGATCCGGCGCGGGTCGCCCGACGCGACCACCCGCCCGTCGCGCATCGCCACCAGGTGGGTGGCGTACCGGGCCGCCTGGTGCAGGTCGTGCAGCACCGCCGCGAGGGTGCGGCCCTGCTCCTCGTGCAGCCGGGCGCAGAGGTCCAGCACCTCCACCTGGTGGGCGATGTCCAGGTAGGTGGTCGGTTCGTCGAGCAGCAGCAGCGGGGTCTGCTGGGCGAGGGCCATGGCGATCCACACCCGCTGCCGCTGCCCGCCGGAGAGCTCGTCGAACGGCCGGTCGGCCAGCTCCGCCACCCCGGTGTCGGTCATCGCCTCGGCGACCACCCGCTCGTCCTCGCGGGACCACTGCCGCAGCAGGCCCTGGTGCGGGTAGCGACCGCGGGCGACCAGCTCGGCGACGATGAGGCCGTCCGGGGCGACGGCGGACTGGGGCAGCAGCCCCAGCGTACGGGCGACCTGGCGGCTCGGCCGGCGGTGGATGTCCGCGCCGTCGAGCAGCACCGTGCCGCGGGTGGGCCGCAGCAGCCGGGCCAGGGCCCGCAGCAGGGTCGACTTGCCGCAGGCGTTCGGCCCGATGATCACGGTGAACGAGCCGTCCGGGACGGCCACCGTGAGGTCCTCGGCGACGGTGCGCCGGTCGTACGCGAGGGTCAACGCCTCGCCGACCAGCCGGGCGGTGTCGGGTGCCATGGGAGGTGCTCCTGTCGTGGACGGGACGGTCATCGCCGGGCGCCGCGTTCGCCGGCGAGCAGCCAGGCGAGGTAGCCGCCGCCGAGCACGCCGGTGACCACCCCGACCGGCAGCTGGTGGCCGGCGACCGCGTGCTGGGCCACCTGGTCGGCGGCGACCAGCAGCGCCGCGCCCAGCGCGGCCGCCGGCAGCAGGTTCGGTCCCGGGGCGCGGGTCAGCCGGCGCGCCAGGTGCGGCGCGGTCAGCGCGAGGAACGACACCGGCCCGGCGGCCGCCGCGGCGAGCGAGACCAGCAGCACCGCCGTGCCGAGGCTGGCCAGCCGCACCCGGCGGACCGGAACGCCGAGCGCCGCCGCGGCGTCGTCGCCCATCTCCAGCAGCCGCAGCGCCGGTGCGCGGGCGAGCAGCACGGCGGGCGTCAGCACCGCCAGCGCGGCGAGCACCGGGGTGGCGTTCGCCCAGCCGCGCCCGTCCAGGCTGCCGGTGAGCCAGAGCGCGGCGCGGGCCGCGTCCATCAGCGGGGCGCGGGTGAGCAGCCAGCCGTTGACGCCGGTGAGGATCGCGGTGCCGCCGATGCCCACCAGGACCAGCCGTTGGCCGCCCACGCCGGCCCGTCCGGCGAGGGCGAACAGCAGCGCGCCGGTGGCGAGCCCGCCGGTCGTCGCGGCCCCGGCCAGGGCGGCGCTGCCGCCGCCGAGCACGACCACCACCAGCGCGCCGGTGGCCGCGCCCGAGGTGACGCCGAGGACGTCCGGGCTGCCGAGCGGGTTGCGGGTCAGCGACTGGAACACCGCGCCGGCCAGGCCGAGCGCGGCGCCGACGGCGAGGGCGGTGGCGAGCCGGGGCAGGCGCAGTTCGGTGACGACGAAGCGGTCCGCGGGGCTGCCGCCGCCGGCCAGCACCCGCAGCACCGCGCCGGGGCTGATCGGGTAGTCGCCGGCGCCGACCGCGAGCACGGCGAGGGCCAGGGCGAGCAGGGCGCCGGCGAGGCCGACCGCGAGGGCGCGGGCGGGCAGGCGCAGCGACAGCCCGCCGGGGAGGCGCAGCACGATCATCACGGGGCCACCCGTCCCCGCCGGACCAGGTGCAGGAAGAGCGGCCCGCCGAGCACGGCGGTGACCAGGCCGACCTGGAGTTCCCCCGGCCGGCCGAGCACCCGGCCGGCCACGTCGGCGGTCAGCAGCAGCACGGGCGCGAAGACCGCGCACCACGGCAGCAGCCGGCGCGGGTCGGGCCCGGTGAACGCGCGGACCAGGTGGGGAGCGAGCAGCCCGACGAAGACGATCGGCCCGCACGCGGCGGTGGCCGCCCCGCAGAGCAGGGTGACGGCCGCGACGACCGCGACCCGGACCAGGCCGGGCCGGGCGCCGAGCGCCCGGGCCGCGTCGTCGCCGAGCGCGAGGGCGCCCAGCGGGCGGGTGACGAGCAGGGCGAGCGCCAGGCCGGCCAGGACGAAGGGCAGCAGGCCGGGCACGGTGTCGGTGCGCGCGCCGGCCAGCGAGCCGACCGTCCAGAACCGCAGCCGCTCCAGCGAGGTGGTGTCGACCAGCATGACCGCGCTGACGTACGAGTAGAGGGCCGCGTTGAGTGCCGCGCCGGCCAGGGCCAGCCGCGCGGGGGTGGCCTGCCGCCCGCCGGCCACCGCGTGCACCCCGACGGTGACCAGGGCGGCGCCGAGCAGCGCGTACCAGACCTGGTGGTCCAGGGCGGTCACGCCGAACAGGACGGTGGCGGTGGCCACGGCGGCGGAGGCGCCCGCGTTGATGCCGAGCAGGCCGGGGTCGGCGAGCGGGTTGCGGGTGAGCACCTGCATGGCGGCGCCCGCCACGCCGAGGGCCGCGCCGGCGGTGAGGCCGAGCAGCGTGCGGGGCAGCCGCATCCGGTGCACGACGGCGTAGTCGGGGGAGGCGGGGTCGGTGAGGCCGTGCCAGACCTCGGCGAGGGCGAGCGGTTTCGCGCCGACGGCGATGCTGAGCACCGCCACCGCGGCGAGCAGCAGCAGCCCGAGCAGCAGGCCGGCGGCCCGGGCCCGACGTCGGCCGGGCGACGGCAGCGCGGGGGCGGCGGATCGTGGTGAGGCGATGACGGACAGGGTGGGCTCCGATGACGGAAGGGCCTTGACAGGAAGTTAGGTTAGGTTAACCTAACCTCGCTGTCCATGGTCATTCTCGACCCGTACCCGAAAGACATCGCCATGCCCGACACCCTGTCCGGCCGCCGGCTCACCCGCCGCGGCCTGCTCGCCGCCGGTGGCGCCGCCGGCCTCGCCGCCCTCCTCGCCGGCTGCGGGCGGGACGGCGGCACCGCCGCCACCGCGCCGACCGGCGGACCCTGGTCCTTCACCGACGACCGCCCGCAGCAGGTCGACGCCGCCGCCCGGCCGTCCCGGGTCGTCGCCTTCACCGGGGTGGCCGCCGCCCTGGTCGACTTCGGACTCGACACCCAGATCGTCGGCGTCTTCGGCGAGACGAAGAAGTCCGACGGCAGCCCGGAGCCGCAGGCCGGCGACCTCGACATCGGGCGGGTCGAGATCATCGGCAACGCCTGGGGCGAGTTCAACCTGGAGCGGTACGCGGCGCTCCGCCCCGACCTGCTCGTCACCCACATGTACGACCCCGGCGCCCTTTGGTACGTCCCGGACGAGAGCAAGGCGAAGATCCTCCCGCTCGCGCCGAGCGTCGCGGTGACCACCGCCCGGGTGCCGATGACCCGCCCAATCGAGCGGTACGCCCAGCTCGCCGCGTCCCTCGGCGCCGACCTGTCCGCGCCGAAGGTCACCGAGGCGAAGGCCCGCTTCACCGCCGCCGCCGACGCCGTGCGCCAGGCGGTGCAGGCGAATCCGGGGATCCGGGTGATGGCCGCCTCCGGCAGCCCCGACCTGTTCTACGTCTCCAACCCGAAGGTCAGCACCGACCTGATGTACTTCGCCGAACTCGGCGTCGACCTGGTGCTGCCCACCAAGCTCGAACAGGGCGACTACTTCGAAGCGCTGAGCTGGGAGAATGCCGGCACGTTCCCGGCCGACCTGATCCTGCTCGACAACCGCCCCACCGCGCTGCAACCCAAGGACCTCGCCGCGAAGCCCACCTGGACGCAACTGCCCGCGGTCCGGGCCGGCCAGGTCACCCCGTGGGACGCGGCGCCCCGCTTCTCGTACGGGGGCGCGGCCCCGCTGCTGGAGAACCTGGCGACCGCCATCCGGGGCGCGAAGAAGGTCACCACGTGACCACGGCGGCCGTCGCCCTGCGGTACCGGTTCCACGCCGCCCGGGTGGCCGCCACCCGCCGGGTCGGCGCCTCCCTGGTCCGGGTCACCTTCCACGGCGCCGACCTCGCCGACTTCGCCGGCGGCGGCCGGGACCAGAGCGTCTCCCTCTTCCTGCCCCACCCCGGGCAGCCCGCCCCGGTCGTCCCGGTCGAGGCGGGGGAGGACTGGTACGCGGCCTGGCGCGCCCTCGACCCGCAGGTCCGGGCGGTGATGCGCTCGTACACCATCCGCGCCCAGCGCCCGGAGCGGGCCGAGGTGGACATCGACTTCGTCCGGCACGGCGACACCGGCCCGGCCACCCGCTGGGCCGGGCGGGCCCGCCCCGGCGACCCGGTGCTGCTGCTCGGCCCGGCCGTGGCCGACGAGCGCAGCGTCCGCTTTCAGCCGCCCACCGGCACCGACGCCGTGCTGCTGGTGGCCGACGAGACCGCGCTGCCCGCGGTCGGCGGCATCCTCGACTGGCTGCCCGCCGGCACCCCGGCCCGGGCCTTCGTCGAGGTGCCCGCCGCCGGCGACATCCAACCGCTGGCCACCGGCGCCCGCGCCGAGGTGACCTGGCTGGTCCGTGGTGCCACCGCACCGGGCGGCGCCCTGCTGGCCGACACGCTGCGCGCGGCGCGGCTGCCCGGCGCCAGCCCGTACGCCTGGATCGCCGGGGAGTCGGCCATGGTGCGGGCCGCCCGCCGGCACCTCGTGGGCGAGCGCGGCCTGGACCGGGCCCGGGTCACCTTCGCAGGCTACTGGCGGCGGGGGGCGTCCGAGGAGGACCTCCGCGCCGAGGCCGAAACCGCCTGACGGCACCCGATCGCCGGCCACCCCCTTCGGTGGGCGGCCGCGCCATCAGTCCCTGGCGTCGCCGAGGGTGCGTCGCTGCGGGTAGATCGTCTCGCCGCGGGCCAGCATCGCCACGAACTCGCCGATCCGCCGGCTGCGGGTGTCGGCCCGCTTCGCGCTGCTGACCCGGTAGATCACCGCGTACCGGTTCTGCGCGGTGAGCAGGTCGAACATCTGCCGGGCCCGGGGTTCGGCGGCCAGCGCGGCCAGCAGCTCGGCCGGGGGTTCCGCGGTGGACTGTCCGGCGTACGCGGCATCCCAGCGACCGTCGGCCCGGGCCCGGTCCACCTCCGCGAGGCCGGCCGGGTGCATCCGCCCCTGTGCCGTCAACCGCTCCACGATGCCCACGTTCCGGGCCGACCAGGGGCTGCGCTGCCGGCGCGGGGTGAACCGCTGCCGGTAGGTGGCCTCGTCGCGGCGCCGCACCTGGCCGTCGATCCACCCGTGGCAGAGCGCCTCCTCCAGCGCCTCGTCGTAGCCGAGGCTGGTGGGGACGGTGGTGCCCCGCTTGGCGAGCACCAGCCACACCCCGGTCGGGTCGGTGTGGTGCGCGCCGAGCCAGTCCCGCCAGGCGGGCCCGTCGGCGACGACCAGCTCGGGCGGCTCAGCGGGCACGGCGATCGACCGGGTCGGTGCCGGCCGGCAGGCCGACCCCGCCGAGGGGCACGACGTCCACCCGCTCGGGCGGCCCGGCCAGCATCGCCAGCACGTCGGAGATGCTCGGGCGGGACGAATCGGCGGGGGTCGCGGCGAGCGCCGCCTGCACCGCCTCCTCGTCGGACCACACCTCGGTCACCCGGACGGTGTCCGGCTCGGCGTGGTCGCGGCTGATCACGTACAGCTCGCAGCCGGGGAAGCCGCGCAGCCCCTCGGCGACCCGCAGCAGCGTGTCGGCGAGTTCGGCGCCCCGGCCGGGCTGGGCGCGCATGGTCATCAGTCGGCCGGTCCGTGCTGCCGTGTCCATCGTGACCTTCCACCTCCTGCCACCGGTCGGCACCGAGCGTACGCGGTGTCCCGGCCGCGGGCGGTCCCGCGCCGGGACCGGAGCGGCTGACGTCGCGCCCGGCGGCGGGGCGGCCGACTCCCCGCGCGGCCCAAACGACCGTTAAGCTCGGGGGGTGGGAACCGACCAGCTCTACCCGGCCGAACGGCTGTCCGCCGGGCAGCGCGCCACCGCCGCCGCCGGCCTCGACGCGCTGCTGCTCACCCCCGGATCCGACCTGCGCTACCTGACCGGCTACGACGCGCACGAGGGGGAGCGGCTGACCTGCCTCGTGCTCCCGGCCGAGGGCGAACCCACCCTGATCGTGCCGACCCTGGAGCGGCCCGCCGCGGAAGCCGCCCCGGCCACCGGTGTCCGTCTCGTCGACCACGCCGACGGCACCGACCCGTACCCGCTGGTCCGCGCGGCGCTGCCCGGGCCGGTGACCGCCGTCGGGCTGGCCGACCGGATGTGGGCCGCGCAGGTCCTGGCCCTGCGCGCCACCCTGCCCGACGCCACCCAGTGCCTCGCCTCCGAGGTGCTGCGCGAGCTACGGATCCGCAAGTCCCCGGCCGAGGTGGCCGCCCTCGCCGAGGCCGGCGCCGCGATCGACGCGGTGCACACCCGGATGGGGGAGTGGCTGCGCCCCGGCCGGACCGAGGTCGAGGTGGCCGCCGACATCGCCGCCGCCATCCGAGCCTCCGGCCACGTCAGCGTCGACTTCGTCATCGTCGCCGCCGGCCCGAACGGGGCCAGCCCGCACCACGGCACCGCCGACCGGCCGATCCGGGCCGGGGAGCCGGTGGTGGTCGACATCGGCGGCACCATGCCCTCCGGCTACCGCTCCGACTGCACCCGCACCTACGTCGTCGGCGGCCCCGCCCCGGCCGAGTTCACCGACTACTACGCGGTGCTCCACGCGGCGCAGCGCGCCGCGGTGGCGGCGGTCCGCCCCGGCGTCACCGCCGAGGCGGTCGACGCGGCCGCCCGGGACGTCATCAGCGCCGCCGGCTACGGCGACGCCTTCCTGCACCGCACCGGTCACGGCATCGGCCTCGACACCCACGAGGAGCCGTACGTCGTGGCCGGCAACCCGCGACCCCTGGAGGCCGGCATGGCCTTCTCGGTCGAACCCGGGATCTACCTCGCCGGGCGGCACGGCGCCCGGATCGAGGACATCGTCGTCTGCACGACGGACGGCGGGCAACGGCTCAACACCACCCCCACGGAGCTCATCGCGCTATGAACGTCGACCGGATCCTCCCCACCGACGAGGCCCACGACCTGCTGGACCTCGCCACCGAGCTCGCCGACCGCGAGCTCGCCCCCAAGGCCGCCGGCTTCGAGGAGCGCGCTGAGTTCCCCCGCGAGGTGCTGCGCACCCTGGGCCGAGCCGGCCTGCTCGGCCTGCCCTACGCCGAGGAGCACGGCGGCGCCGCCCAGCCGTACGAGGTCTACCTGCAGGTGCTGGAGATCCTCGCCAGCCGCTGGCTCGCCGTCGCCGAGGCGGTCAGCGTGCACACGCTCTCCTGCTACCCGCTCGCCCAGTTCGGCACCGACGAGCAGCGCAAGCTGCTGCCCGACATGATCGGCGGGGAACTGCTCGGGGCGTACTGCCTCTCCGAGCCGCAGGGCGGTTCCGACGCCGCGGCGCTGACCACCAGGGCGGTCCGCGACGGCGACGACTACGTGGTCTCCGGCACCAAGGCGTGGATCACCCACGCCCGGGTCGCCGACTTCTACAACATCTTCTGCCGCACCGGCGGCCCCGGCCCGAAGGGCATCTCCTGCCTCCTGGCGGACCGGAACACCCCGGGCATCCACCCGCAGGCCGCCGAGCGGACCATGGGCCTGCACGCCTCCCCGGTCGCCCAGATCGCCTTCGACGACGTCCGGGTGCCGGCCGAGCGGCTGATCGGCGGCGAGGGGATGGGCTTCACCATCGCCCTGTCCGCCCTGGACTCCGGCCGGCTGGGCATCGCCGCGTGCGCGGTGGGCCTCGCCCAGGCCGCCCTCGACTACGCGGTCGGCTACGCCAAGGAGCGGCAGCAGTTCGGCCAGCCGATCATCGACTTCCAGGGCCTCGGCTTCATGCTCGCCGACCACGCCACCCAGATCTCCGCGGCCCGCGCGCTCATGCTGGCCGCCGCCCGGCTGCGCGACGCCGGCCGGCCGTACTCGCTCGAGGCGGCGAAGGCGAAGCTCTTCGCCACCGACATGGCGATGCGGGTGACCACCGACGCGGTGCAGGTGCTCGGCGGCGCCGGCTACGTCGCCGACCACCCGGTGGAGCGGTACATGCGGGAGGCGAAGGTGCTGCAGATCGTCGAGGGCACCAACCAGATCCAGCGGCTGGTCATCTCGCGGGCCCTCGCCAAGGACTGAACCGACGGCGCCCGGGCGCGGTGCGCGACCGGCCCGCCGGCCGAGCGTGACGCCCGCGGGCCGGGTGCGGCATGGGAGCGTTATCTCCGGTAGGTTGCACCGCGTGGAGGAGATCGACCGTGCCATCGTCGCCGCGCTGACCGAGGACGGCCGGCTGTCGTACACCGACCTGGCCGAGCGGGTCGGCCTGTCGGTGTCCGCCGTGCACCAGCGGGTCCGCCGGCTGGAGCAGCGCGGCGTCATCAAGGGGTACGCCGCGCGCGTCTCGTTCGAGGCGCTGGACCTGCCGCTGACCGCGTTCGTGGCGATCCGGCCGTTCGATCCGTCCCAGCCGGACGACGCGCCGGAGCGGCTGGCCCACCTGCCCGAGATCGACTCGTGCTACTCGGTGGCAGGGGAGGACTTCTACCTGCTGCTCGTGCGGGTGGCCGGCCCGGCCGACCTGGAGCGGCTGCTGCAGGAGATCCGCACCGCCGCCAACGTCACCACCCGCACCACGGTGGTGCTCTCCACGCCCTACGAGAACCGGTCGCCGCGGATCAATGGCGAGCTGCCTGGTCGGGGGCGGTCCCGGGCGGCGGCGGAGCCGGCTGGTTCCAGCGCAGGATGACCCGCCGGCCGTGCTCGTGACCGAGCACGCTCGCGGTGGCGGTGTCCAGCCGCAGCAGCGCGCCGGCGGACGGCGGCAGGCCGATCCAGCGGGCGCCGAGCACTCGCAGGCTGTGCCCGTGGGCGACCAGGGCGACGGTGCCCTGGTCGAGCAGGGGAGTGACCCGGGCGATCACCCGGTCGAGGCGTTCGCCGATCTGCGCCGGTGACTCCCCGCCGGGGCAGCCGTCGGTCCACAGGTTCCAGTGCGGGTTCTCCTCGTGGACGTCGGCGGTGGTGCGTCCCTCGTACTCGCCGTAGTTCCACTCGGCCAGGTCCGGATCGGTGGCGTCGACGTCGAGACCGGCGAGGTGCGCGGTGCACACCGCCCGCTGCCGGGGACTGGACAGGACGCGGACGAAGCGCCGGCCGGCGAGCAGCACGCCGAGCGCGCGGGCCTGCCGCTCGCCGTCGGGGGTCAGCTCCAGGTCGGTGTACGAGGTGTGCCGGTGGCTGGCGCTCCACGTGGTCTCCCCGTGGCGGATCAGCAGGATCTCTCCCATTCGTCCAGTTAACCAGTCGCGCCGCTCCGCCGTTCACCTAGTGTCCTAGGACGCCATAGCGGTGGTGCAGCCGGTCACCGGTCGAGCAGGCGTTTCGACAGGCGGCCGACGGGGACGCGAGAGGTGCAGCGGGCCGTCCGGCCCGGCGCACCCCGGCAGCGGAGGGGAGTCCCATGAGCTTCACCGACAAGGCGAAGAGCAAGGCCCAGGAGCTGAGCGGCGTCGCCAAGGAGCGGATCGGCGATGTCACCGACAACGAGCGGTTGCGGGCCGAAGGCGCCAGTGAGCAGAACATGGCGAGAGCCCGGCAGAAGGAGGCCGGTCGGAACGTCAACAAGGCCTTCGAGAAGTGACCCGTTCGGCGGGCTCCCGGGATTCCGGGAGCCCGCCACCGTTTGCCTCCGGTGTCCGGTCCCGTTCGCGGGGTCGCGGGCTGGGTAGGGTCGCGGGGTGATCGTGCTGCGTTCCCTGGTGCTGTTCGTGCTGGCCGCGCTGGCGGAGATCGGGGGAGCGTGGCTGGTCTGGCAGGGCTGGCGGGAGCACCGGGGGTTGTGGTGGGTCGCGGCCGGCGTGCTGGCCCTGGGGGCGTACGGGTTCGTGGCGACCTTCCAGCCGGATCCGCACTTCGGCCGGATCCTGGCCGCGTACGGGGGTGTCTTCGTGGCCGGGTCGCTGGCGTGGGGGGTGCTGGTGGACGGGTTCCGCCCGGACCGCTGGGACGTGCTGGGCGCGGCGATCTGCCTGCTCGGCGTCGCGCTCATCATGTACGCGCCGCGGGGGACGTGAACGCGCGTCGCCCCCGTGGGCCGGCGGGCCGACGGGGGCGACGGACGGGGTTCGGTCAGTCGTTGCGGTGGGCCGCCCACCAGGTCTGGCCGGACTCGGGCAGGGTGTCGATCGGGTCGTAGTAGGCGTAGCGCTTGTTGAGCGCTTCGAGGTCGGCGGACTCGATCGAGGTGCGGTAGTTCTTGGTCCAGTAGGAGATGCCGCGTTCGCGGTCGTACTCGGTGAGCATGTGGACCCAGCGCTTGCCGACGAAGGGGACGTCGCAGACGATCCGCGGGGTGGCGTAGCCGGGCAGGTAGCCCATGATGTCGTGCTGGAGCTGCTGGGCGTGCCAGACCGGGACCCGCCAGTGCTCGGCGTTGGGGATCATGTCGCACATGTAGAAGTAGTACGGCAGGATGCCCGCCTCGCCCTGCAGGGCGAAGCAGAGGTCGAGCAGGTCGGCGCTGGTGGCGTTGACGCCGCGCATGAGCACGCCCTGGTTGCGGACGTCGCGGACGCCGACGTCGAGGGCGGTCTGGGCGGCCTTGGCGACCAGTGGGGTGATGGACTGCCGGTGGTTGACGTGGGTGTGGATGGCCAGGTTGACGCCGCGGCGGGCGGCGGTGCGGGCGACCCGTTCGAGACCCTCGACCACGTCGTGCTGGAGCCAGTGCTGGGGCAGGCCCATGAGGGCCTTGGTGGCGAGCCGGATGTCGCGGATGGTCTCGATCTCGAGCAGCCGCATGAGGTAGGACTCGAGGTTCTTCCACGGCACGTTGGCCACGTCGCCGCCGGAGACGACGACGTCGCGGACGCCGGGGTGGGCCTTGAGGTAGGCGATGTGGGCGTCGTAGCGGTCGACGGGCTTGAGGGTGAGCTTGAGCTTGTCGACGGTCGGGGTGGAGTTGCCGACGAGGTCCATGCGGGTGCAGTGCCCGCAGTACTGCGGGCAGGTGGAGAGCAGCTCGGCGAGGACCTTGGTGGGGTAGCGGTGGGTGAGGCCTTCGGCGACCCACATGTCGTGCTCGTGGAGGCTGTCGCGGGTGGCGTAGGGGTGGGACGGCCAGTCGGTGCGCCGGTCGGAGGCGACGGGGATCATGTAGCGGCGGACCGGGTCGGCGAGGAACGCCTCGGTGGTCATGGGCGCGAACGGCACCATGGTGTTGAGCATCTGCGGGGGCACCAGCATCGACATGGTGGCCAGGGCCTTCTGGTCGGCCTCGAGGTCGGCGTAGAAGGTCTCGTCGACGAGGTCGCCGAGGATGTTGCGCAGCTGCTTGATGTTCTTGACGCAGTTGACCCGCTGCCACTGGGCGCTCTCCCACTGCTCGCGGGTGACGTGGCGCCAGCCGGGGAAGCGGGTCCAGTCGGGCTCGACCAGGGGGCTGCGGCGGTATTCGTAGGGCTGTCCGGCGGTGGGGACCGCGACCGGCGTGGAGCGGGGCGCTGGGATGGTCTCCACCGGTTGGGTCTGGGTCACGGCCCCTCCTCGTTGGCGGTGCGGGTGGATCAACGGTTGCGAAGGCTACTGGAAAATATCCGGTGAAGAAATTATTCTGCCGGAAGTTTTCCCGCGACGCGAGCCCTGCCCAGGGGTTCGGGCGGTGGTACGGAGGAGGGTCGGCGTGACGTCACCGGTGGGTCTGCACCGCGTCGTGGAACCGGCGGGGGTGCTGCCGCAGGCGGCCTGGCGGCTGGACGCCGACCCCCGGATCGCCTCGAACGAGGTGCGGATCCGGGTGGAGCGGCTGAACCTGGACGCGGCGAGCTTCCGGCAGCTGTCGGAGAAGCACGGCGGCGACGGGGAGAAGGTCCGCGCCGAGGTGTTGGAGATCATCTCCACCCGGGGGAAGATGCAGAACCCGGTGACCGGCTCCGGCGGCATGCTGATCGGCACGGTGGAGGAGGCCGGCAAGCGGTCCCCGCTGGGGCTCAAGCCGGGCGACCGGGTGGCGACCCTGGTGTCGCTGACGCTGACCCCGCTGCTGATCCTCGACGGGCTGGCCCGCTGGGACGGGCGCAGCGAGCAGGTGCCCTGCGACGGGTACGCGATCCTGTTCGCCCGGTCGATCGCGGCGGTGCTGCCGGCGGACCTGCACCCGGAGTTGTCCCTGGCGGTGCTGGACGTGTGCGGGGCGCCGGCGCTGACCGCGCGGGTGGTCGCCGAGCAGGTGGCGCGGCGGCGGCGCGAGGGTGACCCGCGGCCGGTGAGCGTGGCGGTGATCGGTGGAGCCGGCAAGAGCGGGTCGCTGTCCCTGGCCGCGGCGCGGCGGGCGGGCGCCGCCCGTACGGTCGGGGTGGTGCCGGTGGCGGGGGAGCGCGACGCGCTGGAGGCGGCCGGCCTGGCCGACGTGGTCGCGTTGGCTGACGCCCGGGACCCGGTGGGGCTGTCCACGGCGGTGACCAGTGCGCTGGGCACCCCGGCCGATGTGACGGTGGTCTGCGTGGACGTGCCGGGCTGCGAGCACGGGGCGGTCCTCGCGACCGAGGACGGCGGCACGGTGATCTTTTTCTCGATGGCGACGAGCTTCGCGGCGGCGGCGTTGGGCGCGGAGGGTCTGGCGGCGGACGTCACGATGCTGGTGGGCAACGGGTACGTGCCCGGTCACGCGGAGTTGGCGCTGGAGTTGCTGCGCGCCGAGCCGGGGGTGCGTCGACTCTTCGAGGGCCGGTTGGCGGCAGACTGACACCATGACGAACCCCTCGATCTTGTACCGCGGCGGAGTGCTGCACTGTCCGGCCGACCCGAGCGCGACGGCGCTGCTGGTGCGCGACGGGCGGATCGGCTGGCTGGGTGCCGACGCGGACGCGCCGGCCGCCGACCGGGTGGTGGAGCTGGCCGGGGCGCTGGTGACGCCGGCGTTCGTGGACGCGCACGTGCACGCTACCGACACCGGGCTGGCCCTGTCGGGGCTGGACCTGTCGGCGGTGCGGTCGGCCGCGCAGCTGCTGGACGCGGTGTCGGCGTTCGCGGCGCGGCTGCCGCGGGACGCGGTGGTGCTGGGACACGGTTGGGACGAGTCGGGCTGGGCGGACCGGGCGTTGCCGGACGCGGCGGCGCTGGACCGGGCGGCCGGCGGCCGGCGGGTGTACCTGTCGCAGGCGTCGATCCACTCGGCGCTGGTGTCGGGGGCGTTGCTGGCGGCCTGCCCGGACGCGGCGGCCGCGGCGGGTTATGACGCGTCGGGTTGGCTGCGCCGCGACGCGCACCATGTGGTGCGGGCGGCGGCGTTCGCGTCGGTGACCCGGGCGCAGCGGGTGGCGGCGCAGCGGCGGGCACTGGGGCACGCGGCGTCGCTGGGCATCGCCGCGGTGCACGAGTGCGGCGGCCCGGAGATCTCCGACGAGGAGGACTTCACCGGGCTGCTGGCCATTTCCGGGGCGGGGCTGCCGGAGGTGTACGGGTACTGGGGTGAGCTGCTGGGCGCGGCGCGGGCCCGGGATCTGGGTGCGGTCGGCGCCGGTGGTGACCTGTTCGCGGACGGGGCGTTGGGGTCGCGGACGGCGCACGTGTCGGCGGCGTACCTGGACGGGGAGCCGGGGTCGTGCGGGCACGGGTACGTGAGCGCCGAGCAGGTGCGTGACCATCTGCTGGACTGTTCGGCGCACGGCCTGCAGGGCGGTTTCCACGCCATCGGCGACGCGGCGATCGGCACGGTGCTCGACGGGTTCGCGCAGGCGGCGGAGAAGCTGGGTGTGGACCGGCTGCGGGCCGCCCGGCACCGGGTCGAGCACGCGGAGATCATGAACAAGCGGTTGATCGCCGGGTTCGTGGAGTACGGCGTCGTCGCGTCGATGCAGCCGGCGTTCGACCGGCTGTGGGGCGGGGCGGGGCGGATGTACGAGTCGCGGTTGGGGCTGGACCGGTCGTTGGAGTCGAACCCGATGGGCGCGATGCACTCGGTCGGGGTGGCCCTGGCCTTCGGGTCGGACTCGCCGGTGACCCCGCTGGACCCGTGGGGGTCGGTGCGGGCCGCGGCGGCGCACCACAACCCGGTGCAGCGGATGAGCGTGCGGGCGGCGTTCGCCGCGCACACCCGCGGCGGGTGGCGGGCGGTGCACCTGGACAACGAGGGGGTGCTGGCGCTGGGCGCGCCGGCCACCTTCGCGGTGTGGTCCACCCCGGCGGGGGTGGAGCGGGGCCTGCCCGTGTTGCAGGCGGAGGACCCGGAGGCGCGCGGCGCGGACGACCCGACGCCGTTGCCGGTGTGCCGGGCCACGGTGCTGCGCGGTGACGTGATCTATCAGGAAGGCACTTCGTGACAGGGAAGCTTGGGCTGGATCCGGCGCTGGTGGCGCGGGCGCGGGAGTTGGCGCGCCGCGCCGGGCAGCCGGTGGTGGATCTGGCGCGCAGCCACACCACGGTGTCGGTGGAGCGGGCGGTGCTGCGGCTGGCCGGGGTGACCGGCGCGGACCCCGACGGCATCCCGTGGGTCAACCGGCTGGTCGACGCGGTGGTGGCGGATGTGGGGCTGGGGCACGGGGTGGCGGTGCCGGTGTTCGACGCCCTGGCCCGGGAGGGCATCACCGACGTGACGCTGCTGGCGCAGAAGGCCGCCGCCGGGTCGGTGAGCTTCGGCGAGCCCACCGGGAAGGCCGCCACGGCCGCCCGCAGGGCGGCCCGCCGGGCGGTCGGCGCGGGGGTGCGGCAGATCGACCGGCGCCGCGCCGAGCGGGACCGCCTGGTGAAGCGGTACGGGGACCCGGAGCAGCGGCCGTGGATCTACCTGATCGTGGCCACGGGTGACATTTATGAGGACATCCCGCAGGCGCAGGCGGCCGCGCGGGCGGGTGCGGACATCATCGCGGTGATTCGCTCGACGGGGCAGTCGCTGCTGGACTACGTGCCGGAGGGCGCGACCCGGGAGGGGTTCGCCGGTACGTACGCCACGCAGGAGAACTTCCGGCTGATGCGGGCGGCGCTGGACGAGTCGTCGCGGGAGCTGGGCCGGTACGTGCGGTTGACGAACTACGCGTCGGGTCTGTGCATGCCGGAGATGGCCACTCTGGCGGGTCTGGAACGGCTGGACATGATGCTCAACGACTCGATGTACGGCATCCTGTTCCGCGACATCAACCCGATCCGCACGTTCGTCGACCAGCGGTTCTCCCGGCAGGTGCACGCCCGGGCCGGGATCATCATCAACACCGGCGAGGACAACTACCTCACCACCGCGGACGCGGTCGACGAGGCGCACACGGTGACGGTGTCGCAGCTGCTCAACGAGTATTTCGCGCACGAGGCGGGGCTGGCCGACTGGCAGTTGGGGCTGGGGCACGCGTTCGAGATCAACCCGGAGCTGCCGGAGTCGTTCCGGCTGGAGTTGGCGCACGCGCTGCTGGCCCGGGAGTTGTTCCCGGACGCGCCGCTGAAGTGGATGCCGCCGACCAAGCACATGACCGGTGACGTGTTCCGCGGCAACCTGCTCGACGGGTTCTTCAACCTGGCCGGCACCATGACCGGGCAGGGCATCCTGCTGGTCGGCATGATGACCGAGGCGGTGGTGACGCCGTGGCTGTCGGACCGGGACATCGCCCTGCAGAACGTGCGGTACGTGCTGGGCGCGGCCGGTGGGTTGCACGAGGACTTCGTGCCCGCCCCGGGCGGGTTCATCCAGCAGCGCGCCCACCGGGTCCTCGGTGAGGCCGTCGACCTCCTCGAACGCATCGGTGACCAGTCGCTGTTGACGGCGATCGCCGAGGGCACCTTCGGGATCATGAAGCGGCCCGCGGACCGGGGCAAGGGCCTCGACGGTGTCGCGCGGCACGAGGCCGACTACTACAACCCGGCCACGGAGATCCTGGAGCAGGCGGCATGACGGAGAAGAAGGTCGTCCGGCCGTACGGGGACACCACCGGCGACGGCATGGTGCAGGTGTCGTTCACCCTGCCGGTGCCGCACGACAAGCGGGCCGAGGGCGCGGCGGTGCAGCTGGCCAACAAGATGGGCATCGACCCGGCGATGCTGGTGCACGCCAAGCAGATGGGCGACGGGTTCACCTTCTTCGTGGTCTACGGGCGGGTGAACCACCTCGTGGACCTCGCCCAGGTGCAGGTGGTGGAGCGGGACTTCCCGCTGCTGTCGGCCAAGGAGGTCAACGCGGTGGTGAAGCAGCGGATGCGGCGCAAGCTGTCCGTGGTGGGCGCCTGCATCGGCACCGACGCGCACACCGTCGGCATCGACGCGATCCTCAACGTCAAGGGCATCGCCGGGGAGAAGGGCCTGGAGTACTACCGGGAGCTGAAGGTCACCAACCTGGGCGCGCAGGTCAGCGTCCCGGAGCTGGTGGAGGCGGCCCGGCAGGAGAAGGCCGACGCGGTGCTGGTGTCGCAGGTGGTCACCCAACGCGACGCGCACCTGCACAACACCCGGGAGATGTCCGCCGCGTTCCGGGAGGCCATGCCGGCCGGGAAGCGGCCCCTGCTGATCGTCGGTGGCCCCCGCTTCGACGAGACGATGACCGGCGAGCTGGGCGTGGACCGCATCTTCGGTCGCGGCACCACCCCCGGCGAGGTCGCCAGCTATCTGGTCCACGCCCTGATCACGAACAAGAAGGCGAAAGCATGAGCGACTCTCGGGTCGGGTTGACCGTCACCCACCGCCGGTACGTGCCGTACTCGCACGCCCACTACGCGGGCAACCTGGTCGACGGGGCGTACGCGCTGGGCCTGTTCGGGGACGTCGCCACGGAGGTGTGCATCCGCACCGACGGCGACGAGGGGCTGTTCGCCTCCTACTCGGACGTGCAGTTCAAGGCGCCGATGAAGGCCGGTGACGTGCTCGAGGTGGTCGCCACCGTCACCCGGGTGGGCACCCGCAGCCGCACCATCGACTTCGCGGCCCGGGTGGTGTGCCGGGGCCGCCCCGACAGGTCCGAGTCGGCCGCCGAGGTCCTCGCCGAGCCGATCGTGGCGGTCACCGCGACCGGCACCGTGGTCGTCCCGCCGGCGGCGTGAACGTCGCCGTCTGCGCCGACGTCGGATCCACGTACACCAAGGCGGCGGTGGTCGACCTCGACGGCGGCCGGCTCGTCGCGGCGGCGTCCGCGCCGACCACCGTCGGCACGGACGTGCTGCACGGCCTGGACGCCGCCGTCGAAGCGGCCACCGCCCGGGTGGGTGTCCGCGACCTGCCCTGGTACGTGTGCTCGTCCGCCGGCGGCGGGTTGCGGCTGGCCGTCATCGGCTACGAGCCTCTCGTGACGGCGCAGGCCGGCCGGCGGGTCGGCCTGTCCGCCGGGGCGAACGTGGTGCACGTGGCCGCCGGGCGGCTCGGCGCGGCCGAGCTGACCGCGCTGCGCGCCGCCCGCCCCGACGTGGTGCTGCTGGTCGGCGGCACCGACGGCGGGGACGTGGACACGCTCACCCACAACGCGACCCGGCTGGCGCGGGCCCGCTGGCGGGTGCCGGTGGTGCTCGCCGGCAACGCCGACGCCCGCGACGACCTGTACGCGCTGCTGGCCGCCGCGAAGGTGCCGGTCACCGCCGCGGACAACGTGCTGCCCCGAATCGGGGTGCTCGCCCCGGCCCCCGCCCGGGCCGCCATCCGCGAGGTGTTCCTGCGGCACGTCATCGGCGGCAAGCGGCTGTCCCGGGGCAACCGGTTCGCGAACCTGGTCCGCGCGGCCACCCCCGACGCGGTGCTCACCGGGGTGGAGGTGCTCGCCGACGCGCTCGGCGGCGACCTGGCCGTCGTCGACGTCGGCGGCGCCACCACCGACGTGTACTCGGTGCTCACCCCGGACGAGCGGGACAGTGGCCCCGGCCGGGAGGTCGCCGGCACTCTGTGGCGGGCCCGCACCGTCGAAGGGGACCTGGGCATGCGGTGGAGCGCGCCCGGTGTGGTCCGCGCCGCCGCCGAGGAACGTCTCCTCGGGCCGGGGGAGGAGGACGACCTGGCCGCGGCGGCGCAGGTGCGGGCCGGCGATCCCGGGTTCCTGCCCGCCGACGACACCGACCGGGCCGTCGACCGGCGGATCGCCGCGCTCGCCGCGACGGTGGCGCTGCGTCGGCACGCCCGCGGCGCCGCCACCGGGGAACGCGCCGGCCGGGACCTGCGCGAGGTGAAACTGATGGTCGGCTCCGGCGGGGTGCTGCGTCACGCCGAGCCCGCCGACGCCGCCGCGGTGCTCGCCGCGGTGCTCGGCGACCAGGCCGGGGGGTGGCCGCTGCCCCGCGCCGCCCGCCCGGTCGTCGACGTCGACTACGTCCTCGCCGCCGGTGGGCTCCTCGCCGCCGAGCATCCGCAGGCCGCGGCGGCGCTGCTGCGCCGGCACCTCGGTGGGGCCTGAGCCGGCGGCGCGGGCACGGATCGAGACGCGCCGACGCGACACGCCGTGGGGCAACACACGACAGGCCCGGGTGGGTTGACAGCGGCGGGGGTGGACGCCGTACCGTCTTTGAGTCCTACCACGGGAAGCGGCTGTTGTTCGCTTCGTCCCTTCGTCCGCTGGCCGAGCGACCCGAGTGGTTGCGGCGGCCAGGTCCAGCGGGCGGGGGTCGGCGGGGCGGCGCGAACCGGCCGCGGTAACCGGTGTACGGGCAGGGTGAAAGGCACGGCCAGTAGACAACGGCCCGGCGGGGGCAGCCAGTCCACGTCCGGTCGGTCCGAAGGTCGGCGCCGTTCTCCCTCGCCCCACCGGCCGGGAAGGGCCTGGGAGCATCGGGGCGCGGCGCGAGCCGCGCCCCGATTTCGTTTGGGCGCCCGGATCAACCGTTGATGACCTTGTACACCGCGGCGGGGGCGGGACCGATCCTGCGTCGGTCACCGGCGACCCGAGGCCCCGTGCCGCCACCCGGACGGGGCGACGCCGATCCCCGGGCCGGGCGGGTAGCCTTCGGCGCGTGATCGTGATGAGGTGCCGGTGACGACGCTCGACCGGGAACAGACCCGTGCCACCGGCGTGGCACGTGACGGCGCGGGTGGCCGCCCGCTGCCGCTGAAGCTGGCCGTGCCGGCGGCCCTGCTGGCCGGCCTGGCGATGTTGGCCGCGTTCCCCCCGTACGGGGTGTGGGCGCTGGCCCCGGCCGGGGTGGCGCTGCTCGCCGCCGCCGCGCACCGCCGCCGGCTGCGCGCCGGCGCCGGGCTGGGCTTCCTGGCCGGGGTGGCGCTGTTCGGGCCGCTGCTGGAGTGGACCAACCTGCACACCGGCTACCTGCCGTGGATCCTGCTGTCCCTGCTGCAGGCCGGCTACCTCGCGCTGCTCGGCGCCGCCACGGCCTGGGTGTCCCCGCTGGTCGACCGGCACCGCTGGGCGTGGCCCGCGGTCACCGGGCTGCTGTGGGTGGGGCAGGAGGCGCTGCGCGACCGCACCCCGTTCGGCGGGTTCCCGTGGGGGCGGCTGGCGTTCAGCCAGGACACCTCCCCGCTGCTGCGGCTGGCCGCGCTCGGTGGCGCACCCTTGGTCACCTTCGCCGCCGCCCTCGCCGGTGGCCTGCTGGTCACCCTCGCCTGGCGCGACTGGCGGCGCCCCGCCGGGCAGTGGCGGCCGGTGGCCGCGCTCGCCGCCGCCCTGGCCGCCCTGCTCGCCGTCGGACCCGCCGTCCCGGCCGGCGTGCGCGGGGGCGGCGACACGATCACGGTGGCCATCGTGCAGGGCAACGTGCCCCGCCTCGGGCTGGACTTCAACGCCCAGCGGGAGGCGGTGCTCATCAACCACGTCGAGGCCACCCTGAAACTCGCCGAGCAGGTCACCGCCGGCAGCCAGCGCCGGCCCGACCTGGTGGTGTGGCCGGAGAACTCCAGCGACATCGACCCGCTGCGCAATCCCGACGCCGGATATCGGATCTCCCAGGCGGCCGACGCGATCGGCGCGCCGATCCTGGTCGGTGCGGTGCTGCTGGGCCCGGGCGCCGGGCAGGTCCGCAACGCCGGCCTGCTGTGGCGGCCCGGCACCGGCCCCGACCTGGACCAGCTCTACACCAAGCGGCACCCCGTGCCGTTCGCCGAGTACATTCCGCTGCGCAAGATCGCCCGGATGGTCAGCGCGGAGGTCGACCGGGTCCGCTCCGACTTCGTCCCCGGCGCCCACGCCGGGGTCCTCGACGCCGGCCCGGCCACCCTCGGCGACGTGATCTGCTTCGAGGTCGCCTACGACGGCCTGGTGCGCGACACCGTCACCGGCGGCGGCCAGCTGCTGGTGGTGCAGACCAACAACGCCACCTTCGACGTGGCGGAGGCCCGCCAGCAGCTGGCCATGGTGCGGCTGCGCGCCGTCGAGCACGGCCGCAGCGCCCTGATGGCCTCCACGGTCGGGGTGTCCGGGTTCGTTTCCCCCGACGGGCGGGTAGACGGGGCCACCGGGTTCAACACCGCCGCCGTGGTGGTGCGGCAGATGCGGCTCGGTGACGGACGGACCCTGGCCACCCGGGCCGGGGTGTGGCCGGAGGTGGCCCTCGCGGCGCTCGCCGTCGCGGCCCTGGCCGGCGCGGCCGTGCTGCGCCGCCGCCGGGAGGTCACCCCCGGCTAGCACGACGGTGCCGGTGCGGCCGGCGGGGAGGCGGTACGACGGTGGGCGTGGCAGCCGACAGGCGGACGGCCGGCCATCCCGGGGTGGGACGGGTCCTCGTGGTCATCCCGACCTACAACGAGGCCGACAACGTCAGCCGGATCGTCGCCCGGGTCCGCGAGGCGGCCCCGGCGGTGGACATCCTCGTCGCCGACGACAACAGCCCCGACGGCACCGGCGCGATCGCCGACGCCCTGGCCGGAAGCGACCCGCACGTGCACGTGCTGCACCGGCAGGGCAAGGAAGGGCTCGGTGCGGCGTATCTGGCCGGTTTCGCCTGGGCCCGGCAGCGCGGCTACGACGCCGTGGTGGAGATGGACGCCGACGGCTCGCACGCCCCGGAGGACCTGCCCGCGCTGCTGGACGCCGCCCAAAACGCCGACGTGGTGATCGGCTCCCGGTGGACCCGCGGCGCGCGGGTGGTGAACTGGCCGCTGCGGCGGCTGCTGCTGTCGCGCTGCGGCAACCTGTACGCGCGGCTGGCGCTGGGCATGCCGGTCTCCGACGCCACCGGCGGCTACCGGGTGTACCGGTCGACCGTGCTGGACGCCATCGACCTGGACTCGGTGCGCTCCCAGGGGTACGCGTTCCAGGTGGAGCTGTCCCGGTTGGCGCACCGCGCCGGGGTGCGCATGGTCGAGGTGCCGATCACCTTCGCCGAGCGGGAGCACGGTGACAGCAAGATGAGCCCGCTGATCGTGGCCGAGGCGCTGTGGCGGATCACCAGCTGGGGGCTGCGGGACCGGCGGGCCGCGGCGCGCCGACCGGACGCGCTGGCGCGGTGGCCGTGAGCGTCGGCGTGTCATGCTGGAGGGGCGTGATGACGCCCCTGGCTGATGAGGTGAGATGCGCCGAGGACTGAGGTTCGTACCACCGGCCCTGCTGCTGCTCGCGGTGCTGGAGTTGACCGTGTTCGTCCTGGTGGGCCGGGGCCTCGGTTTCGGCGCCGCGGTGCTGCTGGTGTTCGCGGCGTCGCTGCTCGGCCTGGTGCTGCTACGTCGGGAGGGGATGCGGGCGTGGCGGGGCTTCCGCGCCGCCGTGGAGTCCCGGCAGCCGCCGGGGCGGCAGGTCACCGACGGGCTGGTCGGCCTGGTCGGGGCGCTGCTGCTGGCCCTTCCCGGCCTGGTCAGCGGCGCGGTGGGGCTGTTGTTGCTGGTGCCGCCGGTGCGGCGGCTGGCCCGCGGCGGGGTGCAGCGGGTCGCCGAGCGCCGGGTGTCGTCGATGGTCGCCGGTGACCTGTTCGGCCCGCGCCGGGTGCGGGTCCACCGGGGCGAGTCGCCGCCACCGCCGGCGCCGGGCCCGCCGCAGCCGCCGCCCGCCGAGCCGGGACCGGCCATCGAGGGGGAGATCATCGAGCCGGGCCGGCCCTGAACCACCCCGTACGTGACGAAACGCCCCCCGGGTGATCCCGGGGGGCGTTTCGGTCGTTCGGTGCGCTCAGGCGCGGCCGCGCCGGGTGCGGACCTCCTGGAGCCGCTCGGCGAGGATGTCCTCCAGCTCGGCGATCGAGCGCCGCTCCAGCAGCATGTCCCAGTGGGTACGCGGCGGCTTGGCCTTCTTCTGCTCCGGCTCGTTGCCGTCGACCAGCCGGGCGACGCTGCCGTCGAACTTGCACTCCCAGGTCGTCGGGACCTCGGCGTCGACGGCGAACGGCACCTCGAACTGGTGGCCCTTGGCGCAGAGGTACTCGCGGGTCTGACGCGGCGCGAGCTCCGTGTTGCGGTCGGATTCGTAGCTGACCGCGCCCAGGCGGCTTCCGCGCAGCATGCGCTCGCCCATGATCGACTTCCCCTCGCTCGTGGTGCTGGTCTTCTCGGTGTAACGGCCCGTCTCCGCCGGGACATTCCCGCCCACGCCGACACGTCCGCGCGGATCGGAACCCTGCAAGGGTAACCGGCCATGACAGTTGCCCGGCGGGGTCGTCCCCGGCCGGGTCGAATCGGTGGAGTGTTTCGACTGTCAACGGGGATGTTAGCCGCCTCCACAGGTTCGGAGGTGACGATGACCAGTGACGCGCCGGTCGAGGCCCGGCCGCCCGGCGGGAAGACCTTCTTCGGTCATCCGCGCGCCCTGTCGACCCTGTTCCTCACCGAGATGTGGGAGCGGTTCAGCTTCTACGGCATGCGGGCCATCCTGGTGTTGTACCTGACCGCGGCGGTCGCCGACGAGGGGCTGGGCATCCGCGAGTCCACCGCCAACGCGGTCTACGGCACCTACAACGCGATGGTGTACCTGATGGCGCTGCCCGGCGGCTGGGTGGCCGACCGGCTGCTCGGGGCCCGCCGCAGCGTGCTGTGGGGTGGCGTGGTCATCGCCGCCGGCCACTACGTGATGGCCGTGCCGGTGCGGTGGAGCGTGTTCGTCGGCATGACGCTGATCGTGCTCGGCACCGGCCTGCTCAAACCGAACATCTCGACCATGGTCGGCGACCTGTACGACCGGGACTCCCCGCGCCGCGACGCCGGCTTCTCGATCTTCTACATGGGCATCAACCTGGGCGCGTTCATCGCCCCGCTGATCACCGGCTTCCTCGGCGAGAAGATCAACTGGCATCTGGGCTTCGGCGCCGCAGCAATCGGCATGACCTTCGGTGTGCTCCAGTACGTGCTGGGCCGGCGCAACCTGGGCGACGCGGGCGCCCGGCCGGCGGACCCGCTGCTCGGGGCGGACCGGCGGCGGGCGCTGACCCGGATCGCTGTGGTCACCGTGGTGGTGCTGGTGGTGCTGGCCGTGCTCGCCCTGCTCGGGCTGTTCACCGTCAACACCGTGGTGAACCTGCTCACCGCGGTCACCGTACTGGTCACCATCGGCTACTTCGCCCGGATCCTGACCGACCGGGAGATCAGCGCCACCGAACGCAGCCGGATGAAGGCGTACCTGTGGTTGTTCGTGTTCGCCGCCGCGTTCTGGCTGATCTACGACCAGGCCGGGTCGGTGCTGAACATCTTCGCCGCCGACAAGACCGACCGGAACGTGGCCGGGTTCACCTTCCCGGCGTCCTGGCTCCAGTCGGTGAACCCGATCCTGATCATCATCGGCGCGCCGCTGGCCGCCTGGTTGTGGCTGAGGCTCGGGCACCGGGTGTCGACGCCGATGAAGTTCGCCGTCGGTCTGGTCCTCAACGGCCTGTCGTTCGTGCTGATGGCCGCCGCCGCGCAGGCCGCCGTCGGGGGCGGGCTGGTCTCGCCGTGGTGGCTGGTGGCGGTGTACGCGATCCAGGTCGCCGGTGAGCTGGCGCTGAGCCCGGTGGGCCTGTCGGCCACCACGAAGCTGGCCCCGGTCAAGTACGCCAGCCAGATGCTGGGCCTGTGGTTCCTCGCCACCGCCGTCGGTGACGCGATCGGTGGCCAGGTGGCCCGGCTGGCCGAGACCTGGTCCGAGCCGACGTACTTCCTGACCTTCGGGCTGGCCTCGGTGGTGCTGGGCGTGGCAGCGGTGATGTTCGCCCGGCAGATTCGGCACCTGATGGCCGGCATCCACTGACCGGCCGGGTGATCAGGCCGCCGGGGTGTGCGGCAAGGGCAGGGGCAGGCCGGGCAGCCCGTCGATGCTGGCCGCCACGTGCTCCTTGCCGGCGAAGTACGCGCTCAGCGAGGTGTCGTCCTCCCGGGCGAACCGCCGGCCGTGCAGGTCCCGGTCGGCCTGGTAGGTCATCAGCGGGACCGCGTAGCCGCAGGTGTCGCGGATCAGTTCGGCCCGGACCAGGATGATCGCCCGCAGCCCGTGGACGCTCGGGTCGATGTCGGGGAAGCGGCGCAGCAGCTGCGTCCACCGGGGATCGTCGCGGAACACCGGCTCGCCTCGCCCGTGCACCCGCACGATGTTCGGCGGGCCGGAGAAGGCGCACCACATCAGCGTGATGCGGCCGTTCTCCCGCAGGTGCGCGACCGTCTCGGCGTTGCTGCCGGCGAAGTCCAGGTAGGCCACCGTGTGCTCGTCCAGCACCGCGAAGGAGCCGCGCAGGCCCTTGGGGGAGAGGTTGATGGTGCCGTCGCCGGCGAGCGGGGCGGTGGCGGTGAAGAACATCGGCTGCGCCTCGATGAAGGTGCGCAGCCGGCCGTCGATGCGTTCGTACGTCTTTCCCACGCCCCGATCATCCACGTCGGGGCGGCCGCGCCGCTGCCTCGTCCCAGCCCGTGGCGGCTCAGCCGAGCCGCTCGCGCAGCCAGTCGCCGAGCGCGGTCCGGGCCTCCCCGGCGATGCCGTGGCCGATCGGGTCCCGCCGCGCCGCGGCCGCCGCGCCGGACTCGCCGCACAGGTAGGCCCAGGTGCGGTCCAGCAGCTCGCGGGGGATGACGGTGTCGTGCTCGCCCTGCGCCACGAACACCGGCACCCCGGCCAGCCGGCCGGGTGTGGTGGGCACGCCGGCCTCGAAGGGCAGGGTGCCGTAGAGGATCGCCGCGCCGGCGTACCGGGCCGGGTCGTCGAGCAGCAGGCCGCCGGCGAACGCCGCACCGCCGCTGAACCCGACCAGCACCACCGGGCGGCCCGCCGGGGCGACCGCGTCGAGCCAGCCGGTGAACCAGTCCATCGTGGCGCGCAGCGACCCGGCGACCGGCCGGCCGATGCCCCGGTTGGCGAACCACGCGTACCCGCCGCCCTCGGCGATCGGCGCGCGGACCGCCGCGTACGCCGGGCCGGCCGGCAGGTGGTCGGCGAGGGTGAGGATCTCCCGCTCGTGCGAGCCGCGGCCGTGCAGCAGGACGACCAGGGGGGCCGCCGGGTCGGTGTGGCCGGCGGTGACCACCACCGGCGAGGAAAACTGGTTGAGCATTCAACCAGGATAGCGCGGGCGGTCAGCCGGCCCGGCTGCCGAGCCGCGCCAGGGCACTGGCCAGGTCGCTGACCTGGTCGGCGAGCTGCCCGGCGCGCCGTTGGGCCGCGTCGCGGTCGGCCTCGGCGGCGGCCAGCCGGGCCGCCAGCTCGGCCAGCCGGGCGTCGGCGGCGCCGGCGGCCTCCCGCGCCACCGCCAGGTCCGCGGCCAGGGCGTCGCGCTCGCCGGTGCGGGTGGCGAGCTCCGCGCGGACCGCCGCGGCCGCCTGGTCGGCCTCTGCCCGGGCGGCCGCCGCCCGATCCCGGGCGCTCTCCGCGTCCCGGCGGGCCAGCCGCGCCTCGTCGGCCTCCGCCCGGGCCCGCGCGGCCGCGTTGCCGGCGGCCTCGGCGGCGGCCCGCGACCGGTCCGCCTCGGCCCGCAGCCGCTCGGCGCGCTCCACCGCCTCGGCGGCCGAGCGGGTGGCCCGCTCGGCGTCGGCGCGGGCGCCGTCCCGCTCGGCGGTCAGGTCGCTGACCCGGCGCCGCTCACCCTCCAGCTCCGCCCCCACGGCACGCAGTTCGTGGCGGGCGGCGTCCCGGTCCCGCTCGGCCTGCACCCGCAGCGCCTGCGCCGCGCTGGCCGCCCCGCGCGCCTCGTCGCGGGCCGCCTCGGCGTGCCGTGCCCGGTCGCCGGCGCGGGCGGCCTCCGCCTCGGCCCGGTCGCCGCGCTCCCGCGCGGTGTCCCGCTCGGCCTGCGCGGTCCGGGCCTCCTGGCGGGCCCGGGCGGCGGTCGCCGCGGCGTCCTCGGCGTCCCGGCGGGCCTCGTCCCGTTCGGTGTGCGCGGCCGCCACCTGGGCGGCCGCCTCGGCGCGGACCTGCGCGAGCTGCCGCTCCACGCCGCCCGGGGAGAGCTCGGCGTGCAGCGCCTCGGTGAGCGTCTCCACGATCTGGTCGAGCCGGTCCACCGCCTCCCAGGTGCGGGCCACCTGACCGGGCAGGCCGGGGGCGGTGCGGTGGCGCATCCGGGAGTTGCGCGACGCCCGCTGGCAGGCGCCGTCGTTGTCCCGGCAGTACCGGAAGGGACGGCCGGCGCCGGCGCGTTGCGGCACCTCGCGTCCGCAGTGGGCGCAGGGACGGGTGTCGGGGGCGGGCTGGGCGTCCATCGGGGCCGAAGTCTAGTGGCCGACCCCGGTGGCGGCGCCGCGGCGGGCGCACCGGCGGCATGGTCCTGGGCGACCCGGCGGTAGGGTGCCCGGCATGCCCCTGTCGCCGTACGTGGCCCGCATGCGCCGGCACATCGGATCCGAGCTGCTCCTGCTCTACGGGGTGAGCGCGGTGGTGACCGACGACGCCGGGCGGGTGCTGCTGGCCCGCCGGGGCGACAACGGCCGCTGGTCCGTGCCGGCCGGCATGGTCGACCCCGGCGAGCAGCCGGCGGACGCGCTGCTGCGCGAGGTCCACGAGGAAACCGGCGTCAAGGTCGAGATCGAGCGGCTCGGCGGGGTGGCCACCCACCCGGTCGTCTACCCCAACGGCGACGTCTGCGAATACCTAAACGTCTGGTTCCGCTGCCGGGCCGTCGGCGGAGCCGCCACCCCCGACGGCGACGAGTCCCTCGCGGTGGGCTGGTTCGACCCCGACGAGCTGCCCGAACTGGACGACTGGTCCCGGCTGCGGATCTGCACCGCCCTGCGCGAGGAGCCCACCGCCTGGTACGCCGCTGCGGGCGAGCGCCACCCCGCGCTGCGCCAGCCCGACAGCCTCTGACGTCGGCCCGGCGGACCCTCCTGGCGCGTACCGGTCAGGGGGTGGCGACGGCGGCGCGGGAGCGGTCGGCGGCGATGCGGAGCGCGAGGCCGGCCAGCACGCTGCCCATCACGTACCGCTGCACCTTCGCCCAGGTCGGCCGCCGGGTCAGGAACGACGACACCGCGCCGGCGGTCAGCACGATCAGCGCGTTCACGGTCAGCGCGATGCAGATCTGGGTCAGCCCCAGCAGCAGGCTCTGCACCGCCACGTGCCCGCGCGCCGGGTCGACGAACTGCGGCAGCAGCGACACGTAGAGGATGGCGATCTTCGGGTTCAGCAGGTTCGTCACCAGGCCCATGGTGAACAGCCGCCGGGGGCGGTCCGGCGGCAGCGGTGCCGGGGTGAACGCCGACGTGCCGCCCGGGCGCAGCGTCCGCCACGCCAGCCACAGCAGATACGCCGCCCCGCCCAGCTTCACCGCCACGTACAGCGGGGGCACCAGCACGAACACGGTGGCGATCCCGGCGACCGCCGCGGCCAGGTAGACCAGGAAGCCGACGGCCACCCCGAGCAGTGAGACCAGCCCGGCCCGCCGGCCCTGGGTGACCGACCGGGACACCAGGTAGACCATGTTCGGGCCGGGCGTGAGCACCAGTCCCAGCGCGACCAGCCCGATGCCCACCAACGCGCCGATAGTGACCATGACGCCCCCGTCCTCGCAAGTCCTGCTGCGACCTTACGCCCGGATGATCACGGCCCGCCGCCGCGGACCGAGGTATCCGGCGCGCCCGCCCCGAGCGCCGCCCCCACGGACCGGAGTGCCCGGGCGAGAATGCGGGGATGCCCATCGTCCTGCGCGCCCCGGCCACGTCGGCCACTCCCGAACTCGTGCTGCGACCCTGGCGCGACGACGACATCGACGCCGTGCTGGCGGCCTACCGGGATCCGGTGCTGCGCCAGTGGACCAGGTTCCCGGTGACCACCCGGTCCGAGGCCCGCGCGTTCCTGCGCCGCAGCCGGCAGGGCTGGGCGGCCGACCGCCGGTTCAGCTTCGCGGTGCTGGAGCCGGCCGCCGACGGGCAGCGGCTGGTGGCGAACGTGGTGCTCAAGGAGGTCACCCCCGGCCGGCCGTCCGCCGAGGTGGGCTACTGGACGGCCGCGCCCGCCCGTGGGCGCGGCGTCGCGCCGCGCGCGGTCGACGCGGTCAGCGCCTGGGCGTTCGCCCGCTTCGCCGCCGCCGGGCTCACCCACCTCGAGCTGATGCACCAGATCGACAACCCGGCCTCCTGCCGGGTGGCGGAGAAGAGCGGGTACGCGTTCCAGGATTTGCTGCCCGCCCGGCCGCCGTTCCCGCGGGACGGCCACCGCCACGTCCGCCGCCGACCCTGACGGCGCCCGCTGGCCCATTGTCCGGTGTTGTCTGGCCGCCCGCTCACCAGCCGGCGAGGAACACCAGCGCCGCCGCGACCAGCCCCACCTCGACCAGGGCGACGAAGAGGCGGTCGCTGATCCGGCCGACGATCCGCCGGCCCACCCACGCGCCGGCCAGGGTGGCCGGGGTCAGCGCCACCCCGAGCAGGATCACCTGCCGGCCGAGCAGGCCGGCGGCGGCGTACCCGGCGGTCTTCGACAGGTGCAGGGTGAGCGCGGCGGCCGCCTCGGTGCCCACGTACGCGGCCCGGGTCAGCCCGTACGCCAGGAAGAACGGCGCCGTGAGCGGGCCGACCGACCCGAGCAGCGCCGACCCGAGACCCGAGGCCGCGCCGACCGCCACGAAGGTGCGCTCGCCGGGGCGACCCGGCCGCCGGCCGAGGCGCCGCCAGGCCACCACGGCGAGCAGGAACACCCCGAGCAGCCGCTTCAACGCGGCCAGCGGAGCGTGAGCCAGCAGCAGCGCGCCGGCCACCGCGAAGGGCACCGCCCCGACGGCGAACCGGCCCGCGAGCGGCCAGCGCAGCTCGCGCCGGTTCAGCCAGACCCGGGCGGCGTTGCTGGACAGTTGGGTGAGGGTGAGCACCGGCACCGCGACCCGCAGCCCGAACAGGGCGGTGAACACCGGCAGCAGCAGCACACCACCGCCGAAACCGGTCACCGCCGACAGCAGGGCCAGCAGGAACGCCGCCGCCGACGCGGCCAGCAGGGTGCCGAGCACCGGTCAGCGGTCGACCGGTTCGGCGCCGGCCGGGGCAGCGTCGTCCCGTGCCGGGCCGAGCAGGCGCAGCAGCAGCCGCGGCTCGCCCGGCCAGGCGTCGAGCAGCACCTGCCGGGGCACCTGCCGGCCGGCGTACCGCAGTGCGAGGGCCACCACGACGATGTCGTCGAGCGGGCCGATGACCGGCAGGAACTCGGGGATCAGGTCGATCGGGCTGGCCAGCCACAGCCCGGCGATCACGATGGCGACCTTCGCCCGGCGCGGCACCCGGGGGTCCTTGCGCAGCCGCCGCACGGTGGTCAGGCAGTCCGGGATGAACGCCGCCAGGTCCCGCAGGATGCCCGGCGGGAGCCGCCGGGCCAGCAGCACCAGCAGCGCCCAGCTCGCCAGCAGGCAGGCCACCGCGACACCGAGACCGATCAGCCAGTCGCGCACAACCCTGGTCCCTCCCGCACGGCACGGGCCGCCGCCGGCCCACCAGGAATGTACGCCGCGCCGGCCCCGACCGCGCGGCGGGGAATGCGCCGCGCCCGACGAGCGCTGACCCCGGTCGGAACCGGCGGATACGGTAGGCGCGGGAGGTGACGGCGTGACGACTGGTTGGGAGGCCGCGGTCGAGGCGCAGATCCGCTCGGCCCAGGAGCGGGGCGAGTTCGACAACCTGCCCGGCGCCGGCAAACCGATCCCCGGACGGGACCTGCCGTACGACGAGTCGTGGTGGATCAAGAGCTTCCTGGAGCGCGAGAAGCTGCCCAGCGACCTCCTGCTGCCCACGCCGCTGCAACTGCGCCGCCGCGTGGAACGGCTCCCCGACGAGGTGCGCGACCTGCCGACCGAGCAGTCGGTGCGGGCCTACGTGGCCGACCTGAACAGGCAGATCGTGGACTGGCTGCGGACCCCGACCGGGCCCCGGGTGGTGGTCCGCCCGGTCAACGCCGACGACACCGTACGCCGGTGGCGGGCCGACCGGGAGCGGGCGGCGGCACCGGCCGCCGCGGCGCCCGACGACGCCCCCGCCGCGCCGGCGGTCAAGCGGCGGCGGTGGCGGCTGCCCTGGCGACGCCGCTGACCCGCCGGACCGCTCCTCACCAGGGCAGTGGGCCCTGCGCGTCGAAGTAGCCTCCGGTCGGGCCGTCCGGGCTCAGCTGCGCCATCCGGACGATGATCTCGGCGCCCTGTTCGACGCTCTGCGTGCCGGTGCGCCCGTTCAGGTCCGTCGCGGTGAAGCCCGGCTCCACCGCGTTGACCCGGAAGCCGGGCAACGCCTTGGCGTACTGCACGGTGACCATGTTCAGCGCCGCCTTGGAGGCCGGATAGGCGACCCCCGGGTACGCGTACGCCGGGGTGCCGGGGTCGGTGACCCGGGCCATCGAGGCCAGGCCGCTGCTCACGTTGACCACGACCGGGGCGGCGGAGCGCCGCAGGAGGGGCAGGAACGCGTGCGTGACGCGCACCGCGCCGAAGACGTTCGTCTCGAACAGCGTGCGCATGTCGTCGGCGGTCACCTCGGCGGCGCCAACCACCCCGTTCCCCCCGGTCCGGCCTTCGATGCCGGCG
Source organism: Micromonospora sp. NBRC 110009 (assembly GCF_030518795.1). NCBI lineage: Bacteria > Bacillati > Actinomycetota > Actinomycetes > Micromonosporales > Micromonosporaceae > Micromonospora > Micromonospora soli. The sequence continues at coordinate 5,929,331 of NZ_CP130427.1, read as the reverse complement.
TTGTTGACCAGCACGTCCAGTCCGCCTTCGGCCTCGACGGTCTTGACCGCTGCCGCGACGGACGCGTCGTCGGTGACGTCGATGAGCAGCAGGCGTGCGCCCAGCCGGTCGGCGGCCTGCCGGCCGCGCTCGGCGTCCCGGCTGCCGAGGTAGACGGTGTGGCCCGCGGCGATGAGCCGGCGGGCGGTCTCGAAGCCGAGACCCTTGTTCGCTCCGGTGATCAGTGTTGTCGTCATGGCTCCACGTTCCGCCCGCCCCGGGCGGTCAGCCAGGCGTCCGGTCTTCCTGGGACCGCGGGTACCAGGCAGGCGGGTGGCCGGCGCGGCAGACTGGTGGCATGGCCACGGGGGAGTTCGGGCAGGCGGTGCGCCGCTGGCGTGACCGGGTCCCGCCCGAGGCCGCCGGGCTGCCCGCCGGCGGGCAGCGACGGGCGCCCGGCCTGCGCCGGGAGGAGCTGGCCCTGCTGGCCGGGATCTCCGTCGACTACCTCACCCGCCTGGAGCAGGGCCGGGCGGCCAACCCGTCGGCGCAGGTCGTCGAGGCGCTGGCCCGGGCGCTGCGGTTGGCGCGCATGGAGCGCGCGCACCTGTACCGGCTGGCCGGGCTCGCGCCGCCCGGCCCGGACGCGATCCCCGCGGACGTCACCCCCAGCGTCCAGCGGCTGCTGGACCGGCTGACCGGGACACCCGTCGCGGTCTACGACGCGGCCTGGACGCTGCTGCTGGCCAATCCGCCCTACGCGGCCCTGATGGGTGATTCGTCCGGTTGGCGGGGCCACGAGCGCAACGGGGTGTGGCGGCATTTTCTCGGCCGCGGTTCCTCGCGGGTCCGGCACACGCCGGAATCGCTGCGCGGTTTCGAGGCGGCGCTCGTCGCCGACCTGCGCTCCGCCGTCGCCCGCTACCCGGCGGACCAGCGGCTGCGACGGCTCCTGGGGGAGCTGCGGGCGAACAGCGACCGGTTCGCCGAGCTGTGGGACTCCGGTGTCGTGGGGCGCCACGAGGCCGCCCGCAAGACCATCGACCATCCGCAGGTGGGCGCGCTGACCCTGGACTGCGATGTGCTGAGCGTGGCCGGCAGCGACCTGCGGATCATGGTCTACACGGCCGAGCCCGGCACCGAGGACGCCGACCGGCTCGCGCTGCTCACCGTCCTCGGCACCCAGACCCTGGTCTAGGTGAGCCGCCTGTCTCTTCTCGTTTGAGTTGGCGGCTTGCCGAACCAGCGGGCGAGGTGGTCGTCCAGGTCCTGCTGATCGTCGCCGATCCAGGCGACGTGGCCGTCGGGGCGTAGCAGGACGCACGGAACATCCAATACGGCAGTGGAATCCCCGAGGTAATCGACCCGGTCCGACCAGCCGCCGACGGTCAGGCGTTCGGTGCGGTCCAGCAGCAGGCCGCGGCCGCGATGCAGCAGACCGTAGAGGTGGCCCTGTTTCACGTCGATGTCGCGCAGGCGGCGGCCGAGCAGGTCGGGGCCAGCGCCGAAGTCGTAGCGGATGCCGATCGCGGTGATCTTCTCGATCAGATGGCGGTTCACCTCGTCGAAGTCCATCAGTTCGGTGAGCAGCCTACGCACGGCCTGCGGGCCCGGTTCGGTGGACAGCAGTTCCATCTGGGCGCGGGTGTTGTCCAGCACGTCCTCGGCGACAGGGTGACGTTCGGCCTGGTAGGTGTCCAGCAGTGTTTCCGGCGCCCAGCCGCGGATCTGTGCGGCCAGTTTCCAGCCGAGGTTGAATGCGTCCTGAACGCCCAGGTTGAGGCCCTGTCCGCCGATGGGCGGATGGATGTGTGCCGCGTCGCCGGCCAGCAGCACCCGCCCGACCCGATAACGTTCGGCTAGTCGTGTGGCATCGCCGAAGCGGGACAGCCAGCGCGGGGAGTGCACGCCGAAGTCGGTTCCGGCGATGGTGCGCAACTGTTGCTTGAAATCCTCGAGGGTGGGCGGTTCCGCACGATCGCTGACTCCCGCGGCGGGGACTATCACGCGATAGACCCCAACGCCTGCGGGCCTGAGGTCGAGTCGCTTGTCGGTCTCGCGGATTTCGACCATCTTGGCGGCGATCTCCTCCTGCGGCACACCCACTTCCAACTCGCCCATCAGCGTCTCGGTCCGCGAGGGCTCGCCGGGGAAGCCGACGCCGAGCAGTTTCCGCACCGTACTGCGCCCGCCGTCACAGCCGACGAGATAGCGCGAACGCAGCCGTTCCCCGTCGGCCAGCTCGACGGTCACACCATTGCCGTCCTGCTCGAAATCGGCCACCGCACAACCGCGCCGGACCTGCGCACCCAGTTCGATCGCATGCTCTTCGAGCAGGTGAACGATGACCGGCTGCGGGATGCCCAGCAGATAGGCGTGCGCGGAATCCAGGCCCTCGGGCGCGGGTTTGTTGATGGCGGCGAAGAAGCCGCCGGCCGGACGCTGCCTTCCGCGTTCGAGAATGCGCTCCAGCAGCCCGCGCATTGCCATCAGCTCGATACTGCGAACATGCAGACCGACTATGCGGACGAACGACACGGGCTCGGTTTCCTTCTCCAGGACGAGTACCCGCACATCGTGCAGCCGCAGTTCGGCGGCCAGCATCACACCAGTCGGCCCGCACCCGGCAATGATCACGTCGAACATGAGGGGCGCACGATCGGCGCCGGAGGCCGGCGACGGAAGTCCGGGGATGTCGCGCTCGACCGGGTCGTTCGACGACGGCTCGGCGGTGAACTGCAGAGAGTGCATAGGTGTTGCCTTTCGGGAGTGCCTTGTTGGCGAGGCGCTCCCGGCGACACCTACGTCAATCGCCCGACCGTGATGGGAAGGGGGAGCACCCACATCGATACAGCGTTCATGGGTCTCACCTCCTCGGGCGGCGTCACGGGCAACTGCAAGCTACAAGCCTGAGCATCATCCCGTCCAGCCCTTTCCCCGCCACGTGATCACGGCTCCGAACGGGGTGCAGGGCGAATCCGGCGTCCGGCTATCGGCGGCCTTAGACGAGCCCCACCGGCCCGACGGATCAGAGCCAGTGAGACGGACTCGCCGACTCAGCTTGCGAAGCGACACCGGCCCGCCGTCACCTCATCCAGCCCCCCCGCTTGCCCGATTATCGGATTGCCTTTACTGGCAATCCGGTAATTACTCGCGACGAAAGGCGCATACCGGAACTACATCATAATGACAGTTATGGTGAGGGTGGCTGTCCTGGCTATCCGAACGTGAACACGTACGCCTCGGCGCCGGGCTCGTCGAACGTGATCTCCAGGGTCCGCTCGCGGACACCGTCGTGCTGGCGCACAAGCTGGTACAGGCGCCCGTCCCGGAGCAGGCCGTGCCCCGCATCGTCGACGTCTGCGCCGTGTGACCGGCCCGGCGCTTCGCCGTCGAGGCGCACCCGGAACGGGATCACCTCGCGCGTTCCGGGAGACAGCACGAGATGCGCGTCCCGCGCGTGGAACCGGAATGCGATGCTCCCGCCGGGCTGGTGGAGCACGACCTGCTCGGATCCGATGGTCCACTGCCCGGCGATGGCCCAGTGATTGAGCGGCAGGTGCTCGGGGAGCGCGTAGGCGCCGGCTTCGTCGAAGACGACACCCTGCGGTGACGCGAAGTGCTCGCTGCGTGAGTAGCCGAGGTAGGTCTCGGGCGTGCGCAGGTGATCCCAGTCAGCGTCGGCCTCGACCCCGCGCCCCTCGACGGCGACCGGCTCCCGCTCGACGTCGAGCAGCCGCTGGATGACCCGCTCCGACCGCTCGTAGCGCCCTTCGCCGAAGTGCTGGTCGCGGATGGCGCCGTCGGCGTCGACGAAGTAGAGCGCCGGCCAGTAGTGGTTGCCGAAGGCGCGCCAGACGGCGTAGTCGTTGTCGACGACGACCGGATAGTCGATCCCGCGCGCCGTGATCGCCTGCCGCACCTGGTCCACGTCGTGCTCGAAGGAGAACTCCGGCGTGTGGACGCCGACGACGATCAGCCCGTCGTTGCGGTAGGCCTGCGACCACGCCCGCACGTACGGCTCCTGGCGCAGCCAGTTGATGCAGGTCAGCGTCCAGAAGTTCACCAGGACGGGACGGCCGCGCAGCTCGATGGGGCCGAGTGGCGCGGAGTTGAGCCACTCGGTCGCCCCGTCGAGTGAGGGCATCTGCAGACGTTCGGTCAGGGTCATCTAGCGAAGCGCCTGGATCGTCGCCGGTTGCACGCCCTGTGGCTGATCCGGGGCGGTCTCCTTTTCGGGCCAGCGCGTGGCCGCGATGCGGGCCCGCAGTGCCTCGAGTTCCGAGTCGAGGACCTCGACCATGAAGGGTCGGATCTCGGCAACGGCCGGTCGCACTTCGGTCTTGACGGCCATGTGGGCCACCTTTCCGTTTCGGGGTCATCCGAGGTCGAGCGGGATTCCTGCCCTGCTGTGCATCGGGACCCCGGATGCGGCGTGGCGTGCAGCGCCTTCCGGCGCCGGCGTTGAGGCGAGTGATGCGAGGTCAGCGGCCTGGTCGCCGGCTGCCCGAGGGTAGAGCGGCCTTCCCCGGTGGCCCGGACGATACGAGCAATCCGGGCCGGGCCAACGCTGTTGTCAACGGGCGCTCTGCGTGCGGCGGGGAAGTTTCCAGTCCGGTCGGACGAAGTGGCAGGTGTAGCCCGCCGGATACTTCTCCAGGTAGTCCTGGTGTTCCGGCTCGGCCTCCCAGAAGGGGCCGGCCGGGCTGACCTCGGTGACCACCTTGCCCGGCCAGAGGCCGGAGGCGTCGACGTCGGCGATCGTGTCCTCCGCGACCTGCCGCTGCTGGTCGTCGCAGTAGAAGATGGCCGACCGGTAGCTGGCGCCCACATCGTTGCCCTGACGATTCTTCGTGGTCGGGTCGTGGACCTGGAAGAAGAACTCGAGAAGCTCCCGATAGGAGAGTCGGTCGGGATCGAAGACGATCTCGATGGCCTCGGCATGGGAACCGTGGTTCTCGTAGGTCGCGTTCGGCACGTCCCCGCCGGTGTAGCCGACCCTGCTGGTGAGCACCCCCTCCCGCTTGCGGATGAGGTCCTGCATCCCCCAGAAGCAGCCGCCGGCCAGGATCGCCTTCTCAGTCCTGTCACTCATCGCTTCTTCTCCCCGTCCGGGTGCTCGAGAATCGTGCGGTACTCGCCGTAGCCCTCGCGCTCGAGGTCGTCGCGCCGAACGAACCGCAGGGCGGCGGAGTTCATGCAGTAGCGCAACCCCCCGGTTTCCACCGGGCCGTCGTCGAACACATGGCCGAGGTGGCTGTCTCCGTGCGCCGACCGGACCTCGGTGCGGACGACGCCGAGGCTCTCGTCGGGGATCTCGACCACGTTCTTCCGTTCGATGGGCCGGGTGAAGGTAGGCCAGCCGGTGCCGCTGTCGTACTTGTTGACGGAGGCGAACAGCGGCTCACCGGAGACCACGTCGACGTAGATGCCGGGCTCCTTGTTGTCCCAGTAGGCGTTGTCGAAGGGTGCCTCCGTCTCGGCCTCCTGAGTGACCCGGTACTGCTCCGGGGACAGCCGGGAGACCGCCTCAGGGTTCTTCCGATACTCGTGTGACACGTTGTTCCCCTCGGATGGCTGGTCGGCACGAACGGCCGGATTCCACGGGCCCGCACACGGTCTCGCACGCGTACCCGGCCTGAGGTCGACTAACCGCCCTCCGGTGGCGCGGAGGAAAGTCCCGGTGAGCGGAAACGCGAGCCGCCCCCGCTTCGGGGGCGGCTCGCCATCCGGGGTCAGCGTTGCGTGCGATCCGGAATCTCGGTGCCGGACTCGCCGGGTTGCGCGCCGATCGCCTCCTCGGCGGCTCGACCGTCGGTGCTCTCGTCACCGAGCGTGAGACTGCTGCGGGGCAGCCCGGACAGCCCGGCCGGATCCCGGATGTCGCCCCGGCGACCGTCCGGGCCCTGTGTCCGGTCCGGAATCTCCGTGCCGGACTCGCCGGGCTGCGCGCCGATCGCCTCCTCGGCGGCCCGGCCGCCGGTGCTCTCGTCACCGAGCGTGAGACTGCTGCGGGGCAGCCTGGACAGCCCGGCCGGATCCTGCGTCGGCTGGTCCGGCCAGCCCGTCGCGGCGGCAGATCCGCCGGCGGACTCGCGGCGTCCGACGCCCCGGCCGTGGTAGACGCCCTCGGCGGTGCCCGGGTCACCGGGATCCGCCAGGCTGGTATCGATCGGCCGACCGTCCGGGTCGGCCAGACCCGCCCGGCGCAACATGTCGACCAGTTCGTCGTGCGGTACGCGCTCGGTGTCCGGTATGCCGGCACCGCGCGCGATGGACCGCAGGGTGGTCAGGTCCTGATCAGCGAAGGTCTCGGCCATGCGGTTGGCTTCCCGGGGGCCGGGAGCGGAAACCTGGCCTGGGTCAGGCGCGTGCGCCGCCCAGGCCGAGCAGCACCGCCAGGCCGAGGGCGCTGCGCGGGGCGTACGGCACCCGCCACAGGCCGCCGTGCGCCGCCGCGTACGCCTCGTCCCGCCACGGGTGCTCCTGCGCGGGGCCGCCCCCGGTGCGCAGGTCGTGCACCAGCAGCGCGGCCATCAGGGTGTTGCTGGTCGCCGGCTCGAACACCTCGATGCCGAACCGGTGCGCCCCCGCGTACGCGGCCGCGAGGGCGCGGTTGCGCAGCACCGAGCGGGTGCGGGTCGGCGGCGCCACGGTGAGCGAGACCGTCGTCCCGGCCTCGCGGGCCACCGCCGCCCGCCACCGCTGCAGCCGCTTGGCCAGGGCGTAGTTCGGTCCCTGCTGGGGGACGAGGCTGTCGTTGATCCCCGGGTCGGCGTGCGGCGGGTAGTTGCGGTGCAGCAGCCGGCCGCCGGAGAGCACCCGCAGGGACCGGCGGGCCAGGCCCCGGGCGGCGTACCCGCGTTCGGCGTGGGCGACGGCCTCGGCGGGGACGGCGTACACGTCGGTGGGGGTGGCCAGGAACGCCAGCGCGACGTCCGGACGGCGTCGGCCCAGGTGGACGGTGAGCGCGTCGACGGCGGTGGCCACGCGCACGTTGGTCGCGCCGTCGGCGTACACGTAGTTGCCCAGCACCAGGCGCCCGTCCAGGCCGCTCAGCCAGGCGGCGGCCTGGGGGAGGCGGTGCAGCAGGTCCGCGCCGGCCCCGGCGGCGAGGGCGTCGTCGTCCCCGCCGGTGCCCGGTCGGACCGGCAGGTGCAGGCGCCCGCCGTACCTGTGGGCGGTGCGCAGCAGGCGACGCCAGATCTCCGGGCGGGGCAGGTCGACCGCGACGACCTCACCGCCCCAGCGCAGCACGGACGGCAGCGGGCCCATCTCCGCGCCCGCACCGAGCACCACGATGCGCTGGTCGCCCAGGTCCAGCCAGTCCGGGTTGGCCAGCACCACCCGGACCGCCTCGGCGCAGCTCGGCTCGATCACCCCGGCGTCCACCCAGGCGTCGAGACGGCGGCGCAGGTCGTCGCCGCGCAGTCGCTGCCCCCGGTACGGCAGGGACAGCTCCCGCTGCACCTCGCCGGTCCCGGTCACCGTGGCGGTCTCCAGCGGCTCCGGATCCGGCAGGTCGAACGCCTCGGCCAGCCCCACCTCCGCGCCGCCGGCGGGCAGGTAGCGCATCCGGGTGTGCAGGGCGGCCAGCCCGTCCCGGGCGATGGTGAGCGCCGCCTCGCGGGAGAGCAGGCCGGCCTCGACCAGGCGGCGGAAGTGGCCGAGGTAGCCGTGCCGCCAGTTCGTCTCGTGCTCGGCGGCGCGCGCGCCGACCGGGTCGACGGCGCGCAGGGCATCGGCGACCACGGCCCGGCCCAGCGCCGTCGTGCTGCGGGTACCGCCGGTCTCGGGGAACACCACCCCGGTCGGGCCCTCCACGGTCGCCCTCCTCTCGTCGTCCCGGCTGCGGACAACCGGGCCCTCACTCTGCCCCATCCCGGCGGGTGCCGCAGGGCGGGGCCCGCCCGCTCAGGTCACGTCTCGCACACGGACCGGTCACGAGATTCACGCTTGGGTATCGGCTCGGCCACAGCGGGAGCCGCGGCGCGGTGGCTCTGCGTCAATGACCGAAAGGGATCCCGCGGCGGCGCCGCCGGATCACCCACCCCTCAGCCCGCCGGGAGGATCCGATGGCCCACTGGAGACGGTTGCCGCTGCTGCTGACGGCGTTGACCGCCGCGACGACGATCACCGCCTGCACCGCCGCCGACAACGCAGGGCGCAGCGACACGGCCCAGGGTCCGGTCCGGCAGCACGACGGCACGCCCTGGTCCGGCGGCGGTGACACGAGGGCCGCCGAGGACCCGCAGTCCACCTTCGGCGTCGACATCGACACCGCGTCGTACGGCTACGCCCGCCGACAGATCGAGGACGGCCGGTTGCCGGATCCGACGGCGGTGCGGCCCGAGGAGTTCGTCAACTCCTTCCGCCAGGACTATCCCGAGCCGGCCGGCGACGGCTTCGCCGTGCACGTCGACGGCGCCCGCCCGCCCCGCACCCACGAGGCGGCGGGCGACGTCCGGCTGATGCGGGTCGGGCTGCAGACCCGTGGGCAGAGCGGGCAGAGCCGACCGGACGCCGCCCTCACCTTCGTCATCGACGTCTCCGGGTCGATGGACGGGCCCGGACGGCTGGACCTCGTGCAGGACGCGCTGCACACCCTCGTGGACCAGCTGCGCCCCACCGACTCCATCGCCATCGTCGAGTTCAGCACCCAGGCCCGGGTGGTCCGGGAGATGACCCCGGTCTCCGACGCCCGGCGGCTGCACGACGCCATCGACTCGCTGCGGACCCGGGACAGCACCAATCTGGAAGCCGGTCTGGTGCTCGGCTACCAGGTGGCCCGCGAGGCGTTCCGCCCCGGCCGCACGAACCGGGTGATCGTGCTCTCCGACGGGCTGGCCAACGTCGGCAACACCGACGCGGAGCCGATCCTGCGCCGGGTACGCGACGAGGCGGAGAAGGAGATCGCCCTGCTCGGCGTGGGCGTCGGCAGCGACTACGGCGACCAACTGATGGAGCAGCTCGCCGACCGCGGCGACGGATTCGTGGTGTACGTCAGCGAGCGGGACCAGGCCCGCAAGCTGTTCGTGGACCGGTTGCCCGCGACGTTGGGCGTCCGGGCGCTCGACACCAAGGTGCAGGTCAGCTTCGACCCGGCGGCGGTGCGGTCCTACCGGCTCGTCGGGTACGACAACCGGGCCCTCGCCGACGAGGACTTCCGCGACGACCGCGTCGACGGGGGCGAGGTCGGCCCCGGACACAGCGTGACGGCGCTCTACGCCGTGCAGCTCGTCGACGAGGCGCCCGCCTCGGCCCGGGTCGCGCGAGTGCAGGTGCGCTGGACCGATCCGACGGACCGGGCGCCGGCCGAGACGTACGAGTCGGTGCGCGTCGCCGACGTGAGCGGCGACTTCGAGGCCGCCTCGCCGCGCCTGCGCACCTGCTACGCGGCGGCCTGGTTCGCCGTCGCGCTGCAGGGTGGCCGGGACGGCGCGCAGGTGCGGCTGGCGGATCTGGCGCGGATCGCGGACGGGGCGGCCGCCGCGACCGAGGACGCGGAGGTGCGGGACCTGGCGCGGGTGATCCGCTCGGCCGACGAGCTCCGCTGATCCCGGAACAGGGCCGGCGGCCGGTCAGCGGCGGGCGAGCTTCGGCTGCTGGGCCGGACGGGTGCCCTCCGGGTCGACGCCGACCTGCACCGCGAACCGGGGGTCGACGGCGAGCAGCGGGCGCGGCCCGAACAGGGCCATACCGGTCAGCAGCTCGTCGGTGCCGCGCTCGCTCCACGCCGGGCGCCGCTCGGGGGCGAGGTCGGTGTGCTCGCGGCGGAGCCGGCGCAGCAGTCGCCGGGCCGCCGCCCCGGTCTCCGGCACCTCGCACAGCCACCAGCCGCCGAGGGCGGTGGCCAGGCAGCACAGCAGCAGGCCCGCCACGGAGGCGGGCCCGCCGGCGTCGCGGCCCTCGACGGCGCTGTCCACCAGCCGGGTCACCCCGACGGCGGCGACCGCGAACAGCGGCAGGGTGGCCAGCGCGACGCGTCGCCGCTGCGCCGGGGTGAGCAGCCAGCCGTCGCGGACCAGCCGGCCGACCAGCCGGCGCAGGGCCCGGCCCACGGCCGGGTCAGCGAGCACGGCGGCCCAGGTCTGCGGCCGGCGCAGCGCGGCGTGCAGGGCGCGGACGAGCGCGGTCGAGCGGGGTGGTGGTGGCCCGTCCACGGACAGGGTGGCCAGCTCGCCGAGGTGCACGACGCCGGCGCGGCGCAGCGCGGCCATGCCGACCTGGCAGGCCAGGCCCGCCCGGTCGGTCAGGTACGCCAGCTCGACGGTGTCCGGTGCCGCGCCCCGGGCCCGCCGGCCGGTGAGCTCGCGTGCCGCCAGGGCGATCGCCAGGGCGGCGGCGACCGCCGTGACGTAGTCGAGGAGGAAGAGCGGTCCGCTGACACCCCAGAGCATGGCGCCAAGTATGGCCCGGCCGGCCGGCCCGCGACCCGGTCACGAGGCGTGGCGTATCTCGCTGTCCCAGATCTGCGACCACGGGCGCGGCATGCCCCGGCAGACGAAGATCGGCATCCCGTTCTCGTCGTTGTCGACGTCGACCCGCTGGTCCATCCGGCCGGCCTCGGTGACCTCGGTGAACCAGCTCCGGAGCCGGTCCGGGCGGGCCCAGCCGACGGCGATGACCACGTCGGCGTCGTCGGCCGGGCGGCCGAATCCGGCCATGCTGTTGTGCCCCGAGTACGCCCGCGGCAGGCCCCGGGCGGGCCCGTACCGGGCCAGCGCCCCGGCCTCGCCGTAGTTGCCGGTGAGCACGACCGTGCGGGCGCGCTCCGCCGGGGGCAGGCCGCGGTGGACGGCGGCGACCGAGTCGGCGAACGCCGGCCAGCCGATGGTCTCGCCCGCGTCGTAGTTGACCTCGACCACGAAACCGGGCAGCCGGTCGGCCGGCAGGGTGGGCAGCAGCAGCACCGCGCTGCCGGCCAGCGTGACCGCGGCGCCCGCGGCCAGCAGCACCCGCCGCAGCCGCGCCGCGCCCCGGCCGGCCCAGGCGGCGGCCGCCGGCGCGCCGGCTGCGGTGAGCACCAGCAGCAGCGGCGCGTCGTAGTAGCCCTTGCCGCCGAGGATCAGGACGAGCGCGAACACCACCAGCCACGCCCACCCCAGCGCCCGGTAGGCCGCCCACGCCGGCCGGCGCAGCAGCGCCACCAGCCCGGCGATCCAGATCGGCGCCGCGTACGGGCTGATGATCATCAGTTGCAGCAGGACGGCGTCCAGGCGGCCGCTGTAGGAGCTGTCCCCGCCGGCGATCGAGGAGGCCACCGAGAGCTGCGGGAAGCCGTGCGCGGCCTGCCACGCCAGGTAGGGCACGGCGAGCAGGGCGGCGACCCCGGCGCCGGCCAGCACCCACCGGTCCCGCAGCAGCCGGCGCGGTCCGGCGACCGCCACCCCGGCCAGCAGGCCGACGCCGAGCAGGGCGGGCAGCGGCTTGTTGAGCAGGCCGACCCCGAGTGCGAGCCCCGCGCCGAGGGCCCACCGGCTGTCCCCGGTGCGCAGCATCCGCGCCGCGCACCAGGTCGCGACCAGCCAGACCGCCAGGTCGACGGTGGTGGTACTGAGCAGGTGCCCGGCGGCCAGCACGATGCCCGAGGTGGCGGCGAGGAACGCGGCGAGCATCTGGCCGCCGCGGCCCGCGCCGAACTCCCGGGCGATCGCCGCGACCAGCACCACGGCCCCGCCGCCGAGCAGCGCCGAGGGGGTACGCAGCACCACCAGGTTGCCCGGTGCGACGGTGTCGGCCAGCCGGGCCAGGGCGGGCACGAGCGGGCCCTGGTCGACGTAGCCCCAGTCCAGGTGCCGGCCGCAGAGCAGGAAGTACAGCTCGTCGCGGTGGTAGCCGTACCGGCCGGCGAGCAGGAGCAGCACGGTGGTGACGGCCGCGCCGAGCAGCCACGGCGCGGCGGTGGGCGGGCCCGGCGCCGGCGGGTCGGTCGGGGATGCCGCCGGCGCGGGGCGGTCGAGGTCGGCGACGGGTTCGGCCACGCCGTCCATCATCGTCCCGCCGCGCCACCGCGCGCTGACCCGTCGCGGTCGGAACCGGCTCGCGGACGGCCGGGGCGGGTGGCTACCGTGCCCGGGATGCTGATCCGTGAGTTCACCGAGGCCGACTGGGCGCAGGTCCGGCCGATCGTCGCGGCCGTCGTCACCGCCGCGGACACCTTCCCCTACGACCCGGCGTGGCCGGCCGAGGTGCTGCACGACGTCTGGGTGGAACGGCCCCCGGGCCACACCGTGGTCGCCGAGGAGGACGGGACGCTCCTCGGCACCGCCAAGATGGGCCCCAACCGGCCCGGCCCGGGTTCGCACGTGGCCACCGCGAGCTTCATGGTGGGCGCCGCGGCCCGGGGGCGCGGCGTCGGCCGGGCCCTGGCGGAGTACGCCCTGGACTGGGCCCGCCGCCAGGGTTACGCCGCGATGCAGTTCAACGCCGTGGCGGAGTCCAACGCGACGGCGGTGCGGCTGTACCAACGGCTCGGGTTCACCGTGATCGGCACCGTGCCGGAGGCGTTCGCGCATCCCACCCTCGGCCGGGTGGGGCTGCACGTGATGCACCGTCCGCTGTGAACGGCGCCGGTGGGCGACGATGGGTGGATGAGCACTGAGCCGATCGAGCTGGCCGCCGCCCTGGCGCGTTTCGACCAGCTGTGGAGTCCGCGCATCGTCACCACCGTCAACGACTACGACGTCCGCGTGGCCAAGGTGGCCGGCGAACACGTCTGGCACGCCCACGACCACACCGACGAGTTCTTCCTGGTGCTCGACGGGGAACTGCGGATCGCCCTGCGTGACGGCGCGGGCGGCGGCGAGCGGGAGGTGGTGCTGCCCCGCGGGGCGGTGTACGTGGTGCCGCGCGGGGTGGAGCATCGGCCGTCCGCGCCGGACGGCGCCTCGATCCTGATGTTCGAGCCGTCCGGCACCTCCAGCGTGGGGGACCGGCACGACGAGGTGCCGGGGCACGTGGACACCACCACCGGTCACCGGCTCTGACCGGGCCGGTCAGCGCCCCGCCGGCACCTGCTCCGCGGGTGCGGCCGGGGCGCCGGCCGGCCAGCCCAGCCGGCGTACGCCGGGGACGGCGGCGGTGCCGGCGCAGGCGAGCAGCACCAGCACGCCGGCGACGGCCAGCGGCGCGGGTGACCCCCAGGCCCGGGCGGCGAGCGGCGCGAGCGCGTAGCCGATCGGCATGGCGCCCAGCGACATCAGCCAGTCGTAGGAGGTGACCCGGGCGAGCACCTCCGGCGGGAACTGCCCCTGCACCACGGTCTCCCAGACCGGGTTGAGGAAGCCGAGGGAGGCCAGGGCGAGGCAGTAGGCGGTGACCACCACGGGGGCGGGCGCCGCGGCGGCGAGCAGCAGCAAGGGCGCCGCGTACGTGGCCAGGGCGAGGTTGCCCAGCAGCACCGGCCGGCGCGGGCGGACCCGGGCGGCGAGCAGCGACCCGGCCAGCAGGCCGACCGCCCCGGCCTGCTGGAGCAGCACCCACACGCCCTCCCCGCCGAGGCGGTCCACCGCGATCACCGGGCCGACGGTGAGCAGCACCGCGGCGGCGCCGTTCCACACGCCGTGGGCGACCAGGCTGCTCCAGTACCAGTCCCGGGAGCGGACCTCCCGCCAGCCGAGGACCAGGTCGGCCCGGAGCGACCGGTGCGGTACGGGAACGTGCCGGACCCGGATGACCGACAGCAGCGCGGCGCTGACCGCGAAGGAGGCCGCGTCGAGCACGAAGGCCCAGCCGGGGCCGGCGGTCCAGACCAGCAGGCCGGCGAGGGCCGGGCCGGCCAGCCGGCTGGCGTTGGCGGTGACGCCCATCAGCGCGTTGGCCCGCTGGCGGCCGTCGGCCTCGACGGTGCCGGCGACCAGCGGGGACGCGGTCGGCATCGCGAACGCCGAGGCCGCGCCGCCGAGGGCGGAGGCCGCGGCGAGGTGGGTCAGGGTCGGGGCGCCGCCGAGCAGTTCCACGCCGACGACCAACTGGGCGGCACAGCGCACCAGGTCGGTGAGGAGGGCGACCCGCCGGGCGTCGAACCGGTCGGCCACCACGCCGCCGAGGGGGAGCAGCAGCAGCCGGGGCAGCATGGCGCAGCCGAGCACCACGGCGAGGGCGGCGGTCGAACCGGTGGCCCGGAGCACGGCCAGGGCCAGCGCGGTGGGGACCACGGCGTCGCCGACGGCGGAGACCGTTCGGCCGAGGAAGAGCAGACGGAAGGCGGGATGCCGGAGTGGATGCGTCACCGCCGTAGAGTACTTCGACATCGAATATTTCGACAACGAATTTTTGCGGCCCGGCGTACGGTGATCGGGTGACCGACCGCGACCGCATCGACCAGCACGTGGACCGCTGGCTGCCCGTCCTGCCCGACCTGGACCCTGACGTCGAGGGTGCGGTCACCCGGATGTCGCTGCTGACCCGGCACCTGCGGGAGGTCAAGGAGCGGGCCCTGGCCGATCTGGACCTGCAGGAGAAGGAGTACGGCACCCTGCACGTCCTCGCCGGGCGCGGCGGCCGGGCCGCCCCCTCCGAGATCGCCGGTGACCTGCGGATGGCCCCCGCCTCGATCACCGCACGGGTGGACGCGCTGGTCCGCCGGGGCTTCGTCCGGCGGATCCCCTCCACCGTGGACCGCCGCCGCATCGACGTCGAACTGACCGACGACGGCCGGGCCGCCTGGCGGCGCGCGATCGGGGTGGTCGGCGACGAGGAGCACCGGGTGCTCGGCGCCCTGACCCCGCAGGACCGGCGCCTGCTGTCCGACCTGCTCCGCCGGGTCACCCTCGCGGCCGAGACCCCGCCGGCCCGGCCCGGCGGGGTCGAGGATGTCGGTGGGCGGGTCTAGGGTCGACGCAGACCGCAGCCGCACGCTCGGGGAGGCGCCATGACCACGCTTGCCGACCGACCACACACGGCCCTGCTCGTCATCGACGTCCAGAACGGGGTGGTGGCCCAGGCCCACGACCGGGACCGGGTGGTGGCCAACATCGCCACCCTGGTCGACCGGGCGCGCGACGCCGGCGTCGCGGTCGTCTGGGTCCAGCACCACAGCGACGAGCTGCCCACCGGCAGCGAGCCCTGGCAGTACGTGTCCGAGCTGGTGCGCCGCGAGGCCGAGCCGCTGGTGCACAAGGCGTACGGCGACTCGTTCGAGGAGACCGACCTGGAGCCGGTCCTCGCCGCGGCCGGCATCGGCCGGCTCGTCGTCACCGGCGCCCAGACCGACGCGTGCATCCGCTCGACCCTGCACGGCGCGATCACCCGGGGCTACGACGCGACGCTGGTCGCCGACGCGCACACCACCGAGGACCTCAGCGCCTACGGCGCCCCCCCGCCCGACCAGGTGATCGCCCACACCAACCTCTACTGGCGCGACCACACCGCTCCCGGCCGCACCGGCGGCACGGTCGACACCGCGGAGGTCGACTTCGCGGTGCCCGCCCCTGCCTGACGTCGAGCGCCGCCCGGGCGGAAAACGCCTGGCCCTCGGCGGGCGGGGCTGACAGGCTGCGCCGCATGAGTTCACAGGCCCTGGCGGGTGCGCTCGCCGACGACCGCCGCCGTGTCGTGTTCGCCGCGATCGTGCTCGGGGACGCGGACCTCCCCGCCGTCGCGGCACGCACCGGCCTGCCCACGCGCGACGTCGCCACCGCCGTGCGCCGGCTGGTCGACGTCGGCGTGGTGGCCGACGACGGCACCGGGCTGCGGGTCGACGGCCAGTGGCTGCGGGAGCAGGTCCGGGCG
The DNA here is from genome assembly GCF_030518795.1 of Micromonospora sp. NBRC 110009. Lineage (NCBI taxonomy): Bacteria > Bacillati > Actinomycetota > Actinomycetes > Micromonosporales > Micromonosporaceae > Micromonospora > Micromonospora soli. Next base: position 5,913,617 of record NZ_CP130427.1, on the reverse strand, counting down.
GGCGGCCGGCCGGCGGCGGCACCGGCGGCGAGCCCCCAAGAGGCGATCCTGCGCACCTTCCTGCGCGACGGCGTGCTGACCCGGCTGCCCGCCCAGCGCGGACGCCGCCGGATACTGCTCGAACACATCACCGAGCGCTCCTTCGAGCCGGGCGTGCGGTATCCGGAACGGGCCGTCGACGACGCGCTGCGGGCCTGGTGCGACGGTGGCGGCGCCGACCACGTCACGCTGCGCCGCTACCTGGTCGACGACCGGCTGCTCGCCCGCGACCACGGCGTCTACTGGCGGCCCTGACCGGGAAAAGCCGTTGACCGTCCGGTGAGGATCGGGCGGTGAGCAGCTGGACGACCCACCCCGCCCATCCCGCCGCCCCGGAGGCGGCCACCCTGCTGCGCGAGTACCTGGCGGAGATGGTCCGCCGCTGGCACCGCCGGCCGGAACGGCCCGACGAGGTGGACGCCGCCCTCGCCGAGTCACCCAGCCACGACCTGGTGGCGCCCACCGGTCTGCTCCTGCTGGCCCACCACGACGGGAACCTGGCCGGCTGCGCCGGGCTGCGGTGGCGTCCGCGCTGGGCGGAGCTCACCCGGGTCTACCTCCGCCCCGCGCACCGCGGCGCCGGCGGCGGGGCGGCGCTGCTCGCCGCCGTCGAAGCGCACGCCGGGGCGGCGGGGGCGGACCGGATCCGGCTCGACACCCGCACCGACCTGGTCGAGGCCCGCGCCCTGTACGCCCGTCACGGGTACGCCGAGATCCCCGCCTACAACGACGACAGGTACGCCCAGCACTGGTTCGAGAAGCTCCTGCCAGCCCGAGTTGACGGCACGGCCGCCCCGCGCTAAAACAAGAAGTCGAGGAGTTGAGTCAACCAGACTCAACCTGACACCCTGGGTCCAGGAGAACCGAGGAGGCACAGCCATGTTGATGCGTACCGACCCGTTCCGCGAGATCGACCGGCTCGCCGAGCAGTTCTTCGGCACCACCGCCCGGCCGGCGGTCATGCACCTCGACGCCTACCGCGACGGCGACTGGTTCTACGCCGCCTTCGACCTGCCCGGCGTCGACCCGGACAGCATCGACTGCACGGTCGAGCGCAATGTGCTGACGGTCCGCGCCGAGCGGCGCCGGCCCACCGGGGACAACGTCGAACTCATCGCGGCCGAGCGGCCGAGCGGCACCTTCACCCGGCAGCTCTTCCTCGGCGACACCCTCGACACCGACAAGCTGGAGGCCGGCTACGAGAACGGGGTACTGACCCTGCGGATCCCGATCGCGGAGCGCGCCAAGCCGCGCCGGATCACCGTCACCGCGTCCGGCAACGGCCGCAAGGAGATCAGCGCCTGACGCTCAGGTGGGGGCGTCCAACACGGACGCCCCCACCGCCTTGTCCGGGCTCGCCGGGTAGAGCCGGGCCAGCGCGTGAGCGGTGGCGGTGAGGCGATCGCGCAGCTCGGCCGGCTCCAGCACCTCCACCTCGGCGCCGAGCTTGAGCAGCTCGGTGTGGCCGTGCTTCACCGACTCGATGGGCACGGTCGTCTCCAGCCAGCCGTCCTCGTCCGGCTCGCCGGCCGCCGCCCGGGCCGCCCGGCTCATCTCGGGCGGAAAGACGTACGGCATGAACTCCAGCGCGGCGACCGTCATCCGGACCCGGGCGTGGGCGCGGTAGACGTCCCGCTCGTACCGTTGCGTCCACTCCCGCCAGTAGCCGGCCAGGTCGAAGTCGGCGGGCCGGGCGTACCGCTCGTCGCGGACCACCAGGTCGAGCACCGCGCCGACCCGGTAGGTGCGGAGCTGCTCGTCGCAGCGGGCCACCAGATACCAGCGACCCGCCTTGAGCACCACCCCGAGCGGGGCCACCACCCGGGTCACCTCCCGGGGGGCCCGCCAGCGCCGGTAGCGCATCTCCACCAGCCGGTCCTCCCACACCGCCCGCGCCAGCGCCGTCAGGTGCGGGGTGGGCTCGGAGTGCCGGAACCAGCCGGGCGCGTCCAGGTGGAACCGCTGCCGCATCCGGCCGCCCCGGTCGGCCAGCTCGTCGGGGAGCGCGGCGAGCAGCTTCAGCTCGGCCGCGGCCACCACCGGCCCGAGGCCCAGCTCGGCGGCGGGCCCGGGCATGCCGGCCAGGAACAACGCCTCGGCCTCCGGGGCGGTCAGCCCGGTCAGTCGGGTCCGGTAGCCCTCCAGCAGCTGGTATCCGCCGGCCGGGCCGCGGTCGGCGTACACCGGGACGCCGGCGGCGCTGAGCGACTCGACGTCCCGGTAGACGGTCCGGACGGAGACCTCCAGTGCCTCGGCGAGCTCCGGGGCGGTCATCCGCCCCCGGGTCTGCAGGAGCAGCAGCAGGGAAACCAGGCGACTGGCGCGCACTGGCCGACGGTAGCGCGGGCGGAACAGCGGTGGCAGCCGGGCCTGTCGGCGCAGCGGTGTGAGCTTGGTCAGGTTTCCGTCGGGCGCGCCTCGTCGCGATTCACCCCGCCGGCTGAGAGCCTTTCTCACGTGCTGCGTCCCGAGGTCCTCCGCGGGTCGGCCCGTCCCGCCCTGCCCGCCGGACCGGCCGACTTCACCGAGGCGTGGCTGCGCAACCGGCGGCTGTCCGAGCACACCCGCGACGCCTACCGGCGGGACGTCACCGGCTGGCTGACGTGGTGCGCGGGCCGGGGCGTGGACCCGCTGCGGGTCAGCTTCCTCGACGTCAACGCCTACGGCCGAGAGTTGGAGTCGACCCTGGGCGCGCGGAGCGGTCGGCCGCTCACCCCGGCGACCGTGGCCCGCCGGCTGTCTGCCCTGTCGAGCTGGTACGACTTCCTGGTGAAGCTGCGTGCGATCGAGGCCAACCCGGTCGCCGCCGCGGACCGGCCCCGGGTGGACCGGGACCACTCCGCCACCGTCGGGCTGACCCCGGAGGAGGTGGACGCGCTGCTCGCGGCGGCCGACGCGGACACCGGCCCGACCGCCGCCCGCAACCGGGCCACCATCGCGCTCCTGGCCGACCTGGGGCTGCGGGTCGGCGAGCTGATCTCCCTGGACCTGACCGACCTCGGCACGGAACGCGGGCACCGCAGCGTGCGGTTCGTCGGCAAGGGCGGCAAGGTGCGCCGCCGCGCCCTCACCCCCGGCACCGCGTACGCGGTGGACGCCTACCTGGCGGCGCGGGGCGCCGCGCAGGGGGTGACCGTGCCGGAGCTGACCGGCCCGCTGCTGGTCACCGCCACCGGCGCCCGGCTGGACCGGCACTCCGTGTTCCGGCTGGTCCGCCGGCTCGCCCAGGCCGCCGGCATCCCGGCCTGGGAGAAACTCTCTCCGCACTCGCTGCGGCACGCGTTCGCCACCACGGCCCGGGCCGAGGGGGTGCCGCTGGAGGACGTGCAGGACGCGATGGGGCACGCCGACCCGCGTACCACCCGCCGCTACGACCGGGACCGGCACAACCTCGACCGCGACCCGGCGTACGCCATCTGGGCCGCCCGAGCCCGCCGCCGCGGCTGACCCCTGCCGCCGATCATCGAGGGCGGCGAGTTCCGGAAGTGTCGTCGCCGACGTCGGTCTTGTCCAAAACCGTTGCGGGACAACAAAGTTCTTCACCGCTTTGGCCACTATGGACGCCATGGCCGGCGCGGTAGCTTGCCTCCTGGCAGCAACTCACGTCAATGGGCACTCGGCTGCCCGGAAATGCCAGCCAGGGGGCGCAGTCATGAAACGTCAGGTTCCCACCCGCCGAAAAGTCGTGGCCGTCGTCGTCGCCGGTATCCTCGCCGCCGGGTCGCCGGCCGCGCTCGTCACCTCCGCCGCTCACGCCGCCGACCCGAGCACGTCCAGCAACGCCGTCATCGTCTGGGAACGTAACGCCCAGACCGCGATCTGGGACGTGGCGGGCCAACAGCCGCAGGTCCAGGCGCGCAGCTTCGCGATGGTGCACGGGGCCGTCTACGACGCGGTCAACGCCATCGCCGGGCGCCCCTACCAGCCATACCTCATCGCACCGCGCAGCGACGGCCGTGAGTCGGTGAACGCGGCGGTCGGGACTGCGGCCTTCCAGGTGCTCAGCTCCCTGTTCCCGGCGCAGCAGGCGCGGCTGCAGGCGCAGTACGACGAGTGGCTGGCCGCCATCCCCGACGGCCGCGCGAAGCAGGGCGGGATCTCCATGGGCAGCCAGACCGCCGCCGCGATGATCAGCGCCCGGAGGAACGACGGGGCATTCGGCAACGCGGCATGGCCCGTCGGCACCGAGCCCGGCCAGTGGCGGCCCACCCCGCCGACCAACGCCAACGACGGGGCATGGGTGGCGGGTCTCAAGCCGTTCCTCCTCCCCAGCGCGTCGATGTTCCGCTCGTCCGGCCCGCCCGCGCTCACCAGCGCGCAATACGCCCGGGACTTCAACGAGGTCAAGACGATCGGCGCGGTCAACAGTCCGATCCGGACCGCCGACCAGACGCAGGCCGCGATCTGGTGGCACGACCGGCACCTGGGCGAATGGGAGATCAAGCGCCAGCTCGCCACGAGGCAGCGGCTGACCACGCTGCAGACGGCGCGGATGTTCGCGATGGTCGACCTCGCCGAGGCCGACGCCACGACCGCCTGCTACAACGAGAAGGCCGCCTGGATGTTCTGGCGGCCCGTCACCGCGGTCCACCTGGCCGACACCGACGGCAACGCGGCCACCGACGCCGATCCCGACTGGATGCCGCTGCTCGTCACGCCGCCGCACCCCGACTTCACGTCCGGGCACACGTGCTTCACCGCGGCGAGCATGTTGGCGCTGCGGCACTTCTTCGGCCGGGACGACATCCCGTTCCACGCATACAGCGAAGCCTCGGGCACCACCCGGTACTTCGGTCATTTCTCGCAGGCCATCGCCGAGGTCATCGAGGCCCGCATCTGGGGCGGCATCCACACCCGCACCGCCGACGTCGAGGGCGCGAAGATCGGAGCGAAGGTCACCGCTTACATGATCAATAACTTTTTCCGCCCCCGGCGATGACGCGCCGGGCATGACGTCGGTGCCGAACGGCTCGCCGGGCGAGGGTCCGCCCGGCGAGCCGGCCCTCGGTCAGCCCTGCGGGCGTGGGCAGACGCAGAACGGCTGGCCGATCGGGTCGACCAGCACCGTCCACCGCTCCCCGCCCGGCTGGAACTCCGGCTTCGACGCGCCGGACGCCAGGAACTCCTTCTCGGCGACGGTCACGTCGTCGACGTACAGGTCGAGGTGGTAACGCTTGCCGGCGGTCTCGTCCGGCCAGGCCGGCGGCGCGTACCCGGGCACCAGGCCGAAGCCGATCGAGACCCCCTCCTTGCTGATCATCGCGTATTCGGCCTGGCTGTGGGTGACCTCCCAGCCGAGGACCCGGGAGTAGAACCCGGCGTGGGCGACGGGGTCGGAGCTGTCGAGGTTGACCATCGCAAGGTCGGCGTGCATTGTCATGCCACCCATCCTGGCAACCGAACCTGACATCTTCTGGCAGGTACGTCCGGCCGGTTTCGAAGATCCCGATAGCATCCCCGCGTGAACACCTACTGGCACGTCGTGCTGCCGCCGCTGGGCGCCTGACCGGGCGCACCCGCCGACGGCTTGACCCGCCTTCTCGGTTGACCGGCAAGACAGCCGGTCAACCGGTGTCGTGCGCCCGCTTCGAAGCCAGCTCCCCGGACGGTATTCGACGACGGAAGTTCACGACTGTGCCGAACCACACCCCTCTGGCGGCCCTCGCCCCTTCAATTGCCGCCGGCCCCCGGACCCCCCACACCGGCCTCCTCAACGGGCCGGTTCCCATCCTGGCCGCCGCGGTGCTGTGGGGCACCACCGGCACCGCCAGCTCCCGTGCCCCGCCCGGGGCGCCGGCGGCCGGCACCGGCGCCGCCGGCCTGACCCTCGGCGGCCTGCTGCTGTTCGTCTCCACCCGGGGCGCCCGCTCGCTCCCGAAGAGGTGCAGCCGCGACGAGCGATGGCTGCTCGTCCTCGGCGCGGTCGCGGTGGCCGGCTATCCGCTCAGCTTCTACCCGGCCGTGGCGCGCTGCGGTGTGGCGGTGGCCACCGTGATCGCGCTGGGCAGCGCACCGGTCTTCGCCGGCCTGCTGGCCTGGCTCACCCGGCAGGCCCGGCCGACCCTCGGCTGGGCCTGCGCCACCATGACGGCGGTCATCGGCTGCGCCGTCCTGGTCCTCGGCCCCGAGTTCGCCGGTGGCGCCGCACCCGTGGACGTCACCGGCGTGGCACTGGCCGCCCTGGCCGGTCTGTCCTACGCCGGCTATTCACTCGTCGGTGGGAAGCTCATCGCCCGCGGACACCCCTCCGGCGTGGTCATGGGGGCGATGTTCGGCGCGGCGGCACTGCTGGTCCTGCCCGTCCTGCTGGGCGGTGGCCCGCACTGGCTGCTCACCCTTCGGGGCGCGGCAGTGGCCGCACACCTCGCCGTGGTCACCACGTTCCTCGCGTACCGGCTCTTCGGGTACGGCCTGCGGCACACCGCCGCCCAGGCGGCCACGACCCTGACGCTGGCGGAACCCGCGGTCGCGGCGGTGCTGGGCGTCGTGGTCGTGGGCGAGCACCTGCCGGCGGTTTCCTGGTGCGGCGGGCTGGCCGTGCTCACCGTGGGCCTGGCCGTGCTCACTGGTTCACCCGGAGGCGTCGGTGACGGGGCGCCGGGGGCACAAGTTCCTGCGCGCGCCCGTCGGCGTCTCTACGGTCGGAGGTGATGGGCAGGGAACAGGGGTGGACCAGGCCGGCCCGACGTCGCCGGCCGATGCGCGCCGGCACGCTGTTCGGCGGGCTGGGAATCGGCCTGTGCCTGGTCGGGGTGGCCGGCGTCGCGGTGTGGAACCTGCAGGTGGTGCTGCAGTCCAACGGCCCGGTACGCGACACCACCGACGCGTTCCTCCGGGAGGTGGCGGCCGGCGACACCGACCAGGCGTACGGGAAGCTGTGCCGGGAGGCCCGCGGGAAGTGGAGCCAGCTCGGCTTCAGCAGTTGGGTACGCACCCCGCCGCAGGTCAGCGGCTACGAGATCACGGACGTGTCGGTGGCCACCCGGGGCGGTCGCCCGCACGGGACGGTGAAGGTGCGGCTGACCCGCGACGGCGGCGCCAGCGAGGAACGCAGCCTGCCGGTGGTGCAGGAGGACGGCAAGTGGCGGGTGTGCGGGGACCCGTTCTGACCGCGCCCGACGTGGACGTGACGAAGGAGTGATCAGGCGCGCGGGCCGAGGTCGCCGGAGCGGTAGTGCCGGCGGCAGAGCACCTGGTAGCGCACATCGGCGCTGTCCACCGTGTCGCCGATGACGACCTGCTCGCCCTCGCGGACCACCCGCCCGTGAACGACCCGGGCGTTGAGCAGCCCTTCCCGGCCGCACCAGCAGAGCACCTCGACCTGGATGCGGGCCACCTCGTCGGCGAGTTCGAACAGCCGCTGCGCGGCCGGGAACAGGCAGGAGCGGAAGTCGGTGGCCAGGCCGAACGCGTACACGTCGACGTCGTAGTTGTCGACCAGGTCGGCCATCTGCTCGACGTGCTCCAGGTTGTAGAAGGACGCCTCGTCGCAGATCAGGTAGTCGACGCGTACCCCCTCGGCCCACGCGTCGCGGACCAGGTCGCGCAGGTCCAGGTCGTCGGTGACCTCGACGGCCGAGTGGGCCAGCCCGATGCGGGTGGTGACCTGCGGGCCGAGCGAGCGGTCGATGCGGGTGGTGACCAGGCCGCGGCGGCCCTGCCGGGCGTGGTTGTAGTTCATCTGCAGGGCCATCGTGGACTTGCCGCAGTCCATCGGGCCCCAGAAGAACTTCAGCGCGGCGGCGTGCAGCGGCCGTCCGTCGACCGCACGGGCGGCGGCGCAGCCGCCGGCAGGGTCGTCGCCGGGGCCGGGGAGGGGCCGGGCCAGGCAGATCGGGGCGGCAGCGGCGTCGTCGGTCACGTCGGGGCAGCCTAGCCCATCGACGCGAGAGGATCTTGCCGGCCGGGCGCCGCCTTACAGCACCCGGGGTGGGGTGTTGCCGGCGGCGACGATGGCGCGGCGGATCGGCACGGCGGCCAGCAGCGCGAACCCGACCACGAAGAAGATCAGCAGGGAGACCAGGCCCACCCGGTACGAGGCGGTGAGCTGGAACACCAGGCCGAAGGCGAGCGGGCCGAGCCAGCTGGTGCCCTTGTCGCTGATCTCGTAGAAGCCGTAGTACTCGCCCTCCTTGCCGGTGGGGATGAGCTGGCTGAACAGCGACCGGCTCAGCGCCTGGCTGCCGCCGAGCACCAGCCCGATGCAGCCGCCGAGGACCATGAACGGCAGCGGCGCCTCGGCGGGCAGCCGGAACGCGGCGATGATCACACCGGTCCAGAGCACCAAAGACAGCAGCACGGTCTTCCAGGCGCCGATGCGCCGGGCCAGCGCGCCGAGGGCGAGCGCGCCGCCGAAGGCGAGGAACTGCACCAGCAGGATGGTCACGATCAGGGTGCTCTGCTCCAGCTTCAGCTCCTGGGTGCCGTACTGGCTGGCCAGGGTGATGACGGTCTGGATGCCGTCGTTGTAGACCAGGAAGGCGAGCAGGAAGAACAGCGTCAGCGGGTACGCCTTGATGTTGCGCAGGGTGTGGCCGAGCTGCCGGAACCCGTCGGTGAGCACGTTGCCGTCGCGGGCCCGGGCCGCCGCCGCGGCGGCGGGGTGTTCGCGCAGCCAGCGCAGCGGGAGCAGGGTGAACGCCGCCCACCACACGCCGGCCGAGACGATGGACCAGCGGGCCAGGTCCAGGGTGCGCTGCGGGTTGCCCTCCTCGCTGAGCATCGTGACCGCGACGAGGTTCAGGGCGAGCAGCAGCCCGCCGCCGAGGTAGCCGATGGCCCAGCCCCGGCTGGAGATGGCGTCGCGTTCGTCGGGGCCGCCGAGCTGCGGCAGGAACGAGTTGTAGACCACCACGGCCGCGCCGAAGGAGATGTTGGCGATCAGGAACAGCGCACCGCCGAGCAGGTAGCGCTGGCCGGTGACGAAGGCGAACCCGATGGTGGCGCCGGCGCCGATGAACGCCGCGAGGGCCAGCAGCCGCTTCTTGTGCGGCGACCGGTCGGCGATCGCCCCGACCACGGGCAGCACGAACACGGTGAGGAACACCGACAGCGAGATCAGGTATGGGTAGTAGGAGCCGGCGGCGACGCGGATGCCCAGCGGGTGCACGTACCCGTGGCAGCTGCTCCGGGCGCCGAGTTCACACCCTGCGGCCAGTTCGGTGACGGTGGTGAGGAACGGCCCGAGGAAGACCGTGATCACGGTGGTCTGGAAGGCGGAGTTCGCCCAGTCGTAGAAATACCAGCCGGTGCGTTCGCGACGGGTGCTGCCCGGCTGGGCGGGCTCGTCGACGGTGGGGGCGACCGTTGCGGCCATCGGGGTCCTTCGACTCAGGCGGCCCAGTGGCCGCGGCTGCGGTAGACGTCGCGCAGCACGCCGACGTGATCGGTCATGATGCCATCCACACCAAGATCAAGTAAGTCGTGCATTTCGGCGGGTTCGTCGATCGTCCAGACGTGCACCTGCAGACCGATGCGGTGGCAGTACGCGATGAAGCGCGGATCGACCACCGGGATGCGCCCGTACCGGACGGGGACCTGGGCGGCGACCACGGACGGCGGCAGCCGCAACGACCGCCCGTGCAGCGAGGCCATCCGCAGCCGGGCCACCCCGCGCATGCCGAGGCTGGTGGCGACCTTCGGCCCGGCCAGGGCGCGCAGCCGGGCGAGCCGGGCGTCGCTGAACGAGGCGAGCAGCACCCGGTCGCCGGCCCCGGCCCGGGTGACCGTGTCGAGCGTCGGCACGACCCCGCCGTCGGCCTTGACGTCGATGTTGAACCGCACCTCGGGCCAGGCGGCGAGGACTTCGTCGAGGCGGGGCACGACCGCGGCGCCGCCGACGCGCACCGACGCGAGGTCGGCCCAGCGCAGGTCGGCGATCCGCCCGTCGGAGCCGGTGACCCGGCGCAGGGTGGCGTCGTGGAAGATCACCGCCACGCCGTCGGCGGTGGCGTGCACGTCGGTCTCCACATACCGGTAGCCGAGGGCGATGGCCCGGGCGAACGCGGCGGCGGTGTTCTCGTCGCCGTCGGCCGCGCCGCCGCGGTGGGCGAACGCCAGCGGCGCGGGGGCGTCGAGGTAGCCGGAGCGGGGTTGCACGCCGGCAGTATGCCGGGTGTCGGTGGCGCGCGGGTGTCCGGCCGACGTCGTCCCCACCAACTTCCCTATCGCTCCCTATCCTGCGTACGATACGGAGCGATGAGCGATGACATGTACTCGGTGGAGCAGGTCGCCGAGCTGCTCGGGCTGCACGTGCGCACCGTGCGCGGCTACATCCGCGCCGGCCGGCTGCGCGCGGTGCGCATCGGCAAGCAGTACCGGGTCGCCCGCGCCGATCTCGACGCCCTCACCGGCCGGCCGGCACCGACGCCGCCCGCCGGGCGGCCCGCGCTGGAGGTGTCGAGCATCGCGCAGGTCGACGGCGTCGACCGGGCCGCCGCCGACCGGCTCACCACCCTGGTGCACGCCGCCGCGAACACCGGCCCCGACCCCGCGCGCCCGCTGCGCGTGCAGACCGTCCACGACGAGGAGCGCCGTCGCATGAAGATCGTGATCCTGGGCGACGCCGCCGCCACCGCCGACCTGCTGCGCCTGGTCGAAGCTGTCCTGCACGACGGCGGCCTGCTGGCCGGGGAGGCGTCCGATGCGTGACCGGATTCAGCAGCGCGCCGGGGTGCCGGTGCTGGTGTGCGACCCGGCCGGGCCGCCGATCGCCAGCGAGCGCGACGCGCTGGACCTGATCGGCGCGGCCTTCCTCGGCGCCAGGGCCGTCGCCGTGCCGGCCGACCGGCTCGACCCGAGCTTCTTCTCGCTGGGCACCCGCTTCGCCGGCGAGGTCATGCAGAAGTTCGTCAACTACCGGCTGCGACTGGTCGTCGTCGGCGACATCTCCCGGCACCTGGCCGCGAGCGCGGCGCTGCGCGCCCTGGTGGCCGAGTCCAACCGGCACGACCACGTCTGGTTCGTACCCGATCTCGCCGCCCTCGACGAGCGGCTGCGCGCCTGACCCGCGCAGGGTGCGGCGGGCGCGGGTCACCGGGCCAGCGGGCGGCGGTGCGAGCGGCTGGTGTCGGTCGGGCGGCCGGGGTCGACGTGGCGGGGCCGGTCCGGCTCGTCGGGGCGCAGCGGCACCAGGTTGTCGGTGATCGCGTCGATGATCCGCTCGGTGGCCCGTCGCGCCGCCCCCGGCGTGCCGTCGGGCACGTCGCGCAGGGTGACCGGGGCGCCGAAGCGCACCCGGATCACCGGCCGGCGCAGCATCGCCCGGGCGAGGCCGCGCAGCATGCCCTTCGGCGTCCGGTAGGGCAGCACCTCGTGGGAGCCCCACTGGGCGACCGGGACCACGGGGGCGCCGCTGGCGAAGGCGAGCCGGGCGGCGCCGGTCTTGCCCCGCTCGGGCCACAGCCCGGGGTCCAGGCCGATGCGTCCCTCCGGGTAGACCAGCACCACCGAGCCGCCGGCCACGGCCGCGGCCGCGTTGTCGAGGGCCTGGTGCACGGAGCTGGTGCCCCGGTCGACGCGGATGTGCCCGGCGCGGCGCATCAGCGGCCCGACCACGGAGGCGCGGAACAGCCCGCCGGTGGCCATGATCCGGGGCGCGATGCGGCGGGCCTGGCAGGCGGCGGCGAGGACGACGGGGTCGAAGGGGCTGATGTGGTTGGCGGCCAGGATCAGCGGCCCGTGGCGCAGCTCGTCCGGCACGTCGCCGGTGACCTCGAGGCGACCGAGCAGGCTGACGATGGCGCGGGCGAGCAGTTGCGCGGCGCGCCACAGCAGCGGCGCCCGCCAGGGGGTGGTCGGGGTGTTCATCAGTGGTGGATGGTCGCACGCCCCGGGGTGAGGCGGGGGTCCGGTCCGGGCCGGGTGGCGGAGGTGATCAGGGTCATTGGTCCCGGAACGGGTCGGGACCCCCGGCCCTGTCGGTTTTTCTACGACGCCGAGTAGTATTTACTACGTCTCGTAGTATGAACAGCTGGGGGTTCCAGGTGGACGCGTTGGACGTCGCCCGCTGGCAGTTCGGTGTCACCACCGTCTACCACTTTCTCTTCGTGCCCTTGACCATCGGCCTGTCCATCCTGGTAGCCATCCTCCAGACGATGTGGCACCGCACCGGCAACGAGCGCTACCTCAAGCTCACCAAGTTCTACGGCAAGCTCTTCCTGATCAACTTCGCGATGGGCGTGGTCACCGGCATCGTGCAGGAGTTCCAGTTCGGGATGAACTGGAGCGACTACTCCCGCTTCGTGGGGGACATCTTCGGCGCGCCCCTGGCCATCGAGGCCCTGGTCGCGTTCTTCCTCGAATCGACCTTCATCGGGCTGTGGATCTTCGGCTGGGACCGGCTGCCCAAGCGGCTGCACCTGGCCGCCATCTGGGCCGCCGCCATCGGCACCAACCTGTCCGCGTACTTCATCCTGGCCGCGAACTCGTTCATGCAGAACCCCGTCGGCTACCGGATCAACCCCACCACCGGTCGGGCCGAGCTGACCGACTTCGTCGCCGTGCTCACCAACAAGGTCGCCCTGGTCACCTTCCCGCACACCCTGGCCGGCGCGTTCCTGGTGGCCGGGTCGCTGATCGTCGCGGTCGGCCTCTGGCACGTCATCCGCAACCGCGACAGCGCCGACACCGACGCCTACCGGTTCGCGACCAAGTTCGGCGCCTGGGTGGTCATGATCGCCTCGGCACTGGTGGTGTTCACCGGCGACATCCAGGGCAAGATCATGACCGAGGTGCAGCCGATGAAGATGGCCGCCGCCGAGGGCCTCTACACCACCGAGAGCCCCGCCTCGTTCTCCGTGCTCACCGTCGGCAGCCTCGACGGCAGCCGCGAGGTCTTCGCCCTCAAGATCCCGTACCTGCTGTCGTTCCTCGGCACCGGCGACCCCAACGGCACCGTGCAGGGCATCAACGACCTGCAGGCCCAGTACGCCAGCCAGTACGGCGCCGGCAACTACGCCCCGATCATCCCGGTCACCTACTGGAGCTTCCGCTTCATGATCGGCTTCGGGCTGGCGGCCGCCGCGATCGCCCTGCTGGTGCTCTGGACGCAGCGCAAGGGCCGCACCCCGACCAGCCGGTGGCTGCTGCGCGCCGGGCTGGTGATGCCGCTGCTGCCGCTGCTGGCCAACTCCTTCGGCTGGATCTTCACCGAGATGGGCCGCCAGCCGTGGATCGTCTTCGGCGAGATGCTCACCCGCAACGGCGTGTCCCGCAGCGTGTCGCTGACCGAGGTGCTCACCTCCTTCACCGCGTTCACCCTGATCTACGCCACCCTCGCCGTGATCGAGTTCAAGCTGCTGTTCCGCTACGCCAAGGCCGGCGTCCCCGACGTCACCCCGGCGCCCGTTGACGACGACACCGACGACGCCGAACGCCCGCTGGCGTTCGCCTACTGACCCCCGGAGCCCATCGTGGAACTGACCACCGTCTGGTTTCTCCTCGTCGCCGTGCTCTTCACCGGCTACTTCGTCCTCGAAGGCTTCGACTTCGGCGTCGGCATGCTGCTGCCCGTGCTCGGCCGCGACGACCGGGAACGCCGCGTCCTGATCAACACCATCGGCCCGGTCTGGGACGGCAACGAGGTCTGGCTGATCACCGCCGGCGGCGCCATGTTCGCGGCCTTCCCCGAGTGGTACGCCACCCTGTTCTCCGGCTTCTACCTGCCGCTGCTGCTGATCCTGCTCGCCCTCATCGCCCGCGGCGTCGCCTTCGAATACCGGCACAAGCGCCCCGAGGCGTCCTGGAAGCGCCGCTGGGACCGGGCCATCTTCGTCGGCTCGCTGCTGCCGGCGATCCTGTGGGGCGTCGCCTTCGCCAACATCCTGCGCGGCGTGCCGCTGGACGCCGACCACGAGTACGTCGGTGGCCTGCTCGACCTGCTCAACCCGTACGCCCTGCTCGGCGGCGTGACCACCCTGGGGCTGTTCCTCACCCACGGCGCGGTGTTCCTCGCCCTCAAGACCACCGGCGACATCCGCGAGCGCGCGGGCGCCCTCGCGGTCAAGGTCGGCGCCGGCACCGCCGTCGTCGCGGTGGCCTTCCTGACCTGGACGCTGACCATCCGGTCCAGCGCGGCCGCCGTCGTGCTCGCCGTGGGCGCCGCCCTCGCCCTGCTCGGCGGTCTCGCCGCCGCCCGGGTAGGCCGGGAGGGCTGGGCGTTCACCGGCACCGCCGTGGCCATCGCCCTGGCGGTGGCGACCCTGTTCGCCGCGCTGTTCCCGAACGTGCTGCCGTCCACCCTCGACGCCGCCGGCACGCTGACCGCCGGCAACGCCGCCTCCACCCCCTACACCCTGAAGATCATGACCTGGGTGGCGGTGGTGTTCACCCCGATCGTGCTGGCCTACCAGGGCTGGACCTACTGGGTGTTCCGCAAGCGGATCGGGGTACAGAACATCCCGCAACACTGACCAGCCTGCGGGGCGCAGGAAGGCGCGGGGCCGGTGCGAGGGGGTCGCACCGGCCCCGCGGGGCGTCTCAGACCAGGTCGACGCGTTCCCATGCGATCGGGTAGCCGGCGCGGGCGAAGGTGGCCGCCATCGGCGTGTTGCCCTGGTCGGTGGCCGCGACGATCTCCTGCGCGCCCGCCTCGACCAGCCGATGGGTGGCCTCGACCAGCAGGTCGTAGGCGTACCCGTGGCCCCGCTGCCCGGGCAGCACCCCGACGAACCCGACGATGTGGTGGGTCTGGTTGCGGGCCGGCACGACGATGCCGGCGAGCTCCCCACCAGGGGTCCAGGCGAGCTGCCACCAGTCGCGCGGGCTCGGCAGCCAGCGCAGCAGGTCCAGGTCCTCCCGCGCGGCGGCGTCCGGGCCGTGTTCGGCCGCGGCGTGCCGGTAGTGCGCGTCCAGGCTGCCCTCGCCGATGCGGCGCAGCACGTCCAGGATCACCGCGTCGTCGGGCTCCGGCCGGAACTCCAGCCGGCCGGGCCGCGCCGGCAGGCCGTAGTCGGACGTCCACCGGTAGCGGTACCGCTCGACCAGCACCCGCAGGCCGGCGGCCGTCGCCGCGTCGATCCGGGCCTGCGCCTGGGCGTGGACCGGCGGATCGTCCCGCCACCCGGGCGGCAGCAGGATCGAGTACTCGGCGCGCAGCGGCGCGGTACGCAGCAGCTCCACGGCGGCCTGCGCGTCGGTGAAGTCGAACCAGTCCAGCGCCAGCGGCGCCGGATCGTCGGGCCCGGCCCACCAGGCGGCCCGGGCCACGACCTTCCCGTCGCGCAGGGCCACCCAGGTCCACTCCGGGCGGTAGCGGCCGTCGGCGTACGTCTCGCCGAGTATGGCCCGCCCGACCAGCCCCGGGTCGGAAAGGGTGTCGAAGAGGTGTTCCTCGCCCGCGACGAGCGGGCGGATGACCAGGTCGGTCATGCAGGTCCTTCCAGGAAGCGGTGCGCTCCCCGGATCAGGAACCCGGCGTCCCCGCGGACGGGTGGGAGCGCATGACAGTCGTACGTGCCATGGCACTCACCTCCCTCCGGCCTCGTTCGAGGACGCGGCAGAACCGTAGCAGACGGCCCGCGCGCCAGCCGAGGCGTTTCCCGGCCGGCGCGCGGCGAGGGTCAGCGGGCCTCGCGCAGCTCCGCCAGCCGCGCCTCAATCTCCGCCAGCTCCGCGCGCAGCTTCTCCGCCTGCTGCTCCGCCTCGGCCCGCTCCGCGGCGAGGATCTGCTCCACCGCCTCCTGCACGCCCGGCACGTCCACCAGCGCCACCATCCGCAGCGCCTCCGCCGGCTTCACCACGTACGGCTTCGCCAGGGCCTTGGCGCCCTGCTGCGCCGCCACCGTCCACTCACCCTCGGCGTACGCCAGCGTCACCGTCAGCCCGGCCGGGCTCTTCGGCTTCGCCGCCTTCACCGCCCGCCGCGCCGGCCGGGCCTCCGCCTGCTGTTGCTCCACCTTCGGCTCCTCCCGACGCGGCGCCGGCACGGGCGGCGTGTCCAACACGAACTCCGGCTCCGCCGGCGCCGGCTCGGCCTCCGGCTTCGGCTCCGCCGGCTTCCGGCCGGCGCCCTTCGGCGCAATCGCCACGTCGGCGGGGGAGAAGGGCAGCTCGTCGCGGCCGAACCGCACCACCACGAACTCCTCGGACACCTCCGGATCGGTCAGCTCCACCACCTGGCCGAGCTGCCCGGCCATCTGACCCGCCGCCGCCGTGAACACCACCTTCGGCTTGCGGCCCGCCGCCAACGCCTCCCGGATCCCCTGCACCTCGTCAGTGGACAAACCCTGGCCCGCCATCATGCCCTCTTCCGTACACCTGTTTGACTGCAGCCTTGATACCAGCCGGCTGCGACACCGGGAAGATCAACCCCCCAGGGCGCGCAACGCCGCGTCGGCGTGCTCGTTCATGCTCAGCTCGCTGTGCACCACGGCGAGGACCCGCCGGTCCGGGCCGATCACGAACGTCATCCGGCGCGTGCTCAACGCCCCCAGCGGCAGCCGCCGCCGCACCCCGAACGCCTCCGCCACCGCCCCGTCGACGTCCGACAGCAGCGGATAGTCGAAACCGTGCCGCCGGGAGAACTCCGCCTGCTTCTCCACCGGATCCCGGCTGATCCCCACCCGCCGCGCGCCGACCGCCGCGAACTCCGCCGCCAGGTCCCGGAAGTGGCAGCTCTCCGCCGTGCACCCGCGGGTCATCGCCGCCGGGTAGAAGAACAGCACCACGGGACCCGCCGCCAGGAACTCCGACAGCCGCCGCACCGTGCCCGTCTCGTCCGGCAGCGCGAAGTCCTCGACCAGATCCCCGACACCCACACCCACCGCGCGCCTCCACCGTCAGACCGACGCGGTGAGCCTAGGCGATCAGCCCCAGACCGCCGCCACCTCACCGGCCACCGCCGCCGCCTGCGCGAACCCCGCCCGCGCCGCCCCCGCCCGCCGGGCCGGATCCAGCACGTTGCGGCCGATCGCCCGCCGCGCCCCCGCGACCGGGGCCACCACCGCCACCCGAGACCCCGCCGACCGCAATCCGGCCACCTGCGCCGCCAACCGCGGCGCCGGACCGAACCCCGACGACACCGGCGCGAGCACCACCACCGCCTCCGAATCCCGCGCCAGGTCCGCGTTCACCGCCGACCGCACCCCACCGTCGACGTACCGGCGGTCGCCGATGGTGACCGGCGGCCACACCCCCGGCACCGCGCAGCTCGCCCCCACCGCGTCCACCAACGACACCCCGCTGCCCGCCTCGAACACCACGAACTCGCCCGAGGCGGCGTCCACCGCCGTGACCAGCAGCCGCCGCGCCGGCCACTCCCGGACCGGCAACCGCGCCTCGATGACCGCGCGCCGCGACGCCTCCGACGGAGTACGCGCCGCCAGCGCCATCGCCCCGACCCGGGCCCGCGCCTCGTCCCGCCCCCGAGCGCCCGCCCACGCCCAGCGCAGCAGCACACCCACCCCCAACCGGGCCGCCACCTCACCCCGCGGCGCGCGCAGCTGGGCCGCGTACAACTCCCGCACCGGCGTCCCGGAACACACCTGCGCCCCGACCACCGACCCCGCCGACGTGCCCACCACCACGTCCGCGTCCGTCAGGTCCAGGCCGCGCTCCGCCAGGCCCGCCAGCAGCCCCAACTCCCAGGCCACCCCGGTCACCCCGCCGCCACCCAGCACCAACGCTCGCGTCATGGTGTGACCGTCCTCTCCACCCCGACCCCGTTCCGGCCACGGTAACGTCACCCGCACCACCAGGGCAGGGGAGAGGGCATTGACCTCCGTCACCATCATCACCGGCGGAAGCCGCGGCATCGGCGCCGCCACCGCCCGCCGGCTCGCCACCGGCGGCCACGACGTCGCCATCGGCTACCGCCGCGACCACGCCGCCGCCAAGGCCGTCCTCGCCGACATCCACGCCGCCGGCCGCCGCGGTGTCGCCGTCCCCGCCGACACCACCGACCCCGACCAGGTGCAACGCCTCTTCGACGTCGCCGCCGACCTCGGCCCCCTCACCGGCCTGGTCAACAACGCCGGCATCACCAGCCCGATCGGCCCCTTCACCGACCTGCGCGTCGACGACCTGCGCCAGGTCGTCGACGTCAACCTCATCGGATACGTGCTCTGCGCCCAGCACGCCGCCCGCACGATGACCCGCGGCGGCGCCATCGTCAACGTCTCCTCCGCCGCCGCCACCCTCGGCAGCCCCGGCGAATACATCCACTACGCCGCCGTCAAGGCCGCCACCGACACCCTCACCGTCGGCCTCGCCAAGGAACTCGCCCCCCGCGGCATCCGCGTCAACGCCGTCGCCCCCGGCATCGTCCGCACCGACATCCACGCCCTCTCCGGCGTACCCGACCGGGCCGACAGCGCCGCCGGACGCGTCCCGCTCGGCCGCGCCGGCGAACCCGACGAGATCGCCGGCACCATCGCCTTCCTCCTCGGCCCCGACGCCTCCTACACCACCGGTGCCGTGCTGCGCGTCGCCGGTGGCCTCTGACGACAGCGGCCCGGGGGAGTCCACCCCCGGGCCGCCTCGACACCCCACGCCTAGTGGGTGAACAACTTCATCGCCGTGATCAGCGTCTGCACCACCCCGTAACCCAACAGCGCCGACACCACCAGCCACGACACCACGAGCCGCACCTGCTGCCCGCCACCGACCTCGTTCACGACGCACTCCTCTCCGCCGCCACCGGCTCCGTACCCTCCGACCCGTCCCGGCCCGACGCCGGCTCATGGAACCGCTCCGGCACCGGCTGGATCAACAGGTTCGCGACGAACCCCACCGCCAACACGCCGACCATCGTGAACAACGCCGGCCGGTACGCCGCCGCCGTCAACGTGCCCGGCTTGCCCTGCGCGTCCAGGAACGCGTTCACGATCAGCGGACCGGCCACCCCCGCCGCCGACCACGCCGTCAACAACCGGCCGTGGATCGCGCCCACCTCGAACGTGCCGAACAGATCCCGCAGATACGCCGGCACCGTCGCGAACCCACCGCCGTAGAACGACAGGATCACGCACGCCAGCAGCACGAACAACGCCGTCGCCAACTGCCCGAACAGGGCCAGCAGCACGTACAGCACCATCCCGACGCCCAGATAGACCAGGTAGATCGGCTTACGGCCGATCACATCCGACGTCGACGACCACACGAACCGGCCCGCCATGTTGAACAGCGACAGCAGCCCCACGAACCCGCCGGCCGCGGCCACCGACACCGTCGAGGTCCCGTTGTCCCGGAAGAAGTCCTGGATCATCGGACTCGCCTGCTCCAGGATCCCGATCCCCGCCGTCACGTTGCAGAACAGCACCACCCACAACAGCCAGAACGACCGCGTCTTCACCGCGTTCGCCGCCGACACGTTCGCCGTGGTCACCAGCGGCTTCGCCGCCACCCGCGCCGGATCGAACCCCACCGGCCGCCAGTCCGCCGCCGGCACCCGCACGTTGAACACCCCGAACATCATGATCACGAAGTAGCCGAGGCCCAATGTCACGAACAGCCACACCAGCGCCGAACCCGACGCCGTCGAACCCGCGTTCGCCGGGTCGTACCCCGCGTCGTAGAACGACAGCAACTGCCGGGACAGGGGAGAGGCCACCATCGCCCCACCCCCGAACCCCATGATCGCCAGACCCGTCGCCAGGCCCGGCCGGTCCGGGAACCACTTGATCAACGTCGAGACAGGGGAGATGTACCCGATGCCCAGGCCGATCCCACCCAGCACCCCGTACCCCAGGTAGAGCAGCCACAACTGCTTCGTCGCGATGCCCAGCGCCCCGACCAGGAAACCGGCCGCCCAGAAGCACGCCGAGACGAACATCGCCTTCCGCGGCCCGTTCGCCTCCACCCAGGTGCCCGCCACCGCGGCCGACAACCCGAGCATCACGATGGCGATGCTGAAGATGATCCCGATCGCCGTCTGACTGGCGTCGAAGTGCGCGATCAGGGAATTCTTGTAGACGCTGGTCGCGTAGACCTGCCCGATGCAGAGATGGATCGCCAATGCCGCCGGCGGAATCAGCCAACGGCTGTACCCGGGCGGCGCGACGGTGTGCCGACGATCGAGTGCGGAAAGCATGCGTGCTTCCTCTCCAAAAAACGGCGGTAACTTCCCGCCACATGCCCATACCGCACGCTCCAGTCAAACCCACCGCGCGCCGGACGGTCGAAACGCTGAGCCGAACGGTCAACCCGCACCCGCCGCCCACACCGATCGGCACCGCCGCACGACCGTTCGGCAGGCTCACCGCATGCCGCTGCTCACCACCCCGGCGCTGACCCCCGGCGCCCTGGCCCACCGGCCACAACCCGACATCCCCGCCGACGGCCTGCTGCTGCGCCCCTGGCGCCCCGACGACCTGCCCGCCGTCCGCGCCGCCTACACCGACCCGGACATCCGCCGCTGGCACTGCCGCACCATGACCGACGACGAGGCCCGCGCCTGGCTCACCGCCTGGCCGCACCGCTGGCACGCCGAGACCGGCGCCGGCTGGGCCGTCACCGACACCACCGGCGTCCTCGGACAGATCAGCCTCCGCCAGATCGACCTCGCCGAGGGACGGGGGGAGGTGTCGTACTGGGTGCTCCCCACCGCCCGCGGCCACCACGTCGCCGCCCGCGCCCTGACCGCCCTCACCACCTGGAGCCTCCACCAGGCCGGACTGCACCGGCTCTGGCTGCGCCACTCCACCGCCAACCCGGCCTCCTGCCGGGTGGCCGACCGCGCCGGCCTCACCGCCGAGGGCACCAACCGCGGCGCCGCCCGGCACGCCGACGGCTGGCACGACATGCACCTGCACGCCCGGCTGCGCACCGACACCTGACCGGTTGCCACCGGTCGGCGAATGCGACCATGGGCCGGTGAAGATCCTGTCCATCCAGTCCTCGGTGGCCTACGGCCACGTCGGCAACTCCGCTGCCGCCTTCCCACTGCAGCGGCTCGGGCACGAGATCTGGCCGGTGCTCACCGTGCACTTCTCCAACCACACCGGGTACGGCGCCTGGCGCGGCCCGCTGCTGGCACCGGCCGACGTCGCCGACGTCATCGCGGGCATCGAGGACCGCGGCGTCCTCGGCACCGCCGACGCAGTCCTCTCCGGCTACCAGGGCGACCCGGCGATGGGCGCGGTGATCCTCGACGCCGTCGACCGGGTGAAGGCGGCCAACCCGAACGCCGTGTACTGCTGCGACCCCGTGATGGGCGACGTCGGCCGCGGCATGTTCGTCCGGCCCGGCATCCCCGAATACCTCCGCGACACCGTCGTCCCGCGCGCGGACATCATCACCCCGAACCAGTTCGAACTCGAGTTCCTCTCGGGCCGCACGACCAACACGCTGCCGGACCTGCTGGCGGCGGTCGACGCCGTACGTGCGACGGGGCCACGGCACGTGCTGGTCACCAGCGTGCTGCACGGCGACGTACCCGAGGGGTCGCTGGAGGTGGTGGCCGTGTCGGACGACGGCGCCTGGGCGGTCACCACGCCGCTCCTGCCGATCAGCCCGAACGGGGGCGGCGACATCACCGCCGCGCTGTATCTGGCCCACCTGTTCACGACCAATTCGCCCGAGACGGCGCTGGAGCGGACCACCAACTCGATCTTCGCCGTGCTGGAGGCCACCCTCGCGGCGGGTACCCGGGAACTCCAGCTGATCGCCGCCCAGGACGCGATCGCCGACCCGCCGACGAAGTTCACCGCCCGCCGGCTGCGCTGACCCGATCGGCAGGATCAGCCAGTCACGCGCCGCGGCCCGGCGGGGGAGAGCAGCACCCGTCCTCCCCGGTCATGATCCTGCCGCGTCCGATGAGCCGACCGGCATGGCGGCGGAGTTCGCCGGACCGCCGCCTCCCGGCGGACGGCTCGCGACCACCACGCCATCGAGCTGCGCGAGGCACTGCTCTGGAGCGCGGTGTGGATAGCCGCCGGGATCACCTTCGGCCTGGTGGTGTGGATCTGGCGCGGGAGCGGGCCGGCGGAGGCGTGGCGCCGGACGGCTTGCCACCGACGCGGCCCGGGCCGTGCTGCGACGTCCAGGCCGGCCCACCGCGGGCCGGCCTGGACATCACCGCGGTCCGTCAGCGTCATGTTGGCGGCGGGCCGCCTCAGCGGGCGCAGCTGACGCAGGTACGCGCGGACGGGCGTACCGCAAGCCGTTCCGCCGGGATCGGTGAGCCGCATCGCTCACACCTGCCGTACGTGCCCCCGTCCAGTCGTTCCCCGGCGGCATCCAACTCGGCGAGGCGTCGACGCGCGGCGGACAGCAGCGCGGCCACCTGCGCCCGCTCGAACGCGATGGTCGCGCCTTCAGGATCGTGTTCGTCGTCGGCGTTGGAGGAGCGGGAGGCGTCGATGACCCCGGTCAGGTCGCGGGTCAGTGCCGCAATCTGCAGCTCGGTCTCGTGCCGTGCGCGTTGCAACGCCTCCCGAGGCGATTCCGCGTCATGCATACCGACCTCCACCGTCGTGTGCTGCTCTCATTCCCCCGGGTACCGCCCCGGCAACCTGGGGTCCTGCTAGTCGTGGGTGCGGCGCGGCATCAGGGTGGCGACGAGGAGTGCGGCCAGGAGCATTCCGCATCCGCTGACGGTGGCGCAGGTGTGGATCGCGCTCGCGGCGCTGTGGCCGATGGCGGCCTGGCCCGCGGGGGAAACGGTCAGGCGGGTGAGTCCGCCGAGTCCTTCCTGGGCCAGCGTGTGGAAGGCACCGGGGCTGATGGACGCGGCGCCGGTCGTCAGGTGGGACGTGGTCGCGGTCGTGAGGATGACGCCGAGAATCGCGGGGCCGAGGGCGGCACCCACCTGCCGGAAGGTGTTGATGGCGGCACTGGCCATGCCGGCGAGGTGGCGGGGGACGGCGTTGACGGCGGCGGCTGTCACGGAGGTGAGCACGAGCCCGAAGCCCAGGCCGAGCAGGGCCAGGCGCCATCCCAGGTCGGCCAGGGAGCTGTCGGGCTGGACGCCGCGCAGGGTGAACAGGCCCACGCCCGCCAGCAGCAGCCCGCTGATCAGCGGCGTGCGCGGGCCGGTGCGGGCCAGGACACGGCCCGCGAGTTGCCCGGTGACGAGTACCGCGCCGTACAGGCACAGCAGCCGCAGTGCGATGCCAAACGGCGTCAACCGTTGCACCGCGCCGAGGAAGAGGCTGAGAACGAAGTTCGAGCCGATGAGGCTGAACATGGCCAGCAGGCCGGCCAGGACCGAGGCGAGGAACGCCGGGGAGCGGAACAGTTGCGGGCGCAGCATAGGCGAGGGGCTGCGCTGTTCGACGAGTACGAATCCGGTCAGGACCAGGGCGGCGAGTGGCAGTGCAACGAGGGCCTGCGGGCTGGTCCAGCCCTGCTGGCCGCCCTCGATCACGCCGTAGATCAGCGCGAAGATGCCGGCCGCGGCCAGGATCTGGCCGGGGACGTCCAGGCGGCGGCCTTCCGCGGCACGTGAGTCTTCGAGCAGGCAGGCGCTGAGGATCAGTACGGCCAGGGGCACCAGCGTCACCGGCAGGAAGACCCAGCGCCACGAGGCGTGCGCCAGGAGCACGCCGGCGATGAACGGGCCGACGGCGAGGCCCACGTTGAGGGCGCCGGTCCAGAACGCGACGTAGTGCCCGCGCCGGGCGGGTTCGGGTACGGCGTGCGTGATCAGCGCGAGGGTGGCGGGTAGCAGGGCGGCGGCTCCGACACCCGCGATGGCCCGTCCGGTCAGCAGTACGCCGGTGCCGGGTGCGAGGAGACTGATCAGGTTGCCGGTGACGGTGAGTGCGAGACCGGCGATGGCGATGCGCTTTCGGCCGGCGAGGTCGCCGAGGACACCGAAGCTGAGCACGAGGGCGGCAACCGGGATGGTGAAGGCGTCGAACACCCACTGCAGTGCCGTGGTCGAGGCATGCAGATCCCGGCCGATGGTGGCCAGGCTGACCGAGATCGCGCTGATCTGGAGATATGCGCAGAAGACGCCCAGGCAGGCCAGGACCACCGTCGTTGCCGTCCGGCTGGACCGGTTCGCGCCGGACGTGCGAGACGCGGTCGGCGACAGTGCTGCTACGGCCATGAGACCATCGTCCGTTCGACTAAGGAACCTGATATAAGGAAGCTTATCTAAGGGTCCTTAGACACGCGGTATGCTGTGATGATGACCGCAGTCGACGTCTTCAAGCTGGGCTTGCACATCAAGCAGATCCAGCAGCGCAAGCAGCTCGCGGTCGACGCCGGCCTCGCACCGCTGGGCACGACCATGTCCCAGTGGATCGTCCTGCGTAACATCGCGGCCCACCCCGGCAAATCGGCTCACGAACTGGCCCAGGTGACCTTCCAGACGGATCAGTCCTTCGGCGCGCTGGTGAGCCGGCTGGTCGACCGCGGGCTCGTCGAACGCGCTCAGGGCCCCGGCCGCAGACTGCTCCACCGGCTCACCGACGACGGGGCAGCACTGCTCAAGCGCTGTGACCCGCTGGTCGAGCGGGCGCTCCGGGACCAGTTCGGCAACCTCGACGACACCGAGCTGGGCCAGCTCCACGCTCTCCTTGAGCGCATCGTCGCCCGCCCGCCCTCCAGCTAGCCCGGTAGCCGTCAGGCGGGCGGACAGGATGCACGACGCCGAGCCCCCGGACCGATCGGGAGCCGGTCAGCGGTCGTAGGCCAACCGTGCCTGGCGGGGCACGCTGCCGAACTTGCCGGCGTGGAAGTCGTTGAACGCCTGGACGATCTCGACCCGCCGGTTCATGACGAACGGGCCGCCCATCGCGACCGGCTCCCGGAGCGGCTCACCGCTGTAGACCATGACTCGCGCCGGGGCCGCACCATCCGCGGCGGTCAGCGCCAGGAGGGAATCCGTGGCGCCCCGGATGGGATCGGACCAGGCCGTCTCACCGGCCCGCAACCTCCTGCCGGCCACCGTGATCTCGCCCTCGACGACGTACGCGAACAGCCGGTGCCGGGCTGGCACCGGCAGCTCGCAGCCGGCGAGCGGGTCGAGGGTGATGATGACGCCCTGCACCGGGTGATGGTTCAACGCCGGCCCGGTGACACCGGCCACCGTGCCGGAGACCACGTCGACGATCACGCCGGGCAGGGTGATGCGCGGCCGAGCGGCGGCGAGGACGTCCTGGTAACGGGTCTCGGCCATCTTCCGCTTCGCGGGCAGGTTCAGCCAGAGCTGCAACGTGTGCGCGTGCTCGTTCCGGTAGGCCAGCTCACGGTGGATGATGCCCCGTCCGGCGGTCATCCACTGGACGTCGCCGACCTCGAGTGCCCCGGCGTTGCCGAGGTTGTCACCGTGCTCGAGTACACCGTCGAGCACGGTGGTGACGGTCTCCAGGCCCCGGTGGGGATGCCACTCGAAACCCGGAGCGGAGAACCAGTCCTCGCTCAGCAGGAGGAAGGGGTCGGTCTGCGACGGATCGGTCGGGGCGATGATGAGCGCCTTGTCGTCGACCTGCGCGTCCGGGCCCAACCGCTGCTTGCGGGTGACCCGGTCGACGGTGCGCCGGGCTGGATGCGGGGCCATGGGGCGTTCCTCCTTGCTCTGCCTGCTGGGCGCCACGCTGGAACGGTCTCGGCGCCTCGGGCTGGGGTGGGGCCGACCCTCAGCGCAGGGCGCGGCCGTGCGAGCGGGCGAGTTCCTCGGCCTGTACGCGCATCTGCGCGGCCAGGTCCTTGAACTCCTCGGATATGGCCGGCAGCAAATTGCTGATGCATCAGCGAAACTACGACCAAGATGCTGACGCGTCAACAAAATCGGGGTAGAGTGTGACGTGTGACCGAACCACGCTGGCTGAACGAGCAGGAGAGCCGCATGTGGCGGGCCTACCTGCGCATGCACCGCGCGGTGGAGGTCGCCATCGACCGGCAGCTCAGCGAAGCGGGCATCTCCCGCCCCGACTACGAGGTGCTGGTGCCGCTCTCCGAAGCCGAAGGGCGGACCCTGCGCGTTCGGTACCTGGCCACCTGGCTCGGCTGGGACCGCAGCCGCATCGCGCACCAGCTACGCCGGATGGAACAGCGCGGGCTGATCACCCGCTCCGAGTGCCCCACCGACGCCCGCGGCACCATGGTCAAACTGACCGACCAGGGCTACGCCGCCGTCGCCGCGGCCGCACCGGGGCACGTCGAAACCATCCGGAACGTCCTCGTCGACCAGCTC
This sequence comes from Micromonospora sp. NBRC 110009, assembly GCF_030518795.1. Classification (NCBI taxonomy): domain Bacteria; kingdom Bacillati; phylum Actinomycetota; class Actinomycetes; order Micromonosporales; family Micromonosporaceae; genus Micromonospora; species Micromonospora soli. The sequence goes on along the minus strand of NZ_CP130427.1, from coordinate 5,887,495 downwards.
AACCAGGACGAGATCGCCCAGCTGACCGCCATCGCCGAACGGGTCGCAGCCGCCACCGGCTGGTCCCAGCTACCCCACCCCGGACCGGTCCCGGAGCGCTGACGAGACCGCGCCGAGGTAGGTCGTGTGCAGGCTCCAGCGCTTCTCGTTGCTCCCAGCCCCTCGCGCCGTGGTCAGTGGGGGCAGGATGTGGCGGATGACCAATCTCGCACCCCGGCAAGGCCTGATGGTTCGCGGCGCCACCACCGCTGACGTCGATGCCATCGGGCGGGTTGCCGAGGCGGCGGGTCAGCGGGGCGAATGGACCGGCGTCGACCCCGCGTACGTCGGGCACCTGCTGCGGTACGGCCGGATCGCCGTTGTGATCGCTGGCGGCCGGATTGTCGGTTTTGGTGCGACCCGGGGCATCCCCGGACGTGACGGCGTGACCTCAATGCTGTGCGACCTATTCGTTCATCCGTCGCACCACGGTCGCGGCTGTGGAAGGGCACTGCTCGCCGAGCTGTGGCCCGAGCAGAACTCCCCCCGGATGACGTTCAGCAGCCAACACCCACATGCGCTACCGCTCTACACGAGCGCCGGCCTGGGCGGCTGGTGGCCGCTGCTGTACCTGACCGGTCACACCGTGTCGACGCCCGCTCGCTGGACGGTCGAGTCGTCCACACCCGAGGCGGTCAGCACGCTTGAGGCGGCCTGGACGGGCATCGATCGCCGCACCGACCATCGCGCCTGGGCGCGGCGGCCGAACGGGATGGCAATTGTCGCGAACCTGGATGGTCGCCCCTGTGCTGCGGGCACCGCAGCAGGGGAAGGTGACGGCTTCGGTCTGGTGCACCTGGCAGGGGATCCGCGTCTTCACGACGCCCAGGCGGCGGACAGCGTGCTGGCGGTGCTCGCCGCGCTCGAGACCGCCGGCGGCAACGCCCGGGTGTGCCTGCCGGCGCCACACCCGGCTGTCCGGCCGCTGCTGGCAGCCGGATGGCGGGTAACCAGCATGGACCTGTTCATGGCGACACACGCCATGCTGCTGGACCCGCACCGCGCCGTTCCGTCGCCCGCTCTCGCTTGACGGCGCTGCCCCTGACGGGCGGCGTCGCCCGCTCCGGCCCGCGCCCGTTGCGCGTACGGGCACGTCGATGTGGTGTGATCTCGAGGCATGAAGGTCAGGGTCGTCGGTGCCGGTGTGGTGGGCTTGACCTGTGCGCTCCGTCTGGTGCAAGCCGGTCATGAGGTCGACGTGGTCGCCGCGCAGCTGGGGAACAGCACCACATCCTCGGTCGCCGCGGCGCTCTGGTACCCCTACCGCGCCTACCCGGAGGCGGACGTGACCCGATGGTCGGCGACCACCTACGAGGTGCTGTGCCGCCTGACCTCCGACCCGTCCGCCGGCGTTCGGATGCGCCTCGGGCGGGAGTTGTTCCGCCAGCACACCGCCGACCCGTGGTGGCGGGGGGCCGTTCCCGAACTGGGTCGGGTCCCCGACGAGCGACTGCCGACCGGCTACGTCGACGGTTACGAGCTGAGCGTTCCGGTGGTGGACATGGCGATGCATCTGCCCTGGCTGCACGGCCAGTTGGAAACGGCGGGGGTCACCGTCCGGACGCGACACGTGGACGATCTGGCCGGGGCCTTCGACGACGTGGACGTCGTGGTGAACTGCCCCGGGCTGGGGTCCAGGGAGTTGATCCACGACCGGACGCTGACGCCGGTGCGGGGACAGGTCATCGTCGTCGCGCAGGTCGGCCTGACCGAATGGCTACTCGATCAGAGCGTCCCGGAACAGCTGACCTACGTCGTACCGAGGAGTGACACCGTGCTGCTCGGCGGCACCGCCGAGGAGGACGACGAGGAGCTGAGCGTCCGGCCGGAAACGACCGCGGGCATCCTGAAACGGTGCATAGAGCTCGTACCCGCGCTCGAGAAGGCCCCCATCCTCAGCCAGCGCGTGGGCCTACGTCCCGGGCGCCCGAGCGTCCGGCTGGAAACCGGGTTCATCGACCGCGGCCCGGTCGTGCACTGCTACGGCCACGGTGGGGCGGGCGTCACCCTGTCGTACGGCTGCGCCGAGGACGTGGCCGCACTCGTGTCAGGACTGTCCTGACCCAATACGTGGCGGCTTATACCCCTAGATCATCGGCGGCCCTCGCCAACCGTGCAGGTGACCTATGGTCGAGATCATGCGCCTCACCGCCGTGCAGATCTATCCCGTCAAATCGCTCGGAGGCACCGGCGTCGGGCAAGCCACGGTCGAGCCGTGGGGCCTGCGCCACGATCGGCGCTGGCTCGCCCTCAATCCAGACGGCAGCTACCTGACCGCGCGCAACGAACACCGCATGCTCGGCGTCAGCGCCGCGCCGGCCCTCGGTTCGATCACCCTCACCGGGCTGGACGGTTCCACCCTCGCCGTCCCTGAACCGACATACGGGCAGTTGGTCACCACCACCGTCTCCCGCTTGGACACCGTGAGGCTGGCCTACGAAGAAGCCCATGAATGGCTCTCGGCCCAGTTCCAGCGCCCGTTGCGGCTGGCGTGGCTCGACGACCCCCGCCGCCGGCCGGTCGCCACCAACCACGGGGGCCTCCCCAGGCGACCCCACTGAACCTGTCCGACGCCGGTCCACTCCTCGCCGCCACGCTGCCCTCACTCCACCAGCTCAACGAATGGATATCCGAGGGCGCCGCCGAACGCGGAGAGCAGGCACCGCAGGCCCTGCCGATGGCGCGTGGACGAGCTCGAGGCGGTGGCCGGCATCGCGGACCCGGTGAGCGGGCCCGTCGCGCCGGCGAGCTCATCACCGAGCACCAGCGCGTGGCCTTGGCCCTCGCCGAGATCCGGCGGCCCGCGCTCGAGTAGGCCGAGGCCTGGGACGAATCAGCGCCACGGTGCGCGCAACTCGCCTCGGGATCTGGCGTAGAGATCCCAGCAGGCGGGCGCGGACCGCAACGACTCTCGCTGGTCCTGGCAAAGGCAACGGTCCCGGCAACCTAGCTGGTTGATCAGACGCCGCTTGCCTCGAGCGCCTTGAGCAGTGACTCTGCGCCTTCCTTGTCCAGCGACGGGTACTTGAGTAGCAGCTTCTTGCCCTCACCGCCGATCGACAGCGTCACCGACGTCATGACTGCACGCTTGACGTCCGCGACCGACAGGAGTGGCCGGGGGATGTTGCCGACGACCTTCGCGGTGGGGCGGCTGGTTAGCCAGTGCGGCTCGAGCAGCAGCAGCCGCTGGTTGGTCAGCAGCACGTAGTAGGCGTTATTCAGATTCACGCCGGACAGCACCGTCGAGGCGGCGGCCAGGGCGGCATTGCGGGCGAGCGAGACCTGGCCAAGGCGGGCTCGACCGGTCGCGGCCGGCGTCTCACCAGGGTTGAGGAGTGGGGTTGCGGTGCGGATCAGGGCATCGTGCAGCTTCTGTCTCATGTGGTCTCCCGTGGCCCGATCCGTCTGGGGCCTCGCGACCTCCGCCGGCGTCGGGGTGTAGTCATCGCACATGACCGGAGAGTATGCGCGCCGTCAAAGCGGCGATTAGCCCGACTCGCGAGAGGGGTTCTGGCCGTCCACATCAGCCGCGCATAATTCCCGGCGTGGACGAGGGCGAGGGGAGAAGCCGGCCGAACCGGCCGCGCTGCCGGGCGTGATCGTCTTCGAGGTGGCCACCGCGGCGGGTCGGCGCGCAGCTGCGCTACAACGGCGGGCCGCGGCTCGACGAGATCCGGTACGCGGTGCGGACCGTACAGGGGCCCGGGCTACCCGGGCGGTAGCTGCTCCCACCCGTCGGCCGCCCCAAGCACCCCGATTGCCGCCCCGTCGTCCTCCGACTCGCGGTGCTGGCTGACCAGCTTCGCCGCCAGGCGAACCTCCGCCTTGACCTCCGCCCTCTTCTCGTCGACCGACAGCCAGACGTAGGCCGCGTACCCCTCATGAGGGAGGGCGGAACAGGATCGACGGGGAGTGGTCGTTCGTCCAGACACTGCGGCATCTGGTGATGGCGACCGACCTGTGGTTCGGTCAGGCGGTACTGGGCCGGGAACGGCCGTACCACCCGCTCGGGTTGCCGGCGACGTTCATCACGAACGGTGCGGACCTCGGCATCGACCTGGGTGCCGATCCGAGCTTCGCCGAGGTGGTGGCGGTCCGGGCCGGCCGCATGACCGAGGTACGGGAGTTCCTCGCCACCGTCACCCAGGAGGACCTGGACCGGGTACGCGAGCCGAACGCCCCGCCCGGCTGGCCGTCGCCCGGCCCTCGCGCCGCCTCGGCGTGCCTGCGGGTCATCTTCAACGAGGAGTGGGCGCACCACAGCTTCGCCGTCCGCGACCTCGCCGCGATGGGATGACCAGACGCCTCGCGCTGTTGAGTCATGCTGATCAGTCGCGCGGGGACGGCGGACACCCCCGCAGGACCCCGGTGCCAGAGAGCACGCCCGAATCGGGTGCTGCCGCCGGCCGTACGGGAACCGTGGCACGCCAGCCCGGGTCCAACCGTGACCTTCGACGACGAGGATGGGGGTCATGCGATTGCGTCTGGTGCCGGCTGTGCTCGCCGTGGCCGGCAGTGTACTGGGAATGATGGTGGCGGGCTGCGCCGATCCGTCCGGTACAACGCCGGTTCGCGCCGGCGCCGCCGTGGAGACGGCGCCCGCGCCGACACCCACCGCCGGGGGCCGCCGCGCGGACGGCGTGGTGCAGACGGCCGGGTGCGCCTTCGCCACGACCACCCCGGCCATGGAGATCAGTGGTACGCCGCAGCCGGAGAACCAGAACCGGCTCGATGAGGTGGCCAACAGGCTCAACCCTGTCGCCAGCTCCCGCTTTCCCGACGTATACGCCAGCGTCGAGCTGGTCCAGATCCGTGACCGGATTCTGGTACGCCGCAAGCCGTCGGCGAGCTTCGACGCGTGGGTGCTGCGCGACTTCGCCAGGGACTGCGTCGAGATCGTGGACGCCCGGTACTCGATTGTCGAGTTGGGGGCCCGCGCGGACCGCATCTCGGCGGACATGGCGTACTGGCGCAGCAGGGGTGTGCAGATCAACATGATCGGGCCACGGCCCGACAAGGGCGACATCGAGGTCGGCGTGCCCGATGTGGACAAGGCGAAGAAGTTGCTTCCCGCGTACTACGGACCCGGGGTGCCGCTGGAGATCGTCAAGGCCGAGCCGGTGACGTTCTGAGCCGCCGAGCCGCCGGAGAAGTGGAGATTGCGTACCTGTAGCGGCATCCGCATAGCGCGAGGCCGGCCACGTGCGCGGACAGGAGATTCGATAATCTACATTATGTAAAGTCAAGTGGGCGGGACCCTCCCCGGGGAAGCAGCCCCGGTGCCTTGACGAGATGCGTCCGCCACGCGGCCGTTCCCGGTTGGCGAGGAGCCGCTCCGCGCAGGTAACCGCGGCCACCTGCCACGAGGTGCGGCGGCTCGGCCAGCCAGCTCCGGGTGTGCCGCGCCCGCATCAGCACTTCGACGCCTGTGGCAGCACATCCGTCAGTTCTCGACGGGCGCCGACGTCTGCCTCCTGCCAGGGTGACCCGCTCCCCGGGTGGTAGTCGGCTCGGCGCTGGTCGCCACGCCGCGGTTGCCGCACGGCGCACCGCGCCAGACGCGCCCTGGGCCGGAATCCCTGCGTTTGGAGCCACTGCGGAAGACGTTCGTGCTCTCCCCCGACTTTCGGGGTGACGGAAACGCGAAAGTCGTGCATAATGTCCCTTATGCATGACAAAGCGGGCGAATCGACAGGACGGTTGATCGAGGAGTTCCTGACCGACCGGGCCACCCGCAAGCCGTCCCCGCACACCCTCGCGGCGTACCGGCGGGATCTGACCATCATCGCGGCCCTGACCGGCACCGACGAGACCCCTCCCCTCCCCCTCGACCAGGTGCCGATCACCGCGCTCTCCCCCCGGATCATGCGGGCGGCGTTCGCCCGGTTCGCCGCTGCCCGCGCCGCCGCCTCCGTCCACCGTGCCTGGTCCACCTGGAACAGCTTCTTCACCTTCCTGGTCGCTGAGGGCGTCGTCGCTGGAAACCCGATGCCGGCGGTGGGCCGGCCGCGCGCCGCGCTCCCCCGGCCCAAGCCGCTGCGCGGCGAGGACACCCCGGAGGAGTTGTTGGCCGCGGTCGCCGGCGCGGCGGGGCGGCAGCGAGACCCGTGGCCGGAGCGGGACCTGGCGGTGCTGGCCCTGGCGCTCTGCGCGGGGCTGCGCCTGTCCGAGCTGCTGGCGCTGCGGGTGTCGTCGGTGGCCGGCCGGGACGGTGAGCGGCGGGTGGACGTCGCCGGCAAGGGCGGGCGTCCGCGTACGGTGCCGATCGAGGCGGGGTTGGACCGGGTGCTGGCGGACTACCTGGACACTCGCCGGCGGCGGTTCGGTGCGCGCAGTGTCGGGCCGGACGCGCCGCTGCTGGTGGACCGGCGGGGTGAGCCGCTGCGTCGGGGTGGCCTGCAGTATCTGGTGGAGTCGTGTTACCGACGGGCGGGCATCGGCGATCGGGTGCCGAAGGGGGCGCGTCTGCACGCGTTGCGGCACACGTTCGCGACCCGGCTGGCGGAGGACGGGGCGAGCGCGGCGGAGATCATGCGACTGCTGGGGCACGCGTCGTTGGCGTCGTCGCAGACGTACATCGAGGTGACGGCGGGTCAGCAGCGCGCGGCGGTGCGCTCGAACCGCACGAACCGTACGTTGGCGGGTCTGCTGGGTGGGCGCGCTGTCGGAGGTGGGGGTTAGTGCTGGCGGTTGCCGCTGCGGCGGCCCGGTCGGCGGGCTATTCGTTGCTTTCGAGGAGCTGTTTGAGGTTCTGGTAGCTGTTCGGTGCTTGCTGCCGTGCTTGCCGGCGGACCAGTGGCACCAGGGGAAGGCCGATCCCGTGGCCCTCGAAGTCCAGTGTGAATGTGGCGCGGGAGCTGGTTCCGTTGTCGGTGGGCACCACGGTGATCGTGGCGTGCGGACGGATGGGGCCGTCGGTGCCTCGAGCGGCCCAGCTGTGCGGCGGGTCGTTGTGGGTGATCTGCTGGGTCATGGTGCGCTCGGCGCCCCTGATCCGGCGGGTGGTGGTGAACCGGGAGCCGTCCAGCAGGTGCACCTTGACGACGTCGTGCTGCCATTCGGCGAACCGCGACGGGTCGGTGGCGTAGGCGAAGACCTCTTCCGGTGGACGCGCGATCTCGATGGTGGAAACCAGTGGTGCCATCGTCCCTCCTTTGTTCCCCATGTTCGCTGGTATCCGTCAGTGCTTTGACGGTCAGGGTGTCACGTCTGCGCGGACGAGGTAGCCGCTGCTGTGCTCGCACCGGGCCGGCGTGCCCGGACAGGCGCCTGCGTCAGCTCACCGTTGGTGGGTTGGGGGCCGTAGGTGGCAAACTCCGGCATTCCGGCGTGCGCTCCGAGGTCTGACCGTGATGCTGCAGCTATGCGAGAGGTAGCTGATGTCGTGGTCGTGGGCGGGCCGGCCGACGGACGCACGGCCACTGTCGTACTCGACGACCGTGGGCAACCACCGGCCGAGCTGCATCCGGGCGAGATCGACGTCGTCGGGGACGGCTTGTACGTGCGAGCGGCCGTCGCCGGCTCCGGGCCGCCCTGGACCTATCACTGGCAGGCGGCGACCAGTTGACCGGGCGGACACGGCAGGTCGGTCTCGACGCGGTCGGTCGGGGCGGTGCCGGCGGTCGATGTTCGGCGCGGAGGAACAGGGTGGGTGACGGCGGTCAGGCCGGGTGCCGCCGGGTCGATCTCAGTAGTCGTAGGACGCCTGCCCCGGCCAGGTAGGCCAGCAACGCGACCGGGGGAATGCCCAGTGGCTCGGGCGTGGACATGCGAACCGCGTTGTTGATCAGCAGGCCGAGGACCACACCGGCGTATCCGCCGATGGTGAGGACGGTACGGCTTCTCCCCGGTCGGCTCTCGTGCTGCCGGTCGGGGATGGTCTCCGGGCGGTGACCGGCGGCGCGTGCCTCGATCGGTCCGAAGATGGCCAGTAGTCCGAGCAGGATGACAGTGAGGCTCAGCAGCCATGGCACCCGCCAGGCCCACCAGGTTCCGGTGCCGACGGGTGGGGCGGGCAGCCAGTGTGCGGCGTTCAGAGCGGCAGTCAGGGGCAGCACGGCGCTGATGTGCCACAGGAAGATGGTCAGCACGACGGCGTTCACCCCGATGACCGTCCGCCAGGGTCGCCCGCGGCGCAGCCATCGTTGAACTGGGCGGTACAGGAGCAGGATGACTCCGAGCTGGAGGGTTGCCAGGGCGAGCAGTGCGAGGCTTGGCGGTGAGGAGTTGTCGAGTTCTCGCTCGCCGGGCGTGGTGAGCATGCTGACCGGGTAGGGGCCGACGACGGTGAGGAGCAACAGCGCGCCGAGGCCCACGGCGGTCAGGGTCACCGCCAGGGGCCAGCCGATCGGCAGTTGTCGGGCGAGAAGTCCGCCTCGTTCGGTGGCCGCTCGTGGGCCCGTTGCCGATGGGAGGGTGGTGGCGTAGCGGTCGTACCAGGCGAAGCCGATCTGGTGGATGACCAGCCAGCCGAAGAGGAAGTTGCCTGCGGAGAGCGGTCCGTGGCCGCGGAGGCGGCCCACGTCGCCGGCGGCCACGAGCGCCACCAGCAGCAGCGGTACGAGGAATCCGAGACGGCGGTGCAGCGCGTACATCAAGGGTGTCAGGCCGACGACGGCGACGTAGGCGCAGAGGAACCACAGCGGGATGGTGGCGAACGAGACCGCTGTCCTGGTCTCGGTCGGGTCGGCTCCGAGCAGCCGGGCCAGGAGGCTGCCGGCGAACAGCGTGCCGAGCAGTAGGGTGCTCGGGCGGATCAGCCGGGCGCTGCGGTCCAGCAGCCAGTCGGTGGCGGTGTCACCGCGGGCCTGAAAGGTGGTCAGGGAGGCGGCGTTGGCGAAGCCGCCCACGAGGAAGAAGACCGGGATGACCTGGAAGATCCAGGTCAGCGGGTGTGCCCACCGCAGCTCGGGGGTCGCCGAGTAGCCGGTGACGTGACCGGCGCGGTCGTATGCGATGACGGTGTCCGTCCAGTGGCCGTAGACCACGAGGATGATCGCCAATGCGCGGAGCAGGTCGATGTATCGTTCCCGACCGGCCGGCGTCCGCGTGGCGAGCCGACGCACACGGTCCATGCCCCGCTCCTGTTCGTGGCGTGGCGGCGCGGCGTCGAGCTGCTGACGCAGGGGCAGGGCTTCATGTTCTCAGAAGCGGCGGGGCGTTGTTCGGCTTTGTCTGACTTGAGGGGACTTGTTGCAGGATGCGGGTGGGTGACGCTCGGCTGGTCGCGGTCGAGTGGGTGCGCGAGCACTTGCGGCGGGACCCGGGCGTGGAGGGGGCGTTCTTCAGCGGGTCGACGGTGGGGTTGCCGGCCGACGCGGTGTTGCCGGCGTCGTCGGACGTGGACGTGCTGCTGGTGCGGGACGGTTCGGGCGGGAAGCTGGGCAAGTTTCGGCACCGGGGGGTGCTGTTGGAGGTCAGCGCGGTCAGCTGGGACGAGCTGGGTGGGCCGCAGGACGTGTTGGGGTCGTGGGTGTTCGCCCCGTTCTTCCGTACGGACACGGTGATCGTGGATCCGACGGGCCGGTTGGCGGCGGTGCGGGAGCGGGTGTCGGCCGGGTACGCGGATCCGGTGTGGGTGCGACGGCGGATGGCCGGGGTGCGGCGGCGGATCGAGGAGGGGTTGCGGCGGTGGGACGACGCCGCGCCGCTGCACGATCAGGTGCTGGCGTGGTTGTTCCCGACGTCGGTGTTGGCGTTGCTGCCGGTGGTGGCGGGGTTGCGGGATCCGACGGTACGGCGGCGGTACGTGCGGGCGCGGGAGGTCCTCACCGGGTACGGGTTCGCCGACCGGTGTCCGGAGTTGCTGGCGTCGCTGGACGGCGGCGGGGTGGGTCCGGGGCGGGTGCGGGAGCATCTGGCCGGGTTGGCGGTGGCGTTCGACGAGGCGGCGCGGGTGGCGCGTACCCCGTTTCCGTTCCGGGCGGATGTGAGCGCGGCGGGGCGGCCGGTGGTGGTGGACGGCAGCGCGGAGCTGATCGGGGCGGGCGCGCACCGGGAGGCGATGTTCTGGATCGTGGTGTCGTACGCGCGATGTCACGCGATCCTGGCGGCGGACGCCCCGGGGCGGGAGCGGGCGTTGCGGCCGGCGTTCGCGGCGGCGTTGGCGGATCTGGGGGTGGCGTCGGCGGCGGACCGGCGGCGCCGGGCCGGCGAGCTGCTGGGGTCGTTGCCGCGGTGGCAGGCGGTGGCGGATGCGGTCGCGCAGCGCGCTGTGGCAGGCTGAGGCGGACGCGACTGGCGGCACGGGGATGGCAGCAACCATCGGGGAGCTCGTCGCGGGGGTCGACCGCCTGGGCCTCCGCGGGCGAGGTGTGTCATGTCTTCTTCGGGTGCGACGGCTCGGCTGCTGCCGGGTGGGCCGGTGGCGGAGCGGGTGCTGGCGGAGGTCGCCGAGAGTGTGGCGGCGCTGCGCGCGGCGGGGGTGACGCCGGCGTTGGCGACGGTGCTGGTGGGTGACGACGACGCGAGTGCCGGATACATCCGGATCAAGCAGCGGCAGGCGGCGGAGCTGGGGTTCGCGTCGCCGCACGTGCATCTGCCGGCGGCGGCGTCGCAGGCGGATCTGCACGCGGCGCTGGAGGACTTCAACGCGGACAAGGCGGTGCACGGGGTGCTGGTGCAGCATCCGGTGCCGGCGCGGTTGGACTATGACCGGGCGTTGGCGGTGCTGGATCCGGACAAGGACGTGGACGGGATGCACCCGGTGAACATGGGTCGGCTGGCGTTGGGGTTGCCGGGTCCGTTGCCGTGTACGCCGGCGGGGATCGAGGCGTTGCTGGCGTTCCACGGGGTGCCGGTGGCGGGCCGGGAGGTGGTGATCCTGGGTCGGGGTGCCACGTTGGGTCGGCCGTTGGCGATGCTGCTGGCGCAGAAGCGGCCGACGGCGAATGCGGCGGTGACGGTGGTGCACACCGGGGTGGCGGACTGGCCGCGGTACACGCGGCGGGCGGAGATCCTGGTGGCGGCGGCGGGGGTGCCGGGGATCGTGCGGCCGGAGCATGTGCGGCCGGGCGCGGTGGTGGTCGGCGGTGGGGTGCGTTACGAGGGGCGGCTGCTGCTGCCGGACGTGGACGAGTCGTGTGCCGAGGTGGCGGGGGCGATCACGCCGCGGGTCGGTGGGGTGGGTCCGACGACGGTGGCGATGTTGTTCCGTAACGCGGTGCGGGCGGCGCAGCGGGCGGCCGGGCTGGATTGAGCCTCAGGTGAGGGGGCGGCCGAGCCAGCTGGAGAGCCAGTCGAAGGCGGGGCCTTCGGCGGCTTCCCAGACGGCCATGCTGTGGCCGCCCCCGGCCACGTACGCGGTGGTGACGTCGAGCGGGGGGTGGGCGAGGCGGCGCAGGGTGTCCGCGTCGTGGTGGGCCTTGTGGTCGGCGGAGCCGCTGGACAGGTAGAGGGCGACGGCGGGTTGGGGCAGGTGGCGCAGCCGCCAGGCGTCGTCGTTGAGGGTGTGTTCGGTGCCGTCGCCGATGGTGATGCCGGGTTCGGCGTAGCCGGAGAGGCTGGCGGCGGTGGCGTAGCGGTCGGGGTGGCGCAGGGCGAGGTTGGTGGCGCAGTAGCCGCCGGCGGAGTAGCCGATGAGGCCCCATCCGGCGCGGTCGGTGCGTACCCGCAGGCGGGCCTCGGCGGCGGCGGGCACGTCGACGGTGAGGAACGTTTCGGCCTTGGGTCCGTGGGTGAGGTCGGTGCATTCGGTGTCGAGCAGGGCGTCGGGGGTCTGCGGGGGGAACAGCACGACGGTGGGGGCCATGCGGCCGGCGGCGATCTCCTGGTCGAGGTGGTGGGCGGCGGCGAGCCGGTTGGTCCAGGAGGCGGGTGAGCCGGGGAAGCCGTGCAGCGCCTCGATGACCGGGAAGCGTGCGGTGGGCTGCTGGTGGTAGGCGGCGGGCAGGTAGGCGCGGACCGGGAGGGTGAGGCCGCTGGCGGTGCCGGTGACGGTGAAGGTGAACAGCCGCCCGCCGGGGCCGGTGGGTGCGGTCACGGTGGCGGTGGCGTCGTGGCCGGCGCCGGCGGTCCAGGTGGTGAAGGTGTCGACCTGCCGGTTGATCCAGATGCCGGTGGCGGCGAGGGCGGTGGTGAGGCAGAGGACGCCGGTGGCGGTGCGCCGGGCGGCCCGGCGCACGCCGGTGCCGTGGTCCCAGGTGGTGGCGAGCAGCAGGGCGGTCAGCACGGCGGCGGCGGTGGCGGTGAGGGCGGCGGCGAGGCTGTCGGGGGCCATCGTTCAGCCTCGCCGATGGTGTGGCGCGCGGGGCGGGTGGTCGCGGGGTGGCGGGGGCGGCGGGATGAGCGCGGGGGGTGCGCCCAGCGGCGCGGGGGTCTGTCGGCAGGCCCAGGCCAGGGCGGCGGCGAGCCGGTCGCCGGGGCGGGTGGGCGGGCCGAGGACGGCGAGGGTTTCGGTGCTGGGCAGGTCGGTGGGGGCTGGTTGCCGGTCGGGGACGGGTGCGTCGTCGAGCAGGACGAGGGTGGGATAGCGGGTCGGTGCGGCCCGGACGACGGCCCGGGCGAGCGGGGCGAGGCCGGTGGGGGCGACCAGAGCCCAGCTGTGGGTGGTGACCCGCAGGTCACGGGCGAGGCTCGTGGGCAGGCCGTCGGTGAGGATGTCCGGGGTCGCGGTGGCCCGTAGGTGGGTGAAGACGAGGACGGTCGGCCCGGCGTGGTCCTCGGCGGCGTGGGCGGCGGCGGTTTCCCGGGCGGGGTCGGCCTGGTCGGTGAGGACGACCACCGGGTACCGCCAGGTGGGGTGCCGCGGGTAGTCGGCGGGGACGACGACGGTGGGCGCGGCGGTGAGCGGCCAGCTGGTCCAGCGGGGCGGGTGCCAGGCGAAGCTGACCGGGTCGGCGCGGGTGAGGGCGGCGCGGGCGGTGAGCCAGCGGTCGAGGCGCCCGGGCCGGGTGGCGGCGGTGTGCTGCCGGGTGGCGTCGGCGGGCAGCAGGTCGGACCAGGTGGGATAGAACTGCTCGGCCCGGTTGGCCGCTACGCCGACGGTGAGCAGGGCGAGGGCCTCGGTGAGCAGGAGGGCGGCGGCCCGGGTGAGGGCTCGCCGGCGGCCGGGCCGACGCCAGGTGCGGGCGGTGACGGCGGCGGCGCCGGCGGCGGCGGCGCCGATCAGGGCCAGCAGCGGTAGGCCGGTCAGCGACATCGGCTGCCCTCCCCTCGTCTCACCATCGCTACCACGCGGTGCGGCCCGGCCGGTGGTGTTTCGCGGCCGGTCCCCGCCGTGGTGGTCGCCGCCGACGGTAGGTGGTGCGGCTGGGGGTCAGCTGCGAGCGCCGAGGTCGACCACGAGGGGCCGGTGGTCGGAGATGGTGGACAGCGGGGTGTCGACGGCGGTGACCGGTGGCAGCCGGTCGAGGCCGCGCCGGTCGGCGAGGATGTGGTCGAGCTGGACGCGGGGTTGCCCGGCCGGGTAGGTGGGGCGCCGGCCCAGGGGTCGCCAGCCGGAGAGCAGGCGGACCGGACCGGCGGGCAGGTTGAGGTCGCCGAGGAGGATGCGCGGGGCGGGCAGGGTGCGCAGGGCCCGCACGACGCGGCGTAGTTGCAGGACGTTCCAGCCGGGGACGAAGGACAGGTGGGTGGCGGCGACGGTCATCGGCCCGTGCGGGGTGTCCAGTACGGCGGCGAGGACGACCCGGGGTTCGTCGCGCAGCAGGACCAGTCCTCCGCCGGGGCCGGGCACGTAGACCGGGGAGCGGACCGGGGCGGGGCGCAGGCGGGTGACCTGCCAGGAGCGGACCGGGTGTCGGCTGACCAGGCCGACGCCGTAGCGGGGTTCGCCGTGTCCGTCGTCGTCGTGGGTGAGGGGGCGGAACTGTTCGCCGGGGGTGCCGACGACGGCGGCGGCGAAGTGGTGTTCGGGGGCGTCGAGGGCGCGCGCGGCGATGGCGGTGAGGTCGAGGTTGCCGCTGCGGCTCTGGTCCCGGTCGACTTCCTGCAGGGCGAGGACGTCGGCGTCGAGGGCGGCGACGGCGACAGCGAGCCGGTCGGGGTCGACGAGGCCGTCGGTGAGGGACCGGCCGTGCAGCAGGTTGAAGGTGGCCAGGCGCACCAGCACACCCTACGTCCGCGTGGCAGGCTGGCCGGGTGCTGAAGGCGTTGGTCTGTTCGGTGCTGGTGTTCGTGGCGGTGGCGTCGGTGGGCGTGTGGTTGCGGCGCCGGCGGGGGCGGTGAGCCTGGCCACAGGAGGTCTCGTCGGGCCGGTGGTGCTCGGCAGAATGGCCGCCCGTGGATCCTCTGTCGCTGACCACCTTGTTGACCGCGGCCGCCATGGCGGGCTGGGTGGATGCCGTGGTCGGCGGGGGTGGCCTGTTGCTGTTGCCGGCGTTGCTGGTGGCCGCGCCGGGGGTGCCGGTGGCGACGGCGTTGGGCACGAACAAGCTGGCCGCGATCTTCGGCACGTCGACCGCCGCGGTGACGTACGGCCGGCGGACGAAGCTGGACTGGGCGGTGGCCGGGCCGGCGGCGGGGTTGGCGGTGCTGACCGCCGGGCTGGGCGCGGTGCTGGCCGGGTCGGTGCCGGCGGGGGCGTACCGGCCGGTGGTGCTGGTGGTGCTGCTGTCGGTGGCGGTGTTCGTGTTGACCCGGCCGCGGCTGGGGGTGCTGTCGCGGCCGGAGCGGCGCACCCGGGCGCGGGTGGCCGCGGCGGTGGCGGCGGCCGGGTTGGGCATCGCCCTGTACGACGGGTTGATCGGCCCGGGCACCGGCACGTTCCTGGTGTTGGCGTTCACCGCGCTGATCGGGGCGGACTTCGTGCACGCCTCGGCGATGGCGAAGGTGGTCAACGCCGGCACGAACCTGGGCGCGCTGGTGGTGTTCGCGGCGACCGGGCACGTGTGGTGGCTGCTGGGCGCGGCGATGGCGGTGTGCAACGTCGCCGGAGCCGCGCTGGGCGCGCGGATGGCGTTGCGGCGCGGCTCCGGCTTCGTGCGGGTGGTGCTGCTGGTCGTGGTGGCGGCCCTGGTGGGCAAGCTCGGCTACGACCAGTGGGTGGCGGGCTGACGCCGGCTCAGGCGTGCCGGACCACCTCGTCGTAGTCGAGGCGGGGCAGCCGGGGGAACCAGGCGTCCGGGCCGGGCTTGCCGATGTTGACCACGAGCAGGGACCGCCAGCTGCTGTCAGCGAAGAATTCCTTGTCCAGGCCGTCGGCGTCGAAGCCGGCCATCGGGCCGGCGGCGAGGCCGGCGGCGCGCACGGCGAGCAGCCAGTAGCCGATCTGCAGGGTGGCGTTGAAGCGGGCCATCCGCTCGCGGGCCACCGCGTCGGCGGCGAGGCCGTCGCGCATCTGCGGGCGGATCGGGAAGACCCGCGGGACGAACTCGTGGAAGTCGGTGTCGGCGGCGAGGACGGCGACGACCGGCGCGGCGGCGGTCTTGGCGCGGTTGCCCTCGCTCATGTGGGTGAGCAGTCGCTCGCGGGGCTGCCCGTCGCGGATGAACAGCACCCGCAGTGGCTGGGTGTTGGCGGCGGTGGGCGGGTACTTGGCGAGTTCGAAGATGGCGCGCAGCTGCTCGTCGCTGACCGGCTCGTCGGTGAAGGTGTTGGCGGTGCGGGCGTCGGTGAACAGCTGGGCCTGCGCCTCGGGGTGCAGGGTGATCAGGTCGCTCATGGGTTCCTCGCTCTTCGCTTGCCGCTCCTCAGCCAGGAGCGACTAGCTTTTTAGTAGTGCCTTTCGGGTCGAGGGTAACCCGTATCCTGGAGTGGTGACAGCCAGGCCTGGGGTGGGCGACACGCCCCGCACGTGTGATCAGGGGCTGGCCCAGGCCTTCGCGTTCCTCGGCAAGCGGTGGAACGGGGTGCTGCTGGGCACCCTCGCCGACGGCCCGGCCGGCTTCGCCGAGCTGGCCCGCGCGCTGCCCGGGATCAGCGAGTCCGTGCTGTCCGACCGGCTCGGCGAGCTGTGCCGGGTCGGCCTGGTCTCCCGCACGGTCCGGGAGGGCCCGCCGGTCGGGGTCAGCTACCAGCTCACCGACCGCGGCGCCGCGTTGGCGCCCGCGCTGGAGGCGCTGGCCCGCTGGGCGCACGAGAACCTGCCCGCCGCACCGGGACGCGGCGGCGGCTGCTGACCGCCGCCGTGTGATCATCACCGGGTGCCCGTACGCGCCGAACACGACCGCGCCGCCCTGGCCGAGCTGCTGGCCCGGGACCCGGTGCTGCACGCCTACCAGCTCGGCGACCTGGACGACTTCTTCTGGCCGTACACCTCGTGGTACCGCCGCGGCGACCAGGTGGCGCTGCTCTACCACGGCGTCGACCTGCCGACGCTGCTGGCGTTCACCACCCCCGAGCGCACCGGGGAGCTGGCGACGCTGCTGGGCGAGCTCGCTCCGGTGCTGCCGGCCCGGCTCTGGGCGCACCTCTCCCCCGGCCTGGACGCCACCGTGGCCCGCTGGTACGAGCTGTCCGACCCGGCCCCGCACCACCGGATGGCGTTGACCGACCCGGCCCGGCTGGCCGAGGCCGCCCCCGCCGGGGAGCTGCTGGACCGGGGAGACCTGCCGGCGCTGCTCGACCTGTACGCGGTCGCCTACCCGGGCAACTGGTTCGACCCGCGGATGCTCGACACCGGCCAGTACGTGGGGATCCGCGAGGACGGCGAGCTCCTGGCGGTCGCCGGGGTGCACGTCTGGTCACCCACCTGGCGGGTGGCCGCCCTGGGCAACGTCACCACCCATCCCCGGGCCCGCGGCCGGGGCCTGGCCGGCGCCGCCGTGGCCGCGCTCTGCGCCCGGCTGCGCGACACCGTCGACCACGTCACCCTCAACGTCCGCGCCGACAACACCGCCGCCGTACGCCTCTACGAGCGGCTGGGCTTCACCCGCGTCGCCGGGTTCACCGAGTGCGGGCTGCGCCGCCGCCCGTCGGTGTGACGCCGGCCGCGGCTAGAGGCCGCGGCTGGGCGAGTGGAACCGGCCGGCGCGGATCTCCCGCAGCGCCCGGCGGCGGCCCTCGCCGTGCAGCGTGTCCACGTACAGCCGGCCGTGCAGGTGGTCGGTCTCGTGCTGCAGTGCCCGGGCCAGGAAACCCCGGCCGGAGATGGTCAGCGGCTCGCCGTGCTGGTCGAAGCCGTGCGCGGTGGCCTGCATCGCCCGCCGGGTCGGGAAGTAGAGCCCGGGAATGGACAGGCAGCCCTCGTCGTCGTCCTGGAGCTCCTCGGACAGCTCCAGCGTCGGGTTGACCAGGTGGCCGCGGTGGCCGTCGGCGTCGTAGACGAACACCTGCGCGTTCACCCCGATCTGCGGGGCGGCCACCCCGGCCCGGCCCGGCGCGCCGAGCAGGGTGTCCATCAGGTCCTGCACCAGCGCGCGCAGTTCGGCGTCGAAGCTGGTCACCGGCTCGCAAGGGGTACGCAGCACAGGGTCGCCGATGATCCGGATCGGGCGCATAGTCATGCCCGGAAGGCTATCCGGCCGTTACCCGGGTTGGGGTGCCCACCCGCCGGTCAGCCGCCGGAACGCGTCCGGACGAGAGCCTCGACGCCGTCGAGGAGGCGGGCCAGACCGAACTCGAAGGCGCGGGCCGGGTCGGCGGCGGCCTGGTACTCCTCGCCCGCCGCGGTGCCCACCCGCGCGGCCAGCGGGAACCGGCGCGGGTCCAGCACCCGCTCCAGGTACGGGGCGTGCGCGTGCCACCACTGCTGCTCGGTCATGCCGGTGCGCTGGGCGGCCTGGGCGACCTCCACGGCCCCGCGTACCGCGCCGTGCACGTAGTTGTCGACGAGGGTGACCACCGCGTCCATCTCCAGGTCGGTCAGGCCGATGCCGTCGACGGCGCGCAGCTCGTACTCGTACCTGGCGATCACGTTGGGGCCCAGCGGCGGGCGGGTGGTGGCCACCTGGAGCAGCCACGGGTGGCGCAGGTAGAGCGCCCGGTTCTCCCGGGCGACCAGCTCGAGGCGGCCCCGCCAGCCACCGGGCACGTCGTCGGGGCGGGCGGTCTCGCCGTAGACGGTGTCGAGCATGACGTCGAGCAGTTCGCCCTTGCCGGGCACGTGCGTGTAGAGGCTCATGGTGCCCACCCCGAGCCGCTCGGCGACGCGGCGCATGGACAGCGCGGCCAGGCCCTCGGCGTCGGCGACCTCGATGGCCGCCCGCACTATCCGGTCCACGGTGAGGTCGCCGCCCTTGCGGCTGGGCTTGTCCCGGGTACGCCAGAGCAGCGCGAGGCTGCGGGCGGGGTCGCCGGTGCCGCTGTACTCCGTGGTCACATCCCGGGACCCTACCGCCGGTCCCGGTCCCCGCCACGGGGCCCGGGCGCCAGGCCGGTGTCGGCGATCCGCTCGCGCAGCGGGCGGCGGCGCAGCGCGGCGAGGACCGCGTACAGCTCGTCGGCCAGGGGTACGGGCAGTTCGGCGTCGAGCTGCCGCATGGCGGTGGTGGTGGCCGACCATTCGGCCTCGATGACGGGCCGCAGCGCGTGCGCGCGATCGGTGAGGGTGACGATGCGCTGCCGGGCGTCGGTGCCGGGGGCGAGGGTGACCAGGCCGGCGCGGCTCATCTGGGCGACGGTCTGGCTGGCCCCCGAGTGGGTGACGCCGACCCGGGCGGCGAGGTCGCGGATGGGCAGCGGACCGTCGGCGAGCAGCACCCGCACCATTGGCGAGAAGCGCGGCCGGTAGTCGGCCAGGTCCAGGTCGGCGTAGACGGTGGCGACATCGCCGTCGAGGAGTTCCAGGACGTGGCGCAGCAGGGTGCCCAGCGCCTCGCGGTCGGGGGTGGCGGTCACGTCCGCTAATGTAACAGCGCTGTCGTATCTGGCGTGTGGGAGGGAACCCGATGCATCCACCGATCGAGCCGTACGCGCAGGGCCGCCTCGACGTCGGCGACGGCCAGCGGATCCACTGGGAGACCTGCGGCAACCCCGACGGGCGCCCGGCCCTGGTGGTGCACGGCGGCCCCGGCTCCGGCGCCACCCCGTCCTGGCGGCGGCTGTTCGACCCGGCCGCCTACCGGATCGTCCTGTTCGACCAGCGCGGCTGCGGCCGCAGCACCCCGCACGCCAGCGACCCGGCCGTGGACCTGTCGGTCAACACCACCGCCCACCTGCTCGCCGACATGGAGCGGCTGCGCGAGCACCTGGGCATCGACCGGTGGCTGCTCTGCGGCGCCTCCTGGGGGTCGTCGCTGTCCCTGGCGTACGCCCAGCGGCACCCGCAGCGCGTCGCCGCGCTGGTGCTGTTCAGCGTGGTCGCCAACACCCGCCGGGAGATCGACTGGGTGACCCGGGACATGGGGCGGGTCTTCCCGCAGGAGTGGGCCCGGTTCCGCGCCGGCGTGCCCGAGGCCGACCGGGACGGCGACCTGTCCGCCGCGTACGCCCGGCTGGTCAACGACCCCGACCCGCGGGTCCGCGAGCGGGCCGAGCGGGACTGGTGCGACTGGGAGGACGTGCACGTCTCCCTCGCCGGCGGATTCAAGCCCAGCCCCCGCTACGCCGACCCGGTGTTCCGGGCGGCCTTCGTCCGGATCGTCACCCACTACTTCAGCAACCTGGCGTTCCTGCCCGACCGGCAGTTGCTGCGCGACGCCGGCAAGCTCGCCGGCATCCCCGGCGTGCTGGTGCAGGGCCGCCTGGACGTCAGCGGGCCGCCGGACATCGCCTGGCAGCTCACCCGGGACTGGCCCGACGCCCGGCTGGAGATCGTCGAGTCCGGCGGTCACGGCAGCGGCCACGGGGTGGGCGAGCGGGTGGTCGCGGCGCTGGACGCCTTCGCCCGCGCCTGAGCCCGGCACGGGCGGGCCGGTCAGCCGGCGGCGAGCAGGGCGCGCACCGGGGCGGCCTTCGCCGCCGCCTCGGCCACCTCGGCGGCCGGGTCGCTGCCCCAGGTGATGCCGCCGCCGGCCCACAGGTGCAGCCGCTCGGCGTCGGCCGCCGCGGTGCGGATGGTCAGCCCCAGGTCGATCCGGCCGGGCCCGACCCAGCCCAGGGCGCCCATGCCGGCGCCCCGGCCCACCGGCTCCAGGGCCGCGATCTGCGCCAGCGCGGCGAGTTTCGGCGCGCCGGTCACCGACCCGCCGGGGCAGACCGCGCGCAGCAGCGCCGCCAGGCCCAACCCGTCGGCGGGCGCCGCGGACACCGTCGACTCGGCCTGCCACAGGTCGCACCAGCGGCGTACGGCGAACAGGTCGTCGACGCGAACCGAGCCGGTGCGGGCCACCCGGGCCAGGTCGTTGCGTTCCAGGTCGACGATCATCACGTGCTCGGCGCGTTCCTTGGCGGAGGCGAGCAGCTCGCGCCGACCGGCGGCGGTGGCCGGCCGGGTGCCCTTGATCGGGCGGGTGACCAGGCGCCCGCCCTCGAGGGCGATCAGCGTCTCCGGGGAGGCGCAGCCGACGGCCCAGCCGAGGCCGGCGAGGGTGCCGCCGTAGCGGGCGCCGGGCAGGGCGGCCAGCCGGGCGAGGGCGGGCAGCGGGTCCCCGGCATACGGGGCGGCGGCGTGGCCGACGAGGTTGACCTGGTAGACGTCGCCACGGCCGATCGCGGCGCGGACCGCCGCGACCGCGTCGGCGTGCTGCCGAGGGGTCCAGCTGTCCCGCCAGTCCCCCAGCCACCAGCCGGCGGCCGGTCGGGCGGCGGGTGGGACGACCGGCCCGCGGGCGTGCTGGTGCACGACCACCACCAGGTCCGGCAGCGCCGGCACGGGAGTGGACGCGCCGGTCGGGCCGCCGGCGGTGTGCGCCCCGGCGGCGGCGGACAGGTAGAGCGCGGCGCCGCAGACGCCCTCCGACTGGTGGGCGGCCGGTCGGGCCAGGTCGTGCAGGGCGATGCCGTGGGCGGCGAGGAACTCCTGCGCGAGGTCGGCCGGGTCGCCGCCGTCGGCGAGCCGCCACTCCAGCCGGGCCCGTTCGACGAGTCGTCCCCGGCAGCCGGGCGGGGCGCCGGGGACGACCGTCATCCCGCGTGAAAGCGCTTCCACACCGTCCGGTCCGTTTCCACTCATCCGTTCAGCCGATTCTGGGGGAACAAGCCGGATCCTTGCTCGATAGCGCGCACTTCGACTTGGTACTGTGCGTCACTGGTCATGTGAACCATGACACAGTGCCCCCACAGTCCGGAGAACCCGATGTGCCAGCACCAACCCACCTGCCCCTCTGCTGACGCGACCGACCGAGAAGCCGCCCGAGTCCTCGCCTGCTTCCCTGAGCAGGGCTGGAGCCTGCTCTGCAACGGAGTGATCATCTTCGAGGACACCGGCGAACTGCTTCCCGACGGCAGCAGCATCGCCCCGCACCGCGGCCCCGCCCGACACGCCCTCGTCGCCTGATCTCACCACGCTGCGTGACCGCAGCGTGCGCCGTCGACCCAGGCTAGCCCGCCGCCGCCGGGCCACCCTCCCCAGGTCGACGCCCCGCCGGGGCGGCCCCACGACCGCCCCGGCTGACGCCGATCAGCTCTCGAACGCCTCCGGCGCCGGGCACGAGCAGACCAGGTTCCGGTCGCCGTACGCCCCGTCGATCCGCCGCACCGGCGGCCAGTACTTCCCCGCCCGGTCCACCCCGGCCGGGTACGCCCCCACCGACCGCGGATACGGGTGCGGCCACTCGTCGCCCGAGACCATCGCCGCGGTGTGCGGGGCGTTGGACAGCGGATTGTCCCCCGCCGGCCACTCCCCCGACCCCACCTTGTCGATCTCCGCCCGGATCGCGATCATCGCGTCGCAGAACCGGTCCAGCTCGGCCAGGTCCTCGCTCTCGGTCGGCTCCACCATCAGCGTCCCGGCCACCGGGAACGACATCGTCGGCGCGTGGAAGCCGTAGTCGATCAGCCGCTTCGCCACGTCGTCGACGCTCACCCCGGTCGCCTTGCTCAGCGGCCGCAGGTCCAGGATGCACTCGTGGGCCACCAGGCCCTTGTTGCCCGCGTACAGCACCGGGAAGTGCTGCCGCAGCCGCGCCGCCACGTAGTTCGCCGCGAGCACCGCCACCCCGGTGGCCCGGGTCAGCCCCGGCGCGCCCATCATCCGCAGGTACGCCCACGGGATCGGCAGGATCCCCGCCGACCCGTACCGGGCGGCCGCGATCGCCGGCCGGCCGTCCTCGTGCGCCCCGGCCGGGTCGCCCGGCAGGAACGGCGCCAGGTGCGCGCGCACCGCCACCGGGCCCACGCCCGGGCCGCCGCCGCCGTGCGGGATACAGAACGTCTTGTGCAGGTTCAGGTGCGACACGTCCGCCCCGAACCGGCCCGGCTTGGCGAACCCGACCAGCGCGTTGAGGTTCGCCCCGTCGACGTACACCTGGCCGCCGGCGTCGTGCACCTTCGCGCACAGCTGCGCGATGCCGGTCTCGTACACGCCGTGCGTCGACGGGTACGTCACCATGATCGCGGCGAGGGCGTCCCGGTGCTTGTCGATCTTCGCGTCCAGGTCGACCAGGTCGACGTTGCCGTCCGCGTCGCAGGCCACCACGACCACCCGCATGCCGGCCATCACCGCCGACGCCGCGTTGGTGCCGTGCGCCGACGACGGGATCAGGCACACGTCCCGGTGCCCCTCACCCCGGGACCGGTGGTACGCCCGGATCGCCAGCAGCCCGGCCAGCTCCCCCTGCGACCCGGCGTTGGGCTGCACGCTGACCGCGTCGTAGCCGGTCACCTCCGCCAGCCAGTCCTCCAGCTGCCCGATCAGCTCCCGGTACCCGGCGGTCTGCGAGTCGGGGGCGAACGGGTGCAGGTGGGCGAACTCCGGCCAGGTGATCGCCTCCATCTCGGTGGTGGCGTTCAGCTTCATCGTGCACGACCCCAGCGGGATCATGCCCCGGTCCAGGGCGTAGTCGAAGTCGGCCAGCCGGCGCAGGTAGCGCAGCATCGCCGTCTCCGAGTGGTGGGTGCGGAACACCGGGTGGGTGAGGAAGTCCGACGTGCGACAAAGCCCGTCCGGCAGCGCGGCGGCCACCTCACCGGTGGCCGGGGCAACCCCGAACGCCGCCCACACCGCCTCCAGGTGCGCCACGGTGGTGGTCTCGTCGCAGGAGACGCCCACCCGGTCGGCGTCGACCAGCCGCAGGTTGACGTTCCGCTCGGCGGCGGCCGCCACCACCTGCGCCGCCCGCCCCGGCACGGTCGCCGTCACGGTGTCGAAGAACGCGACGTCGGCCACCTCGACCCCGCCGGCGCGCAGGCCGGCCGCCAGCCGCGCCGCCCGGTCATGGGTACGCCGGGCGATCTCCCGCAGCCCGTCCGGGCCGTGGTAGACGGCGTACATGCCGGCCATCACCGCCAGCAGCACCTGCGCGGTGCAGATGTTGCTGGTCGCCTTCTCCCGCCGGATGTGCTGCTCACGGGTCTGCAACGCCAGCCGGTACGCCGGGTTGCCGTCGGCGTCCCGGGACACCCCGACCAGCCGGCCGGGCAGCATCCGCTCCAGCCCCGACCGGACCGCCAGGTAGCCGGCGTGCGGCCCGCCGAAGCCCATCGGCACACCGAACCGCTGGGTGGTGCCGGCGGCGATGTCGGCGCCGACCTCGCCCGGCGGGCGCAGCAGCGTCAACGCCAGCAGATCCGCGGCGACGGTCACCAGCGCCCCGGCGGCGTGGGCGGCCCCGACCAGCCCGGCGTGGTCCCGGACCGCCCCGGAAGCCCCCGGGTACTGCAGGTGCAGGCCGAAGAACTCGGCCGGCAGCTCGTCGCGGTCGACGTCGAGCACCCGCACCTCGATGCCCAGCGGCTCGGCCCGCCCGGCGATCACCGCGATGGTCTGCGGCAGGGTGTCCGCGTCGACCACGTACACCGGGCTCTTGGTCCGCGACGCGCGGCGGGCGAGGGTCATCGCCTCGGCCGCGGCGGTCCCCTCGTCGAGCATGGACGCGTTCGCGGTGGCCAGCCCGGTCAGGTCGGTGACCATGGTCTGGAAGTTCAGCAGCGCCTCCAGCCGCCCCTGGCTGATCTCCGGCTGGTACGGCGTGTACGCCGTGTACCAGGCCGGGTTCTCCAGGACGTTGCGGCGGATCACACCGGGGGTGTGGGTGCCGTGGTAGCCCAGGCCGATCATCGACACGGCCACGGTGTTGCGGGCGGCCAGGGCGCGCAGCTCAGCGATGGCCTCCCGCTCGCTCGCCGGCGCCGGCAGGTCCAGGGTGCCGTGCCAGCGGATCACCTCGGGGATCGCCGCGTCCATCAGCTCGTCGATGGAGCTGTAGCCGACGGCCTCCAGCATCCGGCGCTCGTCGCCGGGGTCGGGGCCGATGTGCCGGTCGGCGAACTGCTCTGCGGTCATGCGCTGCGCTCCTTGCGGGGGCGAGGTCGACGGGTCGGCCTCCCCCTGAGTCGCGCTGACGCGCTCCACAGTGCCTGCCCACGCGGTCCTTTTGCCTGAGAGGTTCCGGGGAGGAATCTGCCCCTTCGGCGCCGTCCGGGGTGTTTCCGGGCGGTCTCTCCCGCGTGGGTGGTACCGGCATGGTCAACGCTACCAGCGACCGGGTCACCGGCTCATGTCGTACCCCGCCGCCCCGCTACCCGGCGGCGGCCGGCACCGCCACCGGCGCGACCGGGGTGGCGGTCCGGTCGGCCAGGGCGGTGAGCGCCTGCCCCAGCGGCGCGTCCAGCGTCAGGGTGGCGTGCCCGTCCCCCCGGGTCGGCCCCTGGTTGACGATGGCCACCGGGATGCCGAGCTTCGCGGCGCGGATCACGAACCGGCGCCCCGACATGACGGTCAGGGACGAGCCGAGCACCAGCAGCGCCCGGGCCCGCTCGACCCGGGCGAAACAGTCCGCGACCCGGGGCGCGGGCACCGTCTCGCCGAAGAACACCACGTCGGGTTTGAGCATCCCGGTGCCGCAGATGCCGCAGTCGACCGTCCGGAACCGGGCCACCGCCTCGTCGGGCAGGTCGACGTCGCCGTCGGGGTTGACGTGCGCGACGTGCGCGTCGAAGCCCGGGTTGGCCTCCCGCAGCCGCCGGTCCAGCTCCTCCCGCGAGGTGAGGTTGCCGCAGTCCAGGCAGGTCACCTCGTCGAGGCGGCCATGCAGTTCGATCACCCCGGTGGCGCCGGCGGCGGTGTGCAGGCCGTCGACGTTCTGGGTGATGATCCCGGCGACCAGGCCGGCGTGCTGCAGCCGGGCCACCGCCCGGTGCCCGTCGTTCGGTGCGGCCCGGCCGATCAGTCGCCAGCCCAGGTGGCTGCGCGCCCAGTAGCGCCGCCGCGCGTCCGGGTCGCGGGTGAACGCCTGGTAGGTCATCGGGGTGTGCCGGCGGGCCGCGCCGCTGGGCCCCCGGTAGTCCGGGATGCCGGACTCGGTGGACAGGCCGGCGCCGCTGAGCACCACGACGTCCCCGGCGGCCACCAGCCGGGTCAACGCGTCGAACGTCTCCGTCACCCGTCCATGCTGCCTCACCTCCGCGGCGGCGGCGACCGGCCGCCGGTGACCACCCTCACCCGCCGGATCATCGGCCGGGACGGGCGGGTGTGCGCGCGCCCGTCCCAGCGGCCCACCACGGCGACTACGTTGAGGGCATGCGCGTCGTCATCGCCGGAGGCCACGGCAAGATCGCCAAGCTGCTGGAACGGGAACTCGCCGGGCGCGGCGACACCGCGGTCGGGCTGATCCGCAACCCGGCCCACGCGGCGGCGCTGCGCGCCGCCGGCGCCGAGCCGGTCGTGTGCGACCTGGAACACAGCGACGTCGACACCGTCGCCGAGCAGGTGGCCGGCGCCGACGCGGTGGTGTTCGCCGCCGGGGCCGGGCCGGGCAGCGGCGCCGCCCGCAAGGACACCGTCGACCGGGCCGCCGCGGTGCTGCTCGCCGACGCCGCACAGCGCGCCGGGGTGCGCCGCTACCTGCTGGTCTCCTCCATGGGCGTCGACGCGCCACCCGCCCCGGGCACCGACGAGGTGTGGGCGGCGTACCTGCGGGCGAAGAAGGCCGCCGAGCAGGAGGTGACCGGCCGGGACCTGGCCGTGACGGTGCTGCGCCCCGGCCGGCTCACCGACGACGAACCCGTCGGCCGGATCACCCTGGCCGGGCACGTGCCGCCGGGCCCGGTCACCCGCGCCGACGTCGCCCGGGTGCTGCTCGCCCTGCTCTACGCCCCGGACACGGCCGGGCTGACCCTGGAACTGGTCGGCGGGGAGACCCCGATCGCCGACGCCGTCCGCGCCGCCGCGCCCTGACCGCACAGCCCGGGGGCCGGCCCGCCGCGCCGGCGGGCCGGCCCGGCGTCAGTGCTGGTGGCGGGGCAACGCCGCCTGCGGCTGCCCACCCCCGACCGGGGTGGCCTCGCGGGCGATGCGCTCCATCGTGCGGGCCAACTGCTCGCTGCCGTCGTCGAGGTGCCGCGCCGCCGCCTGCATGTGCGAGATCATCATGTCACCGAAGATCCGCAACGCCTCCCGGGTGGCCACCGAGTCGTCGAAGTTCGGGCCGGCCGTGCTGCGGTACTCCGACACCGCCCGCTCGGCCTCCTGCTTCGCCTCCTCCGCCGCCGCCCGCATGTAGCTCTCGTACTGCATCTGGGCGTACTCGGCGACCCGGCGGGCATAGTCGTGCGCCTGCGCGATGATCTGCTCCGCCTCCCGCTGCGCCGCCGACAGCAGGTTGACCTCCTTGGCCGCCGGCAGCGCCCCCGCCGGGTCGGTGCTCGGGATCACCCCGTGCCGGTGCAGCTCCAGATGGTCGTTGAGCCGCTCGTTCTCCGCCCGCAGGTTCGCGATCTGCGTGGCCAGCAGATCCATCTCGTCGGCCACCTGCATGCGGAACCGGTCCACGTCGGCATGGTCGTAGCCACGGCGGGTGAACGACGCCGAGTCGAACTCCCACCGGCGCACCCGGTCCGCCGTCAGGCGCACCTGCACCCCACCGGAGAACTGTCCGCTCTCGTACCTGCTGATCGGGGTCGCGCTCACCGGACACCTCCGGATTGGTCAGGGGCGGTCTCCGCCCGCCACATCGGCCCGTACCAGTGCTTGCCGAACCCCTCGTGGTGCACCTGACCGGGGTGGTAGCCCGCCTGGGTCAGCGCCGCCACCGAGTGGCTCACCATCTCATCCGAACCACACACGTACACGTGCCGGGACCGCCAGTCACCGTCGGCCAGCGCCCGGTCCGCCACGTGCACCAGCTCACCCGGCCGGCGCGGATCCATGCCCACCACGTAGTTCACCGTCAACCACGGGTACGAGGCGGCCAGCTTGTCCATCGCGTCGGTGTCGTAGAACTCCGCCCGGGAGCGGGAACCCACGTACAGGTCCACCCGGCGGCCCGATCCCTCCGCCGCGACCTGCTCGACGAGGGCCTTCACCGGCGCCCAGCCGGTGCCGCCCGCCAACAGCAGCAGGTCGGAGGTGCCGGCCTGCCACAACGTCAACCGGTCACCCACCGGCGAGGCCAGGTGGACCTGGTCACCCACCGCGCACCCGTACACCAGCCGCGACGACACCACACCACCCGGCGCCGCCCGTACGTGCAGCTCCAGCGTGCCGTCCGGGCGGGGGGCGTTCGCCGGCGAGTAGTACCGCCAGGACCGCACCGCCGGATGCGACACCCCGATCGACTGCCCCGGCGTGAACGGCAGCAGGTACTGCGGACGCACCGTCAACACCGCCACGTCGAAGGTCCGCCGCTCGTGGGCGAGGATCTCACCCACCCACCACGGCGGAGACGTCGACTCGGCGGCCTCCGCCGCCTCGATCATCACCTTCGACACCAGCCCGTACGCGGCCGTCCAGTCGGCGGCCAGCTCGTCGGTCCACACCTCACCGAGGAAGTGCCGCAACGTGGCCACCAGCGCCTCACCGACCGCCGGATAGTGTTCGGCGCGCACCGCGAACTTGCGGTGATCCGCGCCCAGCTCCTGCAGGAACCCGACGAGGCGGTCCACCTGGTCCACATGGGACACGATGTGCCCCAGCGCGGACACCAGGCGGTCCCGCTGCCCGGCCATGTTCGTCGGGAACATCTGCCGGGTCTCCGGGTACGCCAGGAACAACGTCGAGTAGAAGTAGAGCGGCACCTGGTCGCCGTGCGCGGCGACCAGGGACCAGCTCCGCTTGAGCCGTGCCGCGTCCACGCTCAGGCGTTCCCCACGGACACGACCTGGTCCTGCACCTGGCCCAGCACGACGTGCACGTCGGCGATGATGTCGCCCGGCACACCCAGCTCGGTCATCGTGGCGGTGAGGTGCTCGCCGACCTTCGCGTAGTGCGCCGGCGTGATCCCCAGCGGCTGGTGCGCCTCGGCCAGCCCGCGACCGGCGTACTCGTTGGGCCCGCCGAGCACCACCGCCAGCATCAGCGCCAGGTGCCGCCGCTGCTCCGGCATGTTCACCTCGGTGAAGTAGCCGGCCAGCTCCGGGTCGGCGAGCACCTTGTCGTAGAACAGCTCCACGGCCGCCTTCACCGCCGCGGCGCCGCCGATGCGCTCGTAATGGGAGACGGGAGTGGTCTCTTCGGTCACCGTCATGGTTGGTTCCTTCCGGAAGGGGGGGTCACGCGGGTAGCGCCGCGGAGAGGGGGCAACCGGCAGCCCACGCGAGTCGCGCCGGCTCCACCGAACGTCCACGCGCAAGCGACCGTGTCGGACCATAGCGTGCCCGCCGAAACGGTTCACCCCTGCCCTATCCGATTCCCGACAACCGTCAATTACGGACAGTCGGCATCGGCCATGCCAGCGCTCGCACCTCGCGACAACACCGCGACGCTGCGTGGACGGCACGCCGCCGTCGCACCCTCGACAGTCCCTTACGGACAGCCCCGGCGACCATCGGCCCGGCAGGGCGTCTCTGCAGGTGACGGCCCTACCGCACCCGACCGGCGGGCCGGGCGGCGCCGCCGGCCACCCGCAAGTCGACACCCGCACCGGCGGCGAACACGCCCAGTGACCAAAAAAGAGGACCACACCATGCTTATCTGGGCGTGGCGCGGTCCCCGCAAACTCCGACAGGCCAGTCAGCCCGCCCGACGACGCGCACGCCGCGCCGCCAACTCGTCACCCCCCCCCGGCTCCGCCGGCTTCTCCGGCGGCGCCACCGGCTCCTGCCCACCCACCGGCTCCGCCGGCAGCTGCGACAGCGAACCCTGGATCTCCTTGAACGCGCCACCGATCGCGATGCCGAACACCCCCTGGCCGCCCTGCAACAGGTCGACCACCTCCTCCGGCGACCGGCACTCGTACACCGACGTCCCGTCCGAGATCAACGTGATGCCCGCCAGGTCCTCCACCCCGCGCGACCGCAACGCCTCGATCGCCTTCCGGATGTTCTGCAACGACACCCCGGCGTCCAGCAGCCGCTTCACGACCTTCAACACCACCAGGTCGCGGAAGGAGTACAACCGGGACGTCCCCGACCCCGACGCGTCCCGCACACTCGGCACCACCAGCGCCGTGCGGGCCCAGTAGTCCAACTGCCGGTAGCTGATGCCCACCGCCGAACAAGCGGTCACACCCCGGTAGCCCACATCGCCGTCACCGCCCGGCTGCTGCTGTTCCGTACCTGGATCAGGATCTCGCGGCTCGTGCATCCGGACAACCTCCCCGCCCGTGCGGTGCCCCGTCGTCTCCCCGTACGCGCACCCCTCGACAACCGCAACCCTATAGCGGCCCCCAGGACCTACCACGCAGGAACGACCACGACACGCCGCGCAGCCCCAGGAAGATCACCAAAACGCGGCCCACCGTCACCCACCGTGACGGCGACCCGCGTCCACGCCGAGCCCGAACCCGGCCACCACTCAGCCCGCGAAGTCCTCCGGCCGCACCTGCTCCAGGAACTCCCGGAACTTCTCCACCTCGTCCTCCTGCTCGTCCGGGATCACGATCCCCGCCTCACTGAGGACCTGCTCCGCACAACGAATCGGAGCCCCGACCCGCAACGCCAACGCGATGGAATCGCTTGGCCGCGCCGACACGCGCACCCCGTCACCGATCAACAGATCGGCGTAGAAGACGTTCTCCTTGAGCTCGGTGATCTCCACCGCCCGCAACGGCGCCTGCAACGCCGCCAACACGTCCCGCAGCAGATCATGCGTCAACGGCCGGGCCGGCTTGACCCCCTGCTGCTCGTAAGCGATCGCCGTCGCCTCGACCGCGCCGATCCAGATCGGCAGATAGCGGTCCCCCTCGACCTCCCGCAGCAGGACGATCGGCTGGTTGCTGGGCAACTCCACCCGAACTCCGACCACGCTCAGCTCGCGCACCGCCCGCCTCCGTGTCGTCGTCGCCTACGCACCGCGCCCCTCCCTGCACGGTACACGGACCGCGACACGAGAGTCCCATGCGCTACGTGCACCACGCCTCGCGGAAGGGGTTACCCCAGCAAGCCTACGACACGCTTGCCGACACAGATCTTTCCCAGCCCACCCACGGCAAAGGCCGGGCGCCCCCACGACACCCGGCCCCACCACACCGTCAACGACCCAACGTCGACCGCAGCCCCACCCGCACCAGAGCCGCGTGCAACTGCTGAGACAACGCCACCAACTCCCGCGCCGTCTCCGCCGCCCGGGCCCGCGCCGCCGGATCACTCTGCCGCGCCAACGGAGCCACCAACTGCGCGAACAGACCGACCTCCCGATCCGCCGCCGTCCGGTACCCCCGCAGGTGCCGCGGCTCCAACCCGTACGCCGCCAGCCCCGCCACCGCCCGCGCGATGATCAACGCATCCGCGTCGTACCAACCCGGCGGATCCGACACCAGCACACCGAGCCGCTCCAACTCCACCAACGTCGACTCGTCGATACCGCTGCGGGACACCAGATCCGCCCGCCCCAGCCGCACCTCCGACGACTCGGCGGACTCCGCCACCTCCCGACCCGGCACCTCACCGGCAGGACCCACCGCCACCAGGGTCGGCCGCTGCCGCCCCGGCGCCGAACCCGACACGTCCCACTCCGCCAACTGATCCCGGATCACCCGCAACGGCAGATACTGGTCCCGCTGCGCGGTCAACACGAACCGCAACCGCGCCACATCGTCCCAGCTGTACTTCCGATACCCCGCCGGCGTCCGCTGCGGCTCCACCAGGCCCTCGGCCTCCAGGAACCGCAACTTCGAGATGGTGACGTCCGGGAACTCCACCCGCAGCTGCGCCAACACCTCGCCGATGCTCATCAGCGGAGTGGAACGCGCCGCCCCGGACGGCGTCGAAGCCGCAGGCTCGTTCACCCCCGGCCGGCCTCCTCCTCCGGACGCGGACCGGCGATGAACACCACCCGGAACTTGCCGATCTGCACCTCGTCGCCGTTGCTCAACGTGGCCGCCTCGACCCGCTCCCGGTTCACGTACGTGCCGTTCAAACTGCCCACGTCCCGCACCGTGAACGTGCCGCCGTCCCGGTGAAACTCGGCGTGCCGCCGCGACACCGTCACGTCGTCCAGGAAAATGTCACTGTCGGGGTGCCGCCCACTCGTCGTCACATCGTGGTCCAACAGGAATCGGGCACCCGCGTTCGGACCCCGGCGAACCACCAGCAGCGCCATCCCCGGCGGCAACGAACCGGACATCCGGCTCGGCACCACATCGGTGTCCGGCCCCTCCAGCACTTCGTCGAGCGAACCGAGATTGAGCGTCGAAGTGACGTCGAGTGGGGGGAACTCGTCGTCTGGCCGCGTCATGGGACCACCTCACGGATCTGTTTCGGTCGGCGTCGGGTAATGGTGGGTCTGGCCGCCGGGCAGTCACACACCCGGCGGCTGGCTCCCCGTGCCCGGGAAGGCGCATTCCACAACGCGCAACTATTGGGTTTCTCGGTCGACTGGGCGAGCCTAGCCAGCGCCGAAATGCAGGGCAACCGGGCACGCGGAGATCGAGCCCCCGCCGCCCGGCACGACAACTCAGCTCTCAGTGAGCTCGCGGTACGCACCAGCGGTCAGCAAACCCTCGACCGCGGCCGGATCATCCGGAGTGATCTCCAACAACCACCCCGCACCGTACGGATCCGTGTTGATCGCCTCAGGGGCGTCGGCCAACGCCTCGTTGCGCGCCGCCACCGTCCCGCTCAGCGGGGCGTAGATCTCCGACACGCTCTTGGTCGACTCGATCTCACCCAGCGGCTCACCCGCCGCCACCACCGCACCCTCATCGGGCAACTGGACGAACACGATGTCACCCAGGGCGTCCTGCGCGAAGTGCGTGATACCGACCCGGACGGCGCCGCCGTCCCCGCCAGCCACCCACTCGTGCTCGGCGGTGTACCGCAGATCCTCAGGAATCACCAGTTGCGTCCTTCATCCATCGGTGCACCGGGGGGAAAACCGGCGCGGCCCGAACCGGTCAGGAAACCGGCCGGGCGTGATCCAGCTTGATCGGCGCGTGCAGCTGCGAAACCTCCACAGCCTCATGCTCCTCGGGCGTCACGTTACCGCCGGCGTCCTGCACCGATGCGACCACCCCGCCGGGAATGTTCAACGCCGTACGCATCGTCGCCGGATCCCCGATCACCGTGATCGTGTACGGACCACGCAGCCGCCGCCCGTCCACCACCAGACCACCACCGTCGGCATCCACGAAGTACGTCGACGCGATGATCCGCATCGCCGTCCCGTCCGCCCCGGCGATCTGCATCGCCTCCGCGCCCGCGCCCCGCAACTCCTGCACCGCGTCCAGGATCCGCGCCGACGAGATCGCCTTGTCCGGACCGTCGAACCGCACCGACAGCCCCGGCCCCACCGCCGGCAGCGTCCCCGCTAGGATGCCCAGCTCGTCCGCCCGCCGCGTCGCCTCGTCCAACGCCGCCTGCCGACCCTGCTCACCGGAACGCAACTGCCGCTGGCTCTCCTCCAACGCCGCGATGTCCTGCCGCAGCCGCCGCTCCCGCGAATCCAGATCCGACGAGATCCGGACCAGGTCCTCCTCGCGCGTCGCCGCCAGCGTCGGATCCGTCGACGTCGTCTTCAACTGCACCACCAGGGTGAACCCCAGCAACGCCAACAACACCGCGATCATCGCGCCCGCCGACGTCAACCGCCGCGACAGCGGCACCCGCTCCGCGGCCGCACCCGGCTCGTCAGCGGCCGGCTCGTCCGCCGGGGGCGCATCCGGCTCCGCCGGCGCCAACGGGCTCAACTCGTCCGGATCCGGCGCGTCCGGGCGCGGATCCGGCTCACCCGCCGGACCCGTCGGCCGCGCCGGCTCCGCCGGCTGCGGCCACCCGGTCCCCGTCTCCCTGTGCTCCTCGCTCATCGCCACAAACCTACGCCCGGAACAGGTGCCGGCGGATCGCCGCCACGTTTCCGAAGATGCGCACCCCGAGCACCACCACCACGCCGGTGGACAACTGGCCGCCCACCCCGAGCTGGTCACCCAGGTACACGATCACGCCCGCCACCAGCACATTCGAGATGAACGACACCACGAACTGCTTGTCGTCGAAGATCCGGTCCAGCTTCGCCCGCACGCCGCCGAACACCGCATCCAGCGCCGCCACCACGGCGATCGGCAGGTACGGCTGCAACGCCGCCGGCACGGTGGGGTCCAGATACACCCCGAGCAGCACACCGGCGAGCAACGCCAGCACCGCGATCATCGGCCACCTCCGGAGGGGCTGGGAGACGTCCGCGAGCCGGACGGCCCCGGACTGGTCGAACCGGCGACACCCGAACCCGACGGGCTCGGACTCACCGAAGGCTCGGCGTAGCGTAGCCGCGGCTGCGGCGCGGCCGGCAGCGTGACGCCCTCGGCATCCTTCACCCCGAACGACAACCCGGTCGTCCGCGCCACCTCACGCATCAGACCCGCCGCCCGACTGCCCTCGAACCGGTCCCGCATCGACCCCGGACCGATCGCCGTCACCTCGTACGGGCTCGTCACCGGCCGGTAGTCCACCAGGATCGCCTCACCCGCCGAACGGATCGTCGACGTCGCCGTCAACCGCTGCCCGTTGACCGCGACCGCCTCCGCGCCCGCCGCCCACAGCGCGTTCGCCACCTTCTGCAGGTCGGAGTACAACACCCGGGACGGCCCGGCATCCGCGCCCGTCACCGCGTCCTTGTCCTGCGCCGCGTCGGCCAACCGCACCACCACACCGTCGCCGCGCACCCGCCCCAGGCCAGTGCCCGCCTCCAGGTTCCGCAGCCGGGACGCCTGCGAGCCGCTCAACGCCGCGTCCCGCTGCCGGCTCACCTCCTCGCGCAACTGATCCGCCCGCGCCGTCAACCGATCCGTCTCGGCCTCGCGCTGCTTGATCTCGGAGATCAGCCCCGCCCGCGCCTTCGCCCGGCCGGGCTCCTCGGCCATCGTCTCCCGGTACGCCACCGCGAACAGGAACCCGATCACCACGATCACCACCAGGCTGACCGGACGGGCCAGCAGCCGACGCCACCGCGACAGCGGCACCTCCCGCCGTCGGGCCGCCGCGTCGCCGTACCCGGGATCGAGGGGGTTGCGGAACAGCTCGGTGAGAAAGTCCGGCGCGTACGCCCGCCCGGCCGGCTCCCGGCCCTCCCGGGTCGGCGCGCTCACGCCGCCGCTCCCGCGCGCCGGGCCCGCATCGCCCGGACCAGGCGGCTGGCCTGCACCACGTACATCGCCCCGGCCACCCAGTAGAGCACCAGACCCCACCAGGCCAGCCCCCACCCGATCGCCCCGGCCACGGTGGCGGCGCCCGGCACCGCGGCGGCCAGCAACAGGGTCGGGAACGCGGCCAGCAGCAGGAAGGTGGCCGTCTTGCCGACGTAGTGCACCGGCGGCGGGCCGTACCCGTAGCGGCGCAGCACCCCCAGCGCGCCGAGCAGCAGCAGCTCGCGGGCCAGCAGCGCCGCGGTGAACTGCCACGGCACCACCTCGCGGGCGGTGAACGCGAGCAGCGTGGCCAGGATGTAGAG
The DNA here is from genome assembly GCF_030518795.1 of Micromonospora sp. NBRC 110009. NCBI lineage: Bacteria > Bacillati > Actinomycetota > Actinomycetes > Micromonosporales > Micromonosporaceae > Micromonospora > Micromonospora soli. The sequence continues at coordinate 5,852,718 of NZ_CP130427.1, read as the reverse complement.
GCGGTCGGCGAGCGGGTCGAGCAGCTCGCCGAGCCGGCTGACCTGGTGCAGGCGGCGGGCGATCCAGCCGTCCACCCAGTCGCTGGTGCCGCCGATGGCCAGCACCACGATCGCCGCCACGTCGGCGCGGACCACCAGGAAGAGGTAGAGGAAGAGCGGCACCCCGGCGAGCCGCACGAAGCTGATCAGGTTGGGCAGGGTGAGGACACGGTCCCCCACGCCCGCTGTGGTACCGCCCGGAGCCGGGTGCTCCGACGGAGCCGGCCGACGCGACACCGAACCTCCCTTCGCAGCACGGTCCGGCGGCCGACCGTGATCGGCCGCTCCAGGCACGTGCGCGTTGCCGGCCGGTCAGCGCCGGCGCCCTCTGCGATCCCGGGCTGGGACCTCCCCGTTGCGGCCCACCATCGCGTCGATCATGGGCCGGCCAGTTGCGCTGCCACTATATCGGGCCGCGTCGGCTCGCCCCGGTGCGTGCTTCCCGTGCCGCAGGCTTGTGCCGTGTGACGGCGCGCACCATCCGTAAGGCATCCTAGGACAGTGGTGTGGTGGCCCGGCGCGGGTCCTGGGTTCCGGGCCTCAGGCGGTACGCGCGGACGTGTCGGCCCCGGCCGGCGCGGGCACCGCCGCCGCCTGGCTGAACGCGAGCAGCGCCAGCAGCAACTCGTGCTGCACCCGGTTGGGCATCCGGTCCAGCACGGCCTGGACCGCCTGGTGGCGCCGGTCCTTCAACTCCCGCAGCAGGCCCTCGGCCGCGGCGGTGGGGATCAGCCGCACCTCGCGCCGGTCGCGGGGGTCGGCCACCCGACGCAGCAGGCCGACCGCCTCCAGCCGGTCGCAGAGCCGGCTCGCCGAGGAGGGCACCACGTCCAGCAGCTCGGCCAGCCGGTTCACGTTGCTGTGCGGGTGGGCCATGATCAGCGACAGCACACGCAGCTGGGTCGGGGACACGCTGACGTTGTGCCGGGACGACGCGGCGTCGAGCACGCCGACGAGCGCCTCGGCGGCGGCATCAATGGCCGCGGCAAGATTCGGAGGTCGCTCCACCGCTGTCCCCTGCGATCATCCCGCTCGTGTTAGCCCCGCCCGCCGGTATCGCCCGGTGGGCTGGAACCGCGCCAGTCCAGGCAGACCACGACCGCGTCGTCGCGGAGATCCGTGTCGGCGTGGTACGCGTGCAGTTCGCGCATCACCGTACCAACTGCCTCGGTCGCCGGCTGCAACCGAGTGGACCGCATCGCGCGCGCCATGGCCCGTTCCCCGTAGGGCTCCTGGCCGGTCGGCTGCGCGGCGTACACCCCGTCGCTGACCACGAAGAGCCGGTCCCCCGGCTCCACCGGGAACTCCTGCACGTCGTAGCGGGTCTCGGCGAACATGCCCAGCGGCAGCTGCTGCTCCAGCGGGATCGGGGTGACCGTGCCGCCCCGTAGCCGCAGCACGTGCGGCGAGCCGGCGTCCACCGCCCGTACCACGCCCCGCCGGGTGTCCAGCTCCAGCAGCAGCGTGGCCACGTGCCGGCTGCCCCGGTGCTGGTAGAAGATGGTGTCCGAGGCCAGCTCGGCCTGCTCCACCAGGCTCCCGCCCGAGCGGCGGGCGTTGCGCATGGCGTTCACCGTCACCGCGGTGAGCAGCGCCGCGGCCAGGCCGGTGCCCGCGCCGTTGAGGACGGTGACGGTGAGCCGGTCCCCGTCGACCGACCAGTCGAAGTGGTCGCCCCCCACCGTGTACGCCGGCTCGAGCTGCCCGGCCAGCAGGAAGTCCCCGTGCGTGACGCTGCGCCCGGGCAGCAGGTCCCACTGCATCTCGGCGGCCATGCTGAGCCGCTCCCGACGGCGCGCCCGCCGGTACCGGTCGGTCTCCCGCTCGGCGGCGCGCAGCGCCACCGCCAGCTCGCCCGCGACCTCCCGGGCCTCTTCGACGGTCGCGGCGGCCGGGGACCCGGGCAGCTCGACCAGGAGCACACCCAGTCGCTCGCCCCAGACCGACAACGGCAGATACACCCGGCAGCTGCCGTTCTCGCCGCTGTCCAGCACCGGTTGCTGGCTGCTGAAACAGCGCTTCGCCGCACCCTGTCCGGCAGGCTTGGCGTCGTCCGGCTCGGCCGGTTCGAGCACCGGCCAGAGCCCGCTGAACCGGTAGTCGGCGATGAACACCTCCGTCCGCGAGGCGCCGAGGGCCCGACGGAGCGCCCGGTCGGTGGCCTCGGCCAACTGGTCGGGCGGGGCCGCGCGCAGCGCGCGGGACACCTGTCCGAGCCCATCCGGCATGTTCATCCTCCGAGGACGACTATTGCTACAGGGCAAGCATGATACGGAGGACGGGCGAGCGCCCGACGCCCCGGCTCCGGGCGCCGCACCGGGCTCAGGGACGGACCCGACCGCCCGGGGACCGACCTGCGTGGACACCGGCCGGCCCCAAGCGTTCGTGCGGGCTCCAGGAAGGTGCCGTCAGGGCGCGGACGGCGGGTGGATCGGCCTGGCGGTCAGGCGGCGGGCTTCGTCGCCACGGCGCCGTAGCAGGCGTCGGGCACCGGGGCGGGCGTGCCGTCCGCCCGCCACTCGGCGACCGGCACGATGCCGTCGGCGGTCGGCTCCCAGTGCCCGAGCAGCGGGGCGAACGCCCCGGGCGGTCGCATCCGGAACGCCGGCCCCATCATGGCCAGGGCCTCCGGGTAGGCGGTCAGCTCCTCGCCGTCGAAGTCGATCGCCAGGAAGCTGCCCGGCGCGGCCGCCTCGTACAGCTCGTCGAGCGTGCGGGCCAGGGTGTCGTCGTCCAGGAACGCGGCCGGCCCGAGGAAGACCACCCCGACCGGCCTCCTCCCCCACCCCGGCACGAACCGGTGCAACTGGGCCGGGTCGATGGTGCCGATGTCGGTGGCGTCGCCGAAGCCGTAGCCGGCCCGGTCGCTGTCGGCGAGCAGGCGCTGGCCCAGGCGGATGGTGACCGGGTCGACATCGGTGTAGAGCACCGTGGCATCCCGGGCCACCTCGTGGACGTTGCCCCGGGTCGGCACGCCGGCCCCGAAGACCAGGAAGGCGTCCACCCCAGCGTCGGCGATCGACCGGACCGACCGGCCGAGGAAGTCCCGCAGCGAGCGGAAGACCGCCGCGCCGGGCCCGTACGCCCCCTCGAAGGCATGGGCCGCGGCGACATCGACCGGGAAGTGGTGCTCGCCGCCGAGCCAGTAGTCGATCATGCGAGCGGTGCTCGGCTGGTCGGGCTCGGCCATCGACGAGGCTCCCCTCCTCCGGCGGTGGTCGACAGCGTACCCACGGGTCCGCTCCGGCGGTATCGCCCCGACGACGCCCCACCGGCCGCGATACTGGCCGCGGGCGGCAGGAGGTGCACCGTGAACTCGGCGAACGGCGCGGCGGTCGTGGTCGGCGTGGACGGCTCGGAGCCGGCGCTGCGGGCCGTCCGCCTGGCCGCGGCGGAGGCCGCCCGACGACACCGACCGCTGCGGGTGGTGCACGGGTTCATCTGGCCCCTGCTGCGCGTGCCCGTGGCGGCGCCGACCGGCGGGCCAGCCGGCGGCGGCCTGCGGCACCAGGCGGAGGAACTGGTCGCGGCCGCGGTCGCGGAGGCCGAGCGGGCGGCGCCCGGAATCCGGGTCTCCGGGGAGATCATCGACGGGGAGGCCGCCGCGGTGCTGCTCGGCGAGTCCCCCACCGCCACCGTGATCGTGCTCGGCGACCGCGGCCTCGGCGGGTTCGCCACCCTGGTGGTCGGGTCGGTCGCCATCCAGGTCGCCGCCTACGCCGACTGCCCCGTGCTGGTGGCCCGCGGCGCGCCCCGGGCGACCGGCCCGGTGGTGGTCGGGGTGGACGGCTCGGCGCTCTCCCGGGCCGCCGTGGAGTTCGCGGTCGAGGAGGCCGCCCTCCGAGGCACCCGGCTGCACGCCGTGCACGCCTACACCCACCCGCACTCCGGCGGCCCCGGCGACATGCAACCGCTGGTGTACGAGGAGAACCAGCTGCGCGGCGAGGAGGACCGGATCCTTGCCGAGTCGCTCACCGGGGTGGCCGAGCGCTACCCGGAGGTGCCGGTGACCCGGGAGGTGGTCCACGGCCGGCCGGTCGCCGTGCTCACCGAGGCCTCCCGCACGGCGCAGCTGGTCGTCGTCGGCGGGCAGGGTCGCGGTGAGCTGAGCGGCCTGCTGCTCGGGTCGGTGAGCCAGGGGGTGCTGCACCACGCCGACTGCCCCGCCGTAGTGGTCCGCGCCGCCGACTGAACGGTTGACCGCGCCCCCGACGGGTAGACGGTCGGGTAGCCACAGCGACCGGAGGAGGCAGCGATGCCAGGACCACGGCCGGGCAGTAACGCCTACGACAAGGAACGGGCGCGGCTGCGCGATCTGATCGAGAATTCCGGACGCGCGGCCGACCAGGAGGCGAACCAGGTCGCGAACCGGATCCTGCAGGACGACCGCGGCCAGCGCGGCATCGTCCGGGGTGAACGGACGTTCGGCCCGAAGGGCGAGCGCGAACCGGGCGACCCGAAGTGAGGGCCGCACCCGTGGTCGACGGCGCCATCGCCGGCGCCGTCGGCACCACCGCGCTGAACGTCGTCAGCTACCTGGACATCGTGCTCCGGGCCCGGCCGGCGAGCAGCACCCCGGAGGAGACCGCCGGGCGCCTGGCGGACGTCGCCCACCTCGACCTCGGGCCCGAGAAGAAGGCAGCCAACCGCCGCTCCGGCATCGGGGCGGTGATCGGTTACGCGACGGGGATCGCCGCCGGCGCCCTCTTCGGGGTGCTCGCCGCCCGCCGCAAGATTCCAGTGCCGCTGGCGGCGGGTCTGCTCGGCGGCGGCGTGATGGCCACCTCGGACGGGTCGATCGCCGCGCTGGGCGTGTCCGACCCCCGGACCTGGCGGCCCGGCGACTGGTTGTCGGACCTCATCCCGCACCTGGCATACGGAATGGCGGCCGCAGCCACCTGGCGGAGGCTGCGGCCGCCGTCGCGGCCCGGCGGCTAGCCCGGCCGGCCGCTCTCGTCGTCGGCCACCGGCTCGCCGGCCGGGCCGTACGGCGAGACCTGTCCCTTCGGAACCGGTCGCCCCACGTCAGCGTTCGACGTACCGCTGTTGCGCGGGTGCCCGGCCGTCCCGGGGCCCTTGCTGTCCTGGCTGGTGCCACCCCGGTTGTTGCGGCGGAACTCCTGCTGCTGCGGATTGACCACGGGTCTCTCCTTCCCGATGGGAGCACGCGACGTGGGCCGCGCACGTGGACCGGGTACCCGCCGCCGCCGCGCGCATTCCGGGTGCGGCCCCGGCGTCTGGACCGGCCCGCGGCGGGTACCTCGACGGGATGCCAGACGATCGGACCGTGACGCAGGTGCTGCTCGACCGGCAGGGCCGCACGTACGCCGAGGAGGCGGGGATCTCCCTCGCCGACCGGCCCGGCCCGCTCTACCAGCTCCTCGTGCTCACCACGCTGCTGAGCACCCGGATCCGGGCCTCGGTGGCGCTCGCCGCGGCCCGGGAACTGTTCGCCGCGGGCTACCGGACGCCGCGGGCGATGGAGGCGGCGAACTGGCAGGACCGGGTGGACGCGCTCGGCCGGGGCCACTACCGGCGCTACGACGAGCGGACCGCCACCATGCTCGGCACCGGGGCCCGGCTCTGCCTCGACCGATGGCACGGCGACCTGCGCCGGCTGCACAAGGCGGCCGACGGCGACCGCACGGTGCTGCGCCGACTGCTCACCGAGTTCCCCGGCATCGGCCCCGCCGGGGCGGACATCTTCCTGCGCGAGGCGCAGGCGATCTGGCCGGACCTGCGCCCGTACGCCGACCGGCGGACGCTGGCCGGGGCCCGGCGGCTGGGCCTGCCGGCGAACCCGAGCGGGCTGGCCGGGCTGGTCCGCGAGGCGGACTTCGGGCGCCTCGCGTCGGCGCTGGTGCGGGTGGCGCTCGGCCAGGAGTCCGCGGGCGAGGTCAGCCGGGTGGCGGCCGCCCGCTGAGTCCGGTCCCGCGCCTACTTGGCCGGGCCGGGTTTGGTGAGGTGCCAGGCCACCGCGGCGGCGAGCAGGGCCAGCAGCACCACGCCGCCGGAGATGCCGCTGCCCTCGCCACCGCTCTGCCGGTGGCCGGTGGCCCCGAAGTAGATGACGGCGAGCCCGGCGAGCACCGTGATGAACGTCCGCAGTCCTCGGTCCTTCACGCCTCGGACGGTACGGCCGCGCCAAGCCGGTCCGGGTGGTTTTGCGGTCAGTTCCCCCTTTCGGGGACGGATGGCGCGTCAGTCGCTCTCCAGGTCGTCCAAGGAGATGGCGTGGGTCATCAGCCACCGCGCCAGCGCGGACATACCGAACAGCCACAGCGGCGCCGACTCGGTGGTCCCGTTCGTGGCGAAGATGGCGAACCGCAGGTCCGGCGCCCGGTACGCCTCGATCCGCCACCGGTGGTTCTTGTCCCGCCAGACCGCCGCAGGGTCCATGGCGTCACGGTAGGCGACGGAGGCGTACCGCCGGTGCCGCTTGGCTCAGCCGCCGAGCCACGCGGCGCCGCGGGTCAGCCGGGCGGGGCCACCACCTCGCGCGCGTCGTCGGGCAGGCGCCGGGTGGCGCCGCGCCGGTCCAGCAGTTCCAGCAGCGGCACGGCCACCCGGCGGGTGGTGTCCAGGGCCTGCCGGGCGGCGCTGAGCGTGAACGGCTGCGGCAGCCGGGCGAGCACCCGGACCGCGTCGTCGAGCGCGCCCGGCAGCAGCACCACGTTCTCGGCCAGCCGCAGCAGCGCCCCGGCGCGGACGGCCGCGCCGATCTCGCGGGGGCCGAGCCCGAGGTCGGCGAGGCGGTGCGCCTCCGGGGCCTGGAACGGCCGGTCGCCGTACTCGACGCGGACCCGCTCGACCGCACGGGCCACCGGTTCGGGCAGCGCGTCGGTTGCGGCGGCGGTGACCCGGCCGGACCGCACCCGCAGCGGCGGGCGCAGCAGCGCCTCGACCAGGGCCCGGTCGGGCAGGGCGAGCCGCTGGCGCAGCACGTCGACCGGGACGCCGGGTTCGAGGGGGTGCTCCCGGGCGTACCGGGCGACCTCCTCGGCGAGGCGCCGGCCGAGGTCGCGCCAGTGGTCCGGGTCGGCCAGCCAGTCGCCGGCCACCGGGGCGGCGGTGACGGGCACCCCCATCCGGGTCAGCTCACCGGCCCGGACCAGCCGCCGGCGGCGCAGCTCCCCGGCCAGGTCCGGCCGGCCGTCCAGCCCGGCCAGCACACCGGCCCGGGCGGCGGCCGCGCCGCGCCGGCGCAGCGGCGGCGGGTCCACGTCCAGCACCGTCACCCCGCCGGCGACGTGGTGCCGGCCGGGGTCGCGCAGCAGGGCCCGGTCGCCGATCAGCAGCGGCAGCGGGCGGGCCAGCCGCAGCCGGACCGTGTCCGGGCCGAGCGGGCGTACCCGGGTCGGGACGGCGGCGGAGCCGACGTGCAGGGTGAGGGTGGCCGGCAGGTCGGCGGCCGGGTCGCCGGCGAGCCGGACGTCGAGCAGGTCGGTCCGCCGGAACCGGCCGGGGCTGAGCAGGGCGTCGCCCCGGGCCACCCGGTCCCGGGCGACGCCGCGCAGGTTCACCGCGACCCGGGCCACCGCGTCGACCCGCTCCCGGGCGGCGTTCAGCGCGTGCAGGCCGCGGACCCGGACCGGTTCGCCGGTGGCGGCGAGTTCGAGCTGGTCGCCGACGCGCAGCCGGCCGCCGCCGAGCGTGCCGGTGACCACCGTGCCGCTGCCCCGGATGGTGAACGAGCGGTCCACCCAGAGCCGCACCGGGTCCTCGTGCGCCGGCGCGGGCAGCCGGGCGACGAGCCGGTCCAGGGCGGCGCGCAGCTCCGGCAGGCCGGCGCCGGTGGCGCCGCTGACCGCGACCGCCTCCACCTCGCCGAGCGACGTCGCGGCGAGCTCCTTCCGGGCCCGCGCCAGGGCCGGGCCCGGGTCGGCCAGGTCGGCGCGGGTCACCGCCAGCAGCCCGTACGCCACCCCGAGCGCGTCCAGCGCGGCCAGGTGCTCGGCGGACTGCGGCATCCAGCCCTCGTCGGCGGCGACCACCACCAGGGCGGCCGGGACGGGGCCGACGCCGGCGAGCATGTTCGGCACGAACCGCTCGTGCCCGGGCACGTCGACGAAGGCGACGGTGCCGCCGGAGGGCAGCGCGGTCCAGGCGAAGCCGAGGTCGATCGTCATGCCCCGGCGGCGTTCCTCCGCCCAGCGGTCGGGTTCCATCCCGGTCAGCGCGCGGACCAGGGTGGACTTGCCGTGGTCGACGTGCCCGGCGGTGGCCACGACCCACACGGTCAGCCACCCACCCGCAGGATCGCCGCCCGCACGGTCCCGTCGGCGTCCGCCGGTACGCAGCGCAGGTCGAGCAGGAGCCGGCCGTGCAGGACCCGGCCGAGGATCGGTGGCGCGCCGGTGCGCAGCGGCGCGGCGTACCGCTCGGGCAGGCTCAGCGCCCACGAGTCCAGCTCGACGCCGGGGGCGCCCCCGCCGCCGACCACCGCGGCGCTGGGCACCACCTCGGCCTTGCAGCCGTCCTCACCGAGCCGGTCGCGCAGCCGCTCGGTGCGGTCGCGCAGCGCGGCCGGGTCGGCGTGCAACGCCTCCCGGGTGGGGGTGGTCGGGCCGTGCAGGGTGGCGGCGAGCGCGGCCAGGGTCAGCTTGTCCACCCGCAGGGCCCGGGCCAGGGGGTGCCGGCGCAGCCGCTGGACCAGGTCGGCCGTGCCGAGCAGCAGGCCGGCCTGCGGGCCGCCGAGCAGCTTGTCGCCGCTGGCGGTGACCAGGTGGGCGCCGGCGCGCAGGGTGCCGGCCGCGTCCGGCTCGTCCGGCAGCAGCGGGTCGGGGACGAGCAGGCCGGAGCCGATGTCGGCGACCACCGGCACGCCGAGGGTGGCCAGCTCACCGACCGGCACCGCGGAGGTGAAGCCGGTGACCACGAAGTTGGACGGGTGCACCTTGAGCACGAATCCGGTGCGCGGACCGATCGCGGCGGCGTAGTCGGCCAGCGTGGTGCGGTTGGTGGTGCCGACCTCGCGCAGCCGCGCGCCGGTGCTCGCCAGCAGGTCGGGCAGGCGGAAGCCGTCGCCGATCTCGACCAGCTCGCCCCGGCTGACCACGACCTCCCGGTCGGCGGCCAGGGCGGTGGCGGCCAGCACCAGCGCGGCGGCGCCGTTGTTGACCACGTGCACGGCGGCCGCGTCGGGCACGGCGGCGGCGAGCGCGTCCAGCGCCTCCCGGCCGCGCCGGGCCCGCCGCCCGCTCGGCAGGTCCAGTTCCACATCGGTGTGCCCGGCCGCGGCGACGAGCGCCTCGACGGCGGCGGCCGAGAGCGGGGCCCGGCCGAGGTTGGTGTGCAGCACGACGCCGGTGGCGTTGAGCACCGCCCGGGGCGCCGGCGCGGGCAGGTCGGCCAGCGCGGCGTCGCGTACCTCGTCGGGGTTGATCTCGCCGGCCCGGGCACGCTGCTGGGCCCGGACGACCGCGGCCTTCACCCGGTCGCGGCCGAGCGTGCCGACCGCGGCGGCGAGGGCCGGGTCCGCGAGCAACGCGTCGGTACGCGGCACCCGCCGCCGCGGGTCGGCGTCACGCATCGGGTCATCTCCCCTGACACGCCTCGTGGAGGCGACGTCCCTCGTCGCCTCGCGGAGGCAGGTCCCCTGGTTGCTTGGCGGAGACGGACGGGAATCGAACCCGCCTGGCCCGGGTCCCGGACCACACCGGTTTTGAAGACCGGGAGGGGCACCAGCCGCCTGAACGCCTCCATCCAGCACTTAACCACATGCGATCTCCAGCCGCCTGTGGAGGGGCGTACCCGCGCCCGATCAGGGACCGGACGTCTCGAAGTGCGGTCGGGGCTCGCCGGGAGGGGTGGGCAGCTTGGTGATCGGCGGCAGCACCAGCGAGACGAACGCGAGGATGCCGATCACGGTGAACGGCAGGGTGTAGCTCTTGCCGCTGGCGTCGTAGAGCAGCGCGGTGAGCAGCGGACCGACCACCCCACCGATGCTCCACGCCACGATCATCCCGCCGTAGATGGCGCCCGCGTTCGGGGTGCCGAAGTAGTCGGCGGCCGTTGCCGGCATGGTGCCGAAGCCGCCGCCGTAGGCGAGGTACACCAGGGCGGCGAGGACCGCGAAGAGCCAGAAGGCGGAGGCGTGCGGCAGGATCAGGAAGCAGATGCCCTGCAGGACGAGCATGCCGAGAAACGCGGTCATCCGGCCGATCCGGTCCGAGAGCCACGCCCAGGCCACCCGCCCGCCGCCGTTGAACAGGCCGAGGATGCCGACCAGTCCGGCGGCGGTCGCGGCGCTCACCCCGGCGACCGCCTGGGCGGCGTCGGCGGCCTGCGAGATCAGCGCGATGCCGCAGGTCACGTTGAGCGCGAGGATCAGGGTGAGCAGGTACCACTGCCGGGTGCGCAGGGCCTCACCGAAGGTGTAGACGCGGGTGCCGGCGACGGCCCGGCCGCCGACGGCCGGGGTGAAGCCCGGCACCCGGTACCCGGCCGGCGGGTCGCGGAAGAACGACGCCCCCAGCAGCACCGCGACCAGGTAGGCGATGCCCAGCGGCAGGAAGACGCTGGTCTTGTGGTCCGTCCCGGCGAGCAGCGACTTCGCCACCGGTGCGGTGATCACGGCGCCGAAGCCGAAGCCGGCGACGGCGATCCCGGTGATCAGCCCGCGTTTGTCGGGGAACCACTTGCTGAGCATGGCGATCGGCGTGATGTAGGCGGCGCCGAGCCCGATGCCGCCCAGCACCCCGTAGGTGAGCAGCAGCAGCCACAGCTGGTCGCCGGAGGACACCAGCGACGCCAGCATGGTCCCGACGGCGTAGAGGATGCCGCCGCCCAGCGCGACCGGCCGTGGCCCCCGGCGGTCCTGGATACGCCCGCCCACCAGGCTGCCGATGAAGATGGTCCCGATCGCCACCTCGAACGGCAGCACGACCTCGGCCTTGCTCCACCCGAACTCGGCCTGGAGCGGCTTGTTGAACACGCTCCAGGCGTACACGGCGCCCAGCGCGAGCTGGACGAGGACTGCCGCGACCACGAGGCCCCATCGGCCCCGCGTCGGTTGTCGATTCCCCCGCGAATCCGCGGCTGTTGTGGCCATGAGCGGTACCCCCGTATCGGCTCATGGGCCCGGCGCCTGCTGCCTTCTACCCCCCGGTCGGGCCGGCGCCCGGCCCGTTGACGTCTGTTGCTCGGTGTTCGCTCCGCCCCGCGCGTTCCCGCTGCGGCACCACGGTGTACTTCGGGTCCTTCGCCGAAGCGACGCCCCCGTGGAAGATGCCGAACCGGGTGCAGACCGAGGCGGCGATCAGCGCGCCGCCGGAGAGCGCGGAGAGCAGCCGGCTGCGCCGGCCGATCAGTGCGCCCGTAACCCCGGCGGCGGTCAGCGCCCGCCCGGCCTTCAACAGCTTGCCGGCGGTCCCCACCGTGTAGGGCTCGCTGAGCAGGCCGAGTCGGGTCTCCACCCGGTGCGAGCCCCACAGCTCCAGGGCCCCGCCGGCGACGGCGAGGCGCCGCGCCGGGCCGGCCTGCGCCGTGGGCGCGGCGAGCAGCCCGACGCCGGCGCCGCTGGCCAGGGCGCTGCCCGCGAAGATGGTCGGCAGTTCCGGGTACGCCTCGTGCCAGGACGGCACCGCCGTGTCGGCGAGCAGCACGCCGGTGTACGTGGACAGCGCCGGCGCGGTGACCGCGGCGACCAGCCCGGCGGCGTGCCCGGCCGGGGGCAGCAGTTTCCGGCCGAGGCCCAGCAGCCCGCGCTCGGGCAGCCAGGGCGCGGCCTCGGCGATCGCGGCGACCCCGGCGGCCGGGCCGAAGGTGCTGAGGATCCAGGTGCCCACCGACATCGGCGAGGTCAGCTTCGCCACCCGCAGCATGTGGTGGAACCGGGCCGGCTTGCCCAGGTCGTGGATGAGGAAGTAGGCACTGGCGGTGACCGCCGCGAGGGAGGTGACCCGACCGGCCCGGCGCAGCGCCGGCCGGCCGGTGAGCTGGCCACCGGCCGCCAGCAGGGAGGAGCCGGCCGCGAGGCCGCCGGTGAACAGGTACGCCGCGATGTCCCACTTCCACACCGGCGCCTTGAGGATCGGCCGCCCGTAGTAGGAGGTGAACTCGGCGGGCGGCACGGTGAGCTGCTCCCCGCCGCCGCCCCGCCGGCCCTTGCGCCGGGGCCGCTCGGCCGGCGCCACGTCGCGCGGCGGTTGCGGGGCCAGCCCCAGCTCGGCCGCGCCGCGGTCGGTCCGGGCCGCGCCCGCGCCGGAGCCGGTGGCCCGACTGCCGCCCTGCGGCCCGGCCAGCAGCGGCCCGCCGCCGTTCGCCCCCGGGCCGGCGCCGGTCGGCGTCACCTTCGGACCGTGACCGGCACGCGCGCCCGGGCCGCCGAGGCGCTCCGGCCCCTCGGCGGCGAGCCGCTCGCGGAACCGGCGGAACAGGTCGCCCACCGGGGCACGCTCCGGACTCACGATGAACCTCCGACGAACGCGGCGACGGCCGCCGCCGCCATGGCCAGCGCGGCCACGCCGGCCCGCTTCCACATCTTCGGCAGGTCCCGGGTGGTGACCACCGGGTCCGGCGGCAGGCCGTAGACCTCCGGCTCGTCCAGCAGCAGGAAGAACGCGCCGTCGCCGCCGACGCCGTCCGTGGGGTCGTGACCGTAGAGGCGGGCCTCCGGCACCCCGCGATCGTGCAGCTGGGCCACCCGGGCGGCGGCCCGCTCCCGCAGCTCGTCCAGGGGCCCGAACTGGATCGACTCGGTCGGGCAGGCCTGCGCGCACGCCGGGGTCTTGCCGGCGCCCAGCCGGTCGTAGCAGAGCGTGCACTTCCACGCCCGGCCATCGTCCTTGCGCTGGTCGATCACCCCGTACGGGCAGGCGGAGATGCAGTAGCCGCAGCCGTTGCAGATGTCGTCCTGCACCACGACGGTGCCGAACTCGGTGCGGAACAGCGATCCGGTCGGGCAGACGTCCAGGCAGGCCGCGTGGGTGCAGTGCTTGCAGACGTCCGACATCATCAGCCAGCGGAAGTCGGTGCGGGTCTCCGCACCGGTGGACCGGCCGGGCGGCTGCGCGCCGGGCATGCCGAGGAACTCCGGCCCGGCGGACATCCGCGCGGCGGCCTCGGGCTGCCCCGGCGGCAGGCCGGGGTAGGTGCCGGTGTCCTCCGTGGTACCGGCGGCGGCCGCCGCGGCGGCCGGGCTGACCGCCTCCCCGACCGGCCCGCCAGCGAACGGCGGGGTCCGGTGTCCGGCCGGCAGGGGCTGCTCGATGAACGCGACGTGCCGCCACGAGTTGGCGGTGAGCGCGCCGGTGTTGTCGTACGACATGCCGAGCAGGTCGAACCCGGAGGCGGGCACGTCGTTCCACTCCTTGCAGGCCACCTCGCAGGCCTTGCAGCCGATGCAGACGCTGGTGTCGGTGAAGAAGCCCATCCGGGGCGGCGCCTCGGTCCACCCGGCGTCCGGCGCGGGATCGAGCGGCCCGTAGAGGCTGTTGCCCTCCAACAGCGTCATTCGTTCCTCCACTCGGTGCCGGCCTCCGTGGTGATGAGCGGGCTGCGGTGCTCCCGCGTCAGCCCGGCGCGCCGCTGGTAGTCGGCGACCAGGTCGAGCAGCGCCTTGCCGGTCGGCCGCCGGCCGGGGCGGATGTCACAGGTGCCCACCTTGCTCTCCTGGATCAACACGTTCGGGTCGAGCGTGACGCCGAAGAGGTCATTCGCCGAGTCGCCGGTCACCAGCCCCTCGGAGCCGAAGTGGTACGGCAGCCAGATCTGGTGGATCACCCGCCCCTCCACCCGCAGCGGCGTGAGCCGGTCGGTGACCAGCACCTTGGCCTCGATCGCGGCCCGGCCGGTGACCAGGTGCGCCCAGCCGAGGTGCGCCAGCCCGACCTCGGCGGCCAGCTCCGGCGAGACCTCCACGAACATCTCCGGCTGCAGCTCCGCCAGGGGCCGGACGAAGCGGCTCATGCCGCCGGCGGTGTGGTGCTCGGTGAGCCGGCTGACCGTGAAGACGTACGGGAAGACCGAGGTGTGCTCCTCCGGCGGGCTCGGGTTCATCCGGTTCACCGGGGTGATGTAGACCTTGCGGGTCGGGTTGGCCTGCTGGCCGTACATCGGGTTGCGCACCGGCGACTCGACCGGCTCGTAGTGGGTCGGCAGCGGCCCGTCGAGGACCCCTCGCGGCGCGTACAGCCAGCCCTTTCCGTCGCCCTGCATGACGAAGGCATCGTCGCCGGCCAGGCCCGCCGGGCCGGCGGCACCCTCGGGGGGCCGGTACGTGGGCGCCTTGGTCTTCTCGAAGTCCGGCACGTCGTACCCGGTCCACTCGCCCTTCTCGGGGTCCCACCAGACGTACTTCTTGCGCTCGCTCCACGGCCGCCCCTCGGGATCGGCCGAGGCGCGGTTGTAGAGGATGCGCCGGTTGGCGGGCCAGGCCCAGCCCCACTCGGGGGCCACCCAGCTCTGCTCGTGCCGGGACTTACGCCGGGCGGCCTGGTTGACCCCCTCGGCGTAGACCCCTGAGTAGATCCAGCAGCCGATGGCGGTCGAACCGTCGTCCCGGGCCTCGGCGAATCCGCCGAGCGGGCGGCCGGTCCGTACGTCAAAGCCGTTGATCTCGCGCAGCACCGCCTCGGCGCTCGGCTCGGCTGTTGGGCCGTGCGTCGGGTAGTCCCAGGCCAGGTCGAGCAGCGCCCGGTCGCGCGGCTTGTCGGAGCCGGCCAGCTTCTCCCGCAGCTTGCGGCCGAGGTGGTAGAAGAACCACAGCTCGGAACGGCAGTCGCCCGGCGGGTCCAGGGCCTTCTCCCGCCACTGCAGCAGTCGCTGGGTCTGGGTGAAGGTGCCCTCCTTCTCCACGTGCGAGGCCGCCGGCAGGAAGAACACCTCGGTGCGGCACTCCCGCGGCACGATCTCGCCGGTGGCCACCTCGGGGCTGTTCTTCCAGAACGTCGCGCTCTCGATCATGAACAGGTCGCGGACCACCAGCCAGTCCAGGTTCGCCATGCCGAGCCGCTGCGCCCGGCCGTTCGCGGAGCCGACCGCCGGGTTCTGACCGAGCAGGAAGTACCCCTTGATCTTGCCCTCGATCATGTTGAAGACCTGCTGGTACGTGCCGTGGTCGCCGGTCATCCGCGGCACGTAGCCGTAGCAGAAGTCGTTCTCCGGCGTCGCGGCATCACCCCAGTACGCCTTGAGCAGGCTGGCCGCGAAGGCGCGCGCATTGCCCCAGAAGCCCTTCTGCCCGGGGTGCCGGATGCTCCGCACCCAGTCGTCGAAGGTCTGGTGCGTCGCATGGTGCGGCATCGGCAGGTAGCCGGGCAGCAGGTTGAACAGGGTCGGGATGTCCGTGGAGCCCTGGATGCTGGCGTGCCCGCGCAGGGCCAGGACGCCGCCGCCCGGGCGGCCCATGTTGCCCAGCAGCAGCTGGATGATCGCCCCGGTGCGGATGTACTGCACGCCGACGCTGTGCTGGGTCCAGCCCACCGAGTAGACCAGCATGCCGGTCCGGTCCCGGCCCGAGTTCTCCGTCCAGGCGCGGGCCAGCTCGAGGAACTTCTCCTGCGGGATGCCGCAGACCCGTTCGACCATCTCCGGGGTGTAGCGGGCGAAGTGCCGCTTGAGGATCTGGTAGACGCAGCGCGGGTGCTGCAGCGTCTCGTCCCGCTGGGTCTGGCCGTGCACGGGCATGCCGTGCGATTCGTGCCGCAGCCCGGCCGCGGTCTCCCGCTCGATGCCGGTGTCCGTGGTCTCGCCCTGGCGTTCATGCCCCGCGTACTGCCAGCTCTGCTGGTCGTACGCCCGCGTCTCCGGGTTGAAGCCGGAAAAGAGGCCGTCGAGTTCCTCGGTGTCGACGAAATCGTCGCTGACGATCGTCGCGGCGTTGGTGTAGGCGACCACGTATTCGCGGAAGTCGAGCTCGTTCTCCAAGATGTAGCGCACCACGCCGCCGAGCAGCGCGATGTCGGTGCCCGCCCGGATCGGCAGGTACGTGTCCGCCAGCGCGCTCGTCCGAGTGAACCGCGGGTCGACGTGGAAGACCTTGGTGCCGCGCTTCTTGGCCTCCATCACCCACTGGAAGCCCACCGGGTGGGCCTCGGCCATGTTGGAGCCCTGGATGACGATGACGTCAGCGTTGACCAGGTCCTGCTGGAAGTCCGTCGCGCCGCCGCGACCGAAGCTGGTCCCCAGACCGGGGACGGTGGCGGAGTGTCAAATCCGCGCCTGGTTCTCGATCTGGAGCGCCCCCATCGCCGTGAACAGCTTCTTGATGAGGTAGTTCTCCTCGTTGTCCAGCGTCGCCCCGCCGAGGCTGGAGATCCCCAGCGTCCGGTTCAGCGGCCGCCCCGCGTCGTCGACGTCCTCCCACGTCTCGTCACGGGCGGCAAGGACCCGGTCGGCGATCATGTCGAGCGCGACGTCGAGGTCCAGGTCCTCCCACTCCGTGCCGTACGGACGGCGGTAGCGCACCTTCTGCTGCCGCAGCGGGCTCGTCACCAGACTCTTGCTGGCCGAGCCCTTCGGGCAGAGCCGGCCGCGGGAGATCGGGCTGTCCGCGTCCCCCTCGATCTGGGTGACCTGCCCGTCCTTGACGTACACCCGCTGCCCGCAACCCACCGCACAGTACGGACACACCGACCGGGCCATGCTGTCGGCCGTCTCCGTGCGCGCGGTCAGGGCCGCCGACCGGGCAGACTGGGCCGCGGCGCCCCGGCCGAGCGGGTCGGTGCCCGTGAGCTGCCGGTATACCGGCCAACCCTGGATGAAGGTCTTCACACCCATCCCGGAACACCCCCTCCCCCGCTGGCGGAAGCTGACCTCCTGACATTAGGCCAGCCACCGGGCGCCCGCGACCTGAGTGGCGGATCATTTTCCCCGTGCGTGGTTCGCGCTCTCTCCCGTAGGTGCGCAAACAGCGACGCCCCGGCTTGTGGCCGGGGCGTCGCTGGGCGTCGGTGTGCAGGTCGCCTCTCGGCGAGTGGCGCGACGCGGCTCCAGCCGAACGGAACTCCGCGAAGGCAATTTGGGTGAGGCCCGGGGACACTGGACACACCGACGCTCTGCACAACGGTACGGGGTGGTTCCTTCTTCCGCCGCTGGCCGTGACGGCGGTCACCTGGTTGCTGGTGGGGGCGAGACGCCGCTGGCCGGCACCCGTGTTCGGGTGCCGGCCAGCGTGGCGTGTGCTGTTCGGTTGTCAGCTGTTCCAGTGCTGGGCGACCAGGTCGGCGGCCTGCTGCTCCCACTGGGCGTAGGCGTCCGGGTAGGCCGACACCTGCACCGTCTGGGCGGCCTCGGTCAGCGGCATGTCCTGCCACCCGTCGACCTGCTTCAGACCCTTCTCGAACGCCAGAGTCGCGTACTCGGGGTTGGTGATCTGCTCCGGCGTACCCCAACCACTGGACGGGCGCTGCTGGAACAGGCCCAGCGAGTCGTGATCATTCTTGTCGCCGAGGTGGCCCAGGTTCTCCAGCTTCGACTCCTGCAGGCTCGTGGCGATCGAGATCACCGCGGCCCGCTCCGGCAGACCCGCCTTCTTCGTCGCCGCAATGATCGCCTTCGCATTCGCCGCCTGCTCATCCGACAGGTCGATGCGCGACTGGGCGCCCTGCACACCATGCGGAATCAGCTTGCCCATATCCGGCTTGTCGGCCTGCACGGCCGCGACCGGCTTGCCGGCAACAGTCGGGGTGTCGGCGTGAGCGGCGATCGGACCGGCGAACACACCACCGGTGAAAGCCAGACCAGCAACACCCAGCACGCTCTTACGCAGCATCGAGTTCATGACAAAGCTCCATTCGGGGGTTTGGCGCACACACGCCGAGGGGGGGTCGGCATCGTGCGCAAGCACCGTCAGGCGCCCACAAGCAAAGGGGGAAAGTCTTCGACCGGCAGGCCCGCGGGGCATCGGGGGAACGCCTCTTCGCGGCGCCGGGACCATGTGTAACGACCGGCGGCCCACCATCATTCCGGCGGCCACGCACCCGCCTCGGCGGCGCGTCTTCCTCGGTCGTACACGGGATTCAACGGCCCCCGCCCGCCCACCATTCCGGCCCCGGGATGCCACCGGTCACACCCGGAAACCGGACAACCGGCCCAGTCACGGGCCAGGCCGCGCAGGCTGCGGCGCGGTCAGTGGAACACCATGCAGGTCACCGGAGCCCGGAGACATCCACAGCGTTCCACCCAGCCCACCCAGCCAGCCCACAACCGGACAAAACGGGCTCGGTGCCTGCGGATGAGGGCCGCACCCGTGGCCGCAGCAGCCCGGGGCGCCGGCCATCACCCGACACGAGCAACCACGGAAAACCCGCAGCCGACGAAAACCGCAGCCGACGATGAACGGCCCAGGGGTTACCCTGACACCATGCAGGCCACGACCACGCACCTCGCCCGCCCCGGGCGTCCCGCCGTGGTGGCCCGTACCCTGGCCGAGCTGACCGGCCCCACCCGGGGCATCGTCGAGCTCCCGGTGCGCCTGATGTGGAGCGCCGAGCGGGCCTTCGACCTCGGCGACCCGGACGACCTGCTCTGGATGTACGAGAACGTGCTGCGGGAGACCACCCGCGTCGACGACCTCCGGGCGCTGATCAACGGGCCGACGCTGCGCCGGGTTTGGCGGCGGCTGAACCTGCCCCGGGGCGTACGCGTGGCGTGGGAGAGCCGGCACCGGGGTCTGCGTACCGCGTGAGCCACCTGCACGACTTCTACCGGGAGGTGGCCCGGGTGGCCCTGGCCGCCGCCGGCCCGCACCGGTTCGTGCTGGGCGGCGGGGTGGCCTGGGCGGCGCACGGCCTGGTCACCCGCCCGACCGAAGACGTGGACCTGTTCGCCGACGTGGAGGGCGCGGCCGCCGCCGCGGCGGCCGGGGTGCGGGACGCGCTGGAGCGGGCCGGCTACCAGGTGGTCGACGCGGACCCGGACAGCGGACTGGGCGAGCTGTTCGACGGTTTCGACCGGGACCTGCGGGACTTCGTGGTGAGCCGGGACGGCCGGCAGATCCGGCTCAGCCTGGCCCGGCTCGACCGCTACCGCAGCCCGGTGGTGATGGACCTCGGCCCGGTGATGGACGTGCGGGACCTGATCGCCAACAAGACCGCCGCGCTGGTGAACCGGCGCGAGGTCCGCGACTACATCGACGTGTCGGCCGCCCTGGACCGCTACGGCGTGGCGGAACTGCTGGAGCTGGCCCGCCAGGTGGACCCGGCGCTGGACCTGGCGGACGTCCGGGCGGCGGGCCGCTACCTGGACGGGGTGCCGGACCGACGGTTCACCCGCTACGGGCTGGGACCGGAGCAGGTCGCCGAGGTGCGCCGCCGGATGGCCGCCTGGCCGCGCTGAGCACGGCCAGGGACCGGTGCGGCCGCCTCACCTGGTGAGCTTGCCGCCGGTGACGCCGAGGATCTCCCCGGTGACGTAGCTGGACTCCTGGGAGGCGAAGAAGACGTACGCCGGGGCCAGCTCGGCGGGCTGCCCGGGGCGGCCCAGCGGCGTGTCGGTGCCGAACTGCCGCACCTTCTCCTCCGGCATGGTGGCCGGGATCAGCGGGGTCCAGACCGGGCCGGGCGCGACGGCGTTCACCCGGATGCCCTGGTCGGCCAGGTTGAGCGCGAGGGCCTTGGTGAAGTTCGCGATGGCCGCCTTGGTGGTGGCGTAGTCGAGCAGCTGCGGCGCCCTTGCGGCCGGCCTCCTCGATCAGGCGCACCGTGTCTCGGGCGTCGGCCTCCTCCTCGTCGCCGAGGTAGGAGATCAGCACGTCGGCGCCCTCCCGGGCGAAGGCGATGGCCACGGCCCGGCCGATCCCCGAGTCACCGCCGGTGATGAGGGCCCGCTTGCCGGCGAGCCGGCCGCTGCCCCGGTACGACTCCTCGCCGTGATCCGGCTTCGGTCCCATCTTCTGCTCCGAACCGGGTGCGCGTTGCTGCTGGGCCGGTTGGCCCTGCTGCTGGCCGTACTGCCGGGTGGGGTCCTGCTGGGTGTACTGGTCCTCGCTCACCGGGTCTCCCTCGTACCTTCGTCCACTTCTGCTTCGGCCTACCCAGCCGTACCAGGAGGAAACGGCCGGTCGGGTGGCCTCGTGTTACGCGTGGGCGGACGGCGGCGCCGGTGGGGTGGAACACCTCGGGGCGATGTGGCGCGAGTGACATGCGGTGGTTATGGTGCGCAACGGCGCCTACGAGGCGTCTACACCCCCTTGGAAAGGCTCCTCATGACCTCCTCCTCCGGCGCCTCGCGCCGCCAGGTGCTGGCCGTCGCGGCCGCCGCCGCGACCGCGCCCCTGATCGCCGGCGCTCCCGCCCGGGCCGCCGAGTCGGCGAAGGGCCCGAAGACCTGGGACCTGACGGTCCTCGGCACCTCGGACACGCACGGCAACGTCTACAACTGGGACTACTACCGCGACGCCGAGTACGACGACAGCAAGCACAACGACGTCGGCGTCGCCAAGCTGGCCACCCTGGTGAACCAGATCCGGGCCGAGCGCAAGGGCAAGGCGACGCTGGTGCTCGACGCCGGTGACACCATCCAGGGCACCCCGCTGGCCACCTACTACGCCAAGCAGGAGCCGATCACCACCACCGGTGAGACGCACCCGATGGCGAACGCCATGAACGTGCTGAACTACGACGCCGTCACCCTGGGCAACCACGAGTTCAACTACGGTCTGCCGCTGCTGGCCAAGTGGATCTCTCAGCTCGGTTTCCCGGCGCTGGCCGCGAACGCGATCAACGAGGCGACCGGAAAGCCGGCCTTCCTGCCGTACGTCATCAAGAAGGTCTCGCTCGGCGGGTATGACTCCCCCACCATCAACGTCGGCATCCTGGGCCTCACCAACCCGGGCGTGGCCATCTGGGACCGGGCCAACGTCGAGGGCAAGCTGGTCTTCGCCGACATGATCGCGACCGCCGCCAAGTGGGTGCCGATCATGCGGGAGCGCGGCGCCGACCTGGTCATCATCTCCGCCCACGGCGGCGACAGCGGCACCTCCAGCTACGGGCCGGAGCTGCCGAACGAGAACCCGGTCGCGCTGATCGCCGAGCAGGTCCCGGGGATCGACGCGATCCTCTTCGGCCACGCCCACAACGAGGTGCCGCAGAAGTTCGTCACCAACGCCGCCACCGGCGAGCGGGTGCTCACCTCGGAGCCGTCGAAGTGGGGCCAGCGGCTGACCCGGATGGACTTCACCGTCCAGAAGGTCAAGGGCCGGTGGACGGTGCTGAGCAAGTCCGCCACCATGCTGAACACCAACACCGTGGTCGAGGACCCGGCGGTGCTCGCGGCGGTGCGCGGCCAGCACGACAAGACCGTCGGCTACGTCAACCAGGTGGTGGCGCGGTGCACGGTGGAGCTGCCCGCGGCGGAGTCGCGGTACAAGGACACCCCGATCCTGGACTTCATCAACCACGTCCAGGCCGAGGTGGTCACGAAGGCCCTCGCCGGCACCGCGTACGCCGGACTGCCGGTGCTGTCGCAGGCGTCGCCGTTCAGCCGGACGGCGGTCTTCCCCGCGGGTGACGTGCGGATCCGTGACGTGGCCGGGCTCTACGTCTTCGACAACACCCTCGAGGCCGTCGTGATGACCGGCGCCGAGGTGAAGGCGTACCTGGAGTACTCGGCGAAGTACTTCGTCACCGTCCCGGTCGGCGCGCCGGTGGACGTGAACACCATCAGCGACCCGGCCGTGCCGGACTACAACTACGACGCGATCTCCGGGCTCGACTACGACATCGACATCTCGAAGCCGGTCGGCCAGCGGATCACCCGCCTGGTCCTGCCGGGCACGGACACCCCGGTCGCGCCGGAGGCGCAGTTCGTCGTCGCGGTGAACAACTACCGGCGCAGCGGTGGCGGCAACTTCCCCGGCATCGTGAAGACCCAGGTCTACAACCAGCAGCAGGAGATCCGCCAGCTGCTGATCGACTGGGCGCAGGCCAAGGGCGTCATCGACCCGGCCGACTTCTTCGTGGCGAACTGGAAGCTGGTCCGCGAGGGCGTGCCGGTCTTCTGATCCGTACCGCAGCCGACGGGTCCCGGGTGGTCGCGCCCGGGGCCCGTCGCCCGTTTCCGGGCCGGTCAGGCGCCGCCCGCGCGCAGGTCCCAGTCGTGCTGCGCGCCGGCCGGGTCCGGCCGGTCGCGGCGCGGTTCGGTCTCGGTCAGCTCCACCCGGTCCTCGGGTCGGACCGCGGGCGGCAGTTCGCCGAAGCGTACGTGCCGCAGAAACGCGTACTCCTCGTCGGTGAACGACTCGGTCGGCTCGCTCATGACCGCATTGTGCGCCCGACCGACCACCGTCCGCATCAACCGGAACGGCGCGGGTAAGCCGCCGCGACGACCGCCGGTGACCAGGTGGAGGACGACGATGCGCGCGGTACGGATGACCGCTCCCGGTGTGCTCGAACAGGTCGAGGTGGCCACCCCGACGGCCGGCCCGGGCGAGGTCCTGCTCCGCGTCGCGGCGGTCGGCGCCTGCCACTCCGACCTGCACATCCTCGACGCCCCGCCCGGGCTCTTCCCCACCCCGATGACGCTCGGCCACGAGATCGCCGGGACCGTCGACAGCGTCGGCGCCGGGGTGGACGCCTGGGCGGCCGGGGACCGGGCCGCGGTCTACGGGATCATCGGTTGCGGCCATTGCCGGGCCTGCCTGCGTGGGCTGGAGAACCAGTGCCGGGTGGTGCCGGTGGGCGGGATCGGGCTCAGCCGCGACGGCGGGCTCGCCGAGTACGTGGCGGTGCCCGCCTCGCGGCTGCTGCACGTGGGCGACTTGGACCTGACCCTGGTGGCCCCGCTGACCGACGCGGGGCTCACCCCTTACCACGCCGTCGAACTGGCCCGCGCGAAGCTGCGTCCCGGGACGACCTGCGTGGTGATCGGGATCGGCGGGCTGGGCCACATGGCGGTGCAGATCCTGGTGGCCACCACCGCCGTCCGGATCGTCGCGGTGGACACCAGCGTCGCCGCGCTCGACCTGGCCAGCCGGCTGGGCGCGCACGCCGTGGTGCAGGCCGGGCCGGACAGCGTCGACCAGGTCCGGGGGCTGGTCGGTGCGGCGCCGGACGGAGCGGACGTGGTGCTTGACTTCGTCGGGGCCGACCCCACGCTGACCACCGCCCGGCAGGTGGTCGCCACCGGCGGCCAGGTGCTGCTCGTCGGCCTCGCCGGCGGCACACTGCCGGTCCGGCCGGTCGCCGACGAGCCGCCGACCCTGCCGCTGGAGACCAGCGTCCAGGTGCCGTTCTGGGGCACCCGGGCGGAACTCCAGGAGGTTATCGCGCTGGCCCGGGGCGGGGTGCTGCAGGCCGACGTGCAGACCTTCCCGCTCGCCGAGGCGCCGGAGGCGTACGAGCTGCTGCGCCGCAGGGAGATCCACGGGCGGGCGGTCATCGTGCCCTGACCGGGGCCGGACGACCTGCGGCGGAGGTCCTAGCGGGCGGCGCTGTCCGGCGCGGCGGCCGCCCTCGGCCGCCACGGTGGGAGCCGGTCCACCAGGGCCAGCCCGGCCCGGACCGGGCCGCGGGTGACGAGTTCCTCGAAGCTGGTGCGGCCGTGGCAGAACCGCACGAACATCCGCCAGCCCGGTGGGGTGGCGAGCAGCGCGTGGATCACATCCGGCCGCCGCTCGAACACCTCCAGCAGCCGGTGCCCGGCCCGCATGGCCGGCACGAGCTGCCGGTGCACCTCGCGCTCGTAGGCCGCCGGGTCGCCGCCGGCGACGGCCTCGCCAGCCAGCCGGCCGGAGCGCAGGGCGTAGCTGATGCCCTCCCGGCTCCACGGTTCCAGCAGGCCCGCGGCGTCGCCGGCGACCAGCACCCGGCCGCGGCGCAGCGGCGCGTCCTCGGCCCGGCAGCGGGTCAGGTGGCCGGAGTCGTGCTCCGGAGTCAACCCGGACAATCCCAGCCGCGCGACGAAGTCGCGCAGGTAGGCCCGGGTGCGCTCCCCCGCGCCGCGGGCGGAGATGACGCCGACGGTGAGCCGGTCGTCGCCCTTGGGAAAGACCCACGCGTACGACCCGGGGACCGGTCCCCAGTCCAGCAGCACCCGGCCGCGCCACCGCTCCTGCTCGTCCGGGGGCACCGGCAGCTCCACCTCCAGGCCCAGGTCGACCTGGCGGAAGGTCACCCCGACATGCCGGGCGGTGACCCCGGAGGAGCCGTCGGCGCCGATGACGGTGCGGGCGCGGACCACGTCCCCGTCGGCCAGCCGGAGGCGTACCTCGTCGGGGTCCTGCTCCACGGCGCGGACCGGGACGCCCTCGCGGACCTCGGCCCCGGCGGCGACCGCGGCCGCGCGCAGCCGGTCGTCGAACTTCTCCCGCCGCACCATGGCGAGCAGCGGACCCGAGTGCCGGCGGGTGAAGGCGCGTCGCCCGTCCCGGGTGACCGTGATCCGGTCCACCCGGTCGTCCACCGGCACCTCGATCCGGTCGGCGATTTCGGCCAGCGACGTCCCGATCAGGCCGCCCCCGCAGGTCTTGTAGCGGGGATGCGTGGCGCGCTCGATCACCAGCGTGCGCACTCCGGCACGGGCCGCGGCGTGGGCGGCGGAGAGGCCGGCGGGGCCACCGCCGACGACCACGAGATCCCAGATGATCACTGGTGCAGCCTAGGGCACGGGGCGGCGGGAACGCCCCTCGCAGGCCCCGCGAGGGCCCCGATCGGGTGGGCATCATCGGACAGCCTCGGGGTAAGCGCCGGGCGCAGACCGCCCGTGGTCGGGCGGGCCACGCCGAGGAGGGAAGCGATGCAGCAGGTACAGCTGTCTGCGATCGAGGAACGGGTGTACCAGGCCGTGTCCGCGCTGGAGGTGCGGGGCCACGTCCCCTACCCTGACCTGATCGCCCAGGAGGCGGGGATGACCGAGGAGGAGCTGCGCGAGCCGCTGCACCTGCTCACCGAACGGGGCCTGCTGCACCGGGAGGACTCCCCGATGGCCGGCCTCGACTTCGGCCCACGGTGGTGCGCGCGCCAGATGGCCTGACGTTCACTGTTTGCCCCACCGGGGGCCGGGTAGCGATCGGGGATGCGTGATCGACGGTTCTCGGGGGGCACGATGAGCGCGGACCCGTCGTCGGCGCCAGCGGAACCCGCCGGGTACGGCGGCCGGCGGCGGTGGCAGGCGCTCGGCGTCGGCCTGGTCGCCGCGTTCATGACGCTGCTGGACATCAGCATCGTCAACGTCGCCATACCGTCGATCGACCGGGCCGTCCACGCCACGCCGAGCGACCTGCAGTGGGTGCTGTCGGGGTACGCGCTCACCTTCGGCCTGGTGCTGGTGCCGGCCGGGCGGTTCGGCGACGCGCGCGGCCGGCGAACCGCGTTCGTGGTCGGCGTCGCGCTGTTCACGCTGACCAGCGCGCTGGCCGGGCTGGCCCGCTCGCCGGAGTGGCTGATCATCGCCCGGCTCGTCCAGGGCGCCGCCGCCGGCGTGGTCAACCCGCAGGTGAGCGGGATGATCCAGGAGCTGTTCCGGGGTGCCGAACGCGGTCGGGCGTTCGGGCTGCTCGGTGCCACCATCGGCATCTCCACCGCGGTCGGTCCGCTGCTCGGTGGGCTGCTCATCCAACTCGGCGGTGAGGAGCACGGCTGGCGGTGGGTGTTCTTCGTGAACGTCCCGGTCGGCATCGTGGCCATGCTGCTCGGCTGGCGGCTCATTCCGACCCGGCCCGCCGGCCAGCCCGACCGGCACCGGCTCGACCCCCTCGGGGTGGTGCTGCTCGGCGCCGGGGTGACCCTGGTGCTGCTGCCGCTGGTGCAGCGGGCGCAGTGGCACGGCCCGGGCAAGTGGGCGCTGATCCCCGCCGGGCTGCTCTGCCTGGCCGGCTTCGCGCTCTGGGAACGGCGGTACGCCCGCCACCAGCAGCCGCTGTTCGACCTGCGGCTGTTCGGGCTGCGCTCGTACACGCTGGGCGCGCTGATCGGCCTGGTCTACTTCGCCGGGTTCACCGCGATCTTCTTCATCTTCACGCTCTACCTGCAGATCGGGCTCGGCTACAGCGCGCTGATCGCCGGCCTGGCGATCACCCCGTTCGCGCTCGGCTCGGCGGCCGCGTCGGCGTTGGGCGGGCGGGTGGTCACCCGGTACGGCCGGCCGCTGGTCGCCATCGGACTGCTGCTCGTGGCGGTCGGGCTGATCGCCACGGTCGTCGTGCTGCACGGCGAACCGCACCACTCGGTGCCGCTGCGCACCGCGGTGCCGCTGCTGCTCGCCGGGATCGGCAGCGGCCTGGTGATCGCGCCCAACCAGACCCTCACCCTGTCCGAGGTGCCGGTGCCGCAGGCCGGCAGCGGGGCGGGCATGCTGCAGACCGGGCAGCGGATCGGCTCGGCCGCCGGTATCGCGGGGGTGGGCGCGCTGTTCTTCTCGTCGCTGGCCAGCACCCGCGGCGACTGGGCCGCCGCCTTCCGACACTCGCTGCTGCTGGCCACCGGGATCATCGTGGTGGCGCTGGGCGCCGCCGTGGTGGACATCGTCGCCGGTCACCGCCGCTCCGCCGGCGCCCCCTGATCGGCCGCGGCGCCCTCGGGCCGGGCGGCCGGCAGCAGGACGGTGGTGAGCAGCCGGCGGGTCCGGTCGGGAGCGGGGCCCAGCGCCGCGTACTCGGCGAACAGTGCCCGGAGCCGGGTGACGAACTCGGCCGCCTCGGCGTCGGTGGCGTGGAAGGCGTTCTGCCGGTAGCCGGCCAGGTCGCGGGCCAGGTCGCCGCCGCCGTTGTCGAGGTAGCGGTCGAAGTCGGCGAGAAGGCCCGCGACGAAGGTGAGGAAGGCCCGGCGGTGCTGTTCCGGACCCATCGCCCGGGCCGCGTCCGCGTCCACCGAGGCCGCCGCCTCGTCCAGGCGGTAGCTGCGCTCGACGGCGCCGCGGATCCGGCGCTCGCCGACCGTGACCAGGACGCCGTGCTCCGCCAGGGTGCCGACCTGCCGGTAGAGGGTGGCCGGCGGGACCTCGGGCAGCTCGGCGCGCAAATCGGCGGTGGTCAGGGTGCGACCACCCAGGAACGCCTGGACGACCCGCAGCCGGACCGGATGCAGCAGCAGCTCCGCGGTGTCGAGGGCCACACCCCACCCCTTTTCATTATCGTCAGTGATAACGTTCTCGTCAGAGAGATTATAGCGAGACGAGGAGCCCTTCGATGGCCACCATCGACCTCACCACCGACCTGATCCAGGTGCGGCTCACCGCCGCCGAGAAGCTCTGGGCCCTCCGGGGCGACCTGCGGTTCCCGCGCAGCGCCGTGCGCGCCGTCACCGTCGAGCCCGACGGCCTGCACGCCACCCGCGGCCTGCGGGCGCCCGGGCTCGGCGTGCCCGGGCGCCGGAAGGTCGGCACCTGGCGCGGCCGGAGCGGCCGGGAGTTCGTCAGCGTCCGCGCCGGCCAGCCGGCCGTCCGCATCACCCTCGCCGGCCAGCGGTACGACGCCGTGCTGGTCGGCGCCGACGACGCCCCGGCCCTCGCGGAGGCGGTACGCGGATGACGATCGAGCGGGAATTGAGCTTCACCTCGGCCGGTCACCGGCTGGTCGGCACGCTCACCCTGCCCGCCGGAGCCGGACCACGCCCCGGGGCGTTGCTGTTGCCCGGCTCCGGGCCGCTGAACCGGGACGGCGACCACCGCCGGCTGCCCCTCGGGATCCAGCGGGACCTGGCCGCCGCGCTGGCCGACGCAGGCGTGGCCACCCTTCGGTATGACCGCCGGGGCGTGGGCGACAGCTCCGGCCGCTTCCCGCGGACCGGCTTCCATGAGAACGTCGACGACGCGCAGGCCGCCCTCGCGGCGCTCGGCGCGGACCCGGCGGTGGACGCCGGAAAGCTCTTCCTGGTCGGGCACAGCGAGGGAGCGCTCACCGCCACCGCGATGGCCGCCCGCGGCGTCGCGCTGGCCGGGATGGTCCTGCTCGCCGGCACCGGCCGCCCCGGCGCCGAGGTGCTGCGCTGGCAGGCCGCCCGGCTGCTGCCCGACCTGCCCGCCCCGGTGCGCCTGCTGCTCCGGCTCACCCGTACCGACCTGGTGGCCAAGGTGGCCCGCAACCACGAGAAGATCCTGGCCACCACGGGCGACGTGGCCTGGGTCGGCGGGCAGCGCCTCAACGCCCGGTGGATGCGCGAGTTCCTCCGCTACGACCCCCGGCCGGACCTGGCCCGCGTGACCGCCCCGATCCTGGCGTTGACCGGCGACAAGGACCTGCAGACCGACCCCGTCGACCTGCCGGTCATCGCCGCGAGCGCCGGCGGGCCGGTGCAGACTCGGGTGCTGCCCGACGTCACCCACGTGCTGCGACGCCAGCCCGGGGCGCCGTCGCTGCGCGCGTACCGCCGGGAGGTCACGAACCCGGTCGACGCCTCGGTGACCGGGGCGGTCGTGTCGTGGATCGCCTCCCTCGGTTGAAAGTTTGTGGGTGGGTGCTGGGGGCCTTCGCCGCCGGTCGGGGCACTGTGCACCCAGACGCCGCTGGCCGGCACCCGTGTTCGGGTGCCGGCCAGCGGCGTTACGGCTTGGGTCAGCTGTTCCAGTGCTGGGCGACGAGGTCGGCGGCCTGCTGCTCCCACTGGGCGTAGGCGTCCGGGTAGGCCGAGACCTGCACGGTCTGGGCGGCCTCGGTCAGCGGCATGTCCTGCCACCCGTCGACCTGCTTCAGACCCTTCTCGAACGCAAGCGTCGAGTACTCGGGGTTGGTGATCTGCTCCGGCGTACCCCAACCACTGGACGGCCGCTGCTGGAACAGGCCCAGCGAGTCGTGATCATTCTTGTCGCCGAGGTGGCCCAGGTTCTCCAGCTTCGACTCCTGCAGGCTCGTGGCGATCGAGATCACCGCGGCCCGCTCCGGCAGACCCGCCTTCTTCGTCGCCGCAATGATCGCCTTCGCATTCGCGACCTGCTCATCCGACAGGTCGATGCGCGACTGGGCGCCCTGCACACCATGCGGAACCAGCTTGCCCATATCCGGCTTGTCGGCCTGCACGGCCGCGACCGGCTTGCCGGCAACAGTCGGGGTGCCGGCGTGAGCGGCGATCGGACCGGCGAACACACCACCGGTGAAAGCCAGACCAGCAACACCCAGCACGCTCTTACGCAGCATCGAGTTCATCACAAAGCTCCATTCGGGGGTTGGCGTCCACGCCGATGGGGGTCAGCAGCAGACGCAAGCACCGTCAGGCGCCCAAGAAACAAAAGGGGAAAAGTCTTGGGGGATCCGGCGTGCGGGGCAGGGCCTCTTCGCAGCGCCGGGACCATGTGTAACGACCGGCGGCCCACCATCATTCCGGGCCCGCACACCCCGCCAGGCGGGGCGTCCTTCCTCGGTCATTCACCCGTGTTCAACGACCCCGGCCCGCCCACCATTCCGGCCCCGGGATGCCGACGGTCACACCCCCAAACCGGACAACCGGCCCAGTCACAGCCAGGCCACGCAGGCCTCGACGCGGTCAGTGGAACGCTATGGAGGTCACCGGAGCCCGGAGACAGCCATGACGTTCCACCCAGCACACCCAGCCAGCCCACAACCGGACAAAACAGTCGGCACCCCGTGCGGAGGAGGGCGGCAGCAGCGCCGGGGGCGGAGGAAAGCAGCGGCATGACGGGCCGGGGCGCCTGACCGTCGCGGCGGTGCCGGGAGAGCTGCGCCCCGGCCGGCCGGCGCCGCCGGACGTCTGGCGGGCCCTCGGGCTGGCCCGGCCCCCGAACCCCGCCCGTCGTGGGCCGCCGCCGGAAGGCCTGGAACCAGACATCCGGCGTACCTCAGGCGCAGACCGCGCAGACCGCACGGGTCCGGACGGGGCCGGACACGGCGGGCCACCCCCGACAACCGCAACTTGGCAACAGACGAAACCGGCCGGCCCCGAAAGGGACCGGCCGGTCGTGAAAGACGAGATCACCAGAGCTGCTGGACGATGTCCGCGGCCTGCTCCTCCCACTGCGCGTACGCGTACGGGAAGGCGGACACCTGCACCGTCTGCGCCGCCGCGGTCAGCGGCAGGTCATGCCAGCCGCCCACGTTCTTCAACGCGTTGAAGAACGCCTTCGACGCGTAGTCCGGGTCGGTGACCTGCTCGGGCGTGCCCCAACCGGACGACGGGCGCTGCTGGAACAGGCCCTCCGAGTCGTGGTCGTTGTAGTCGCCCAGGTGGCCGAGGTTGTACAGCTTCGACTCCTGCAGCGAGGTCGCGACGCCGATGACGGCGCCCCGCTCCCCCACGCCGGTCTCCTTGGCCGCCTTGACGATGGCCTTGGCGTTGGCGACCTGCGCGTCGTCGAGCGGGATGCGCGACTGGGCGCCCTCGACGCCGTGCGGGATGAGCTGGTCCTTGCTGGGCCGGTCGGGCTTGGCCGGGACCTTGTCGCTGCCGGTGGTGAGACCCGACTCGACGGTGGCCGTCTTCTTGCCGGTGGCCAGGTCGATGGCCTCGACGGCGCCGGCGTGCGGGCCGCTGGTGACCGGGGCGGCGATGGCCGTGGGGCCGAACGCCAGCCCGCCCAGGGCGGCGACGCCCGCGACGGTCAGCGCGGCCTTGCGGTTCGGGGTCTTCGCGACGGCGGAGTTCGCGATGACGGTCTTCGCGATGGCGGCCTTCGCGACGGCGGTCTTCGCGATGGCGGGGAGCCATCGAGTGAAGTACTGCTCCACGATGGTTGCCCTTTCGTCGTTACGACTCGCTCCGGGGTGAGCGGCCTCGGGGGAACTGCTGGCCGGTACGGGGTTTGCGTGCCGGCGGTACGGGGGACACAACCGGCTCGACCTGTCGGTCATTCCGGAAATGCCGGAGTGGCGGCGGGCTGCGGCCCAGGTCACGAGACCAGCCGGGCACGCCGGGACGGGGCGTACCGGAGAGGCGGAAACCGCCCGGCGAGGGCGGGAGCGGTCAGCCGGCGGCCGGGGTGCCGAAGCGGACCAGGACGTGCCAGAGCTGCTTGAGGTGCTGGAGGGTCAGGTCGGTCGGGCCGCGGTCGGCCCACCGCTGCGGCTCCCTGACCACCGAGGCGGCGGCCCTACCGATCAACGCGGCGTGCACCGGCTCCTCCGGGCGGGCGAACTCGGCATGCACCCGCGCGGCCAGCGGCGGGATCGCCGGCCCGCGGAACTCGGCGTCGATGCCGTCGACCGGCAGCTCGAATCCGGCGTGCCAGCACAGCGGGACGCCGTTCCGGCGGGCGACCCCGATGAGAAGCCGTCCGGTGTCGGTGCCCCGGAACGAGGGGTCGGCCACGATCGCCTCGACGTCCCGGGCCAGGCTCAGCTCGCCGTGGACCTGGGCCTCGATGTAGTCGTCCAGGGCCCGCCCGGCCGCGTCGGATGCCGGCTCCCGGCGGTGCAGCAACCTGCGTACCAGGGTGTCCGGATCCATGCCGGCCAGTCCGAGACTGACGCCGGTGCCGGCGGTGGCGGTCAGCAGCGCGGCGAGCACCGGCTCGAAGATCTCGACCGTGCCGAACTCGCTCGGCTCCGTGGCGCTGTCCCCGAAGCTGAACGTGGACCGGGCGAGCACCTCCGGCCGCAGCCGCAGGTGGCAGGAGCCGAACCGGGGGCACGAGCCGTCCGGGTGGTCGAGCAGGTTGAGGCCGCCGTACTTCGGGCGCTCGGCGGGGAGCACGCCCGGCCGGTGGTATGCCCCACCGAACAGCGTCTGCTCCCAGCGGTCCCGGTCGCCGCCCGGAAAGGCGGTCAGGCCGCCGTTGGAGATGCCGGTCTCGAACTGGCTGCGGTAGACGCCCTCCTGGTCGAGCGCCTCGGCCACCGTGCGGCCGTCGCGCAGCGGCCGGTCGGGGTGGAAGTTGAGGGTGAGCCGGCCGTGCGCGGCAACGGCCGCGACCACCTCCGCCGACCGGTACGCGACGCCCGAGCGGGCGAGGTGGTCGGCGATGGCGGCGAGCGCGGCCGGCCGGTCGCGCAGCGCCACGTCCCGCACGTACCGGAGGGCGGCGGCCTGCGCGGGGGTCAACGTCGGGTCGGGCACGGGCCCGAGTATCGGCCGACGGATGCCGGGACGCAGCCGGTTTCCCACCCGGTCAGGCGTCGGTGCCGAAGCCGTCCAGGGCGGCGCGCTCCTCCGGGCTCCGCAGCTCCTGGAAGACGGTGAGGTGCAGGCCCGCCGGGCCGTCGAGGCGGGCGTTGAGCGACTGCCAGGGGGTGACGGTTGGCGGAGCGACCTCGCGGGCACCGGCGGCGACCAGGCGTTCGGTCACCGCGCGGCTGTCGTCCACCTCGAACGCCACCCGCAGGCGGGGCGCGACCTGCCGGCCGACCTCCACCTCGTCGATCATGCGTTTTCTGTACCGGGTTGGCCAGCTCCAGGGTGGCCCGGCCCGCCTCCAGGATCACCACCCGAGCACCCTCGCCCCCGGAGTACGCCGCCTCCTCGGGGAGCCCGAGGGCGTCGCGGAAGAAGGCGACCGCCGCGTCGTAGTCGTCGGCCTCGACCACGAGGCGAAGCTGGCGTACGGTCGGCGGCCGGTCGTCCCGAGGGTCCGTCATGACGCCCGATCCTAGCCGTGGGCGGTCGCGCCGAGCCGGGCCAGGAACTGCGGGTTGCCCGGGGTGGCGGCGAGCTGGCGCAGCAGCTGCTCCAGCGCCGGCTGGCGGTCCAGTTGGGACAGTGCGGACCGCAGCCCGCGCAGTCGCCGCCGCTCCACGTCGGTCAGCAGCAGCTCCTCCCGGCGGGTGCCGGAGGCGCGGATGTCCACCGCCGGATAGGTACGCCGATCGGCCAGCGCGCGGTCCAGCTTCAGCTCGGCGTTGCCGGTGCTCTTGAACTCCTCGTAGATGAGCGTGTCCGCGGCCGACCCGGTCTCCACCAGTGCCGTGGCGAGGATGGTGAGGGAGCCGCCCTCCTCGGCGTTGCGCGCCGCGGCGAGCAGCCGCTTCGGCGGGTTGAGCGCCGCCACGTCCACCCCGCCGGAGAGCGTACGCCCGGCCGAGCGGACGGAGAGGTTGTAGGCACGGCCGAGCCGGGTCAGCGAGTCGAGCAGCACGACCACGTCGTGCCCCAGCTCGACCAGGCGCTTCGCCCGCTCGATCGCCAGCTCCGCCACCGTGGTGTGGTCCTGCGGCGGACGGTCGAACGTGGCCGCGATGACCTCGCCCTTCACCGACCGAGACAAGTCGGTGACCTCTTCCGGCCGCTCGTCGACCAGCACCACCATCAGGTGGCACTCCGGGTTGTTGCGGGTGATCGCGTTCGCGATCGCCTGCAGCACCATCGTCTTACCGGCCTTCGGCGGCGACACGATCAGCGCCCGCTGCCCCTTGCCGATCGGCATCACCAGATCGATCACCCGGGTGGTCAGGATGTGCGGCTCGGTCTCCAGCCGCAGCCGCTCCTGCGGGTACAGCGGAGTGAGCTTGTAGAACTCCGGCCGACGCCTCGCCTCCTCCGGCTCCATCCCGTTGACGGTGTCGAGCCGGACCAGCGGGGCGTGCCGGCCCCGGCGCGGAGCGGCGCCGACGGCCCCGGTGACCAGGTCGCCGGGGCGCAGGCCGTAGCGGCGCAGCTGGGCGGCGGTGACGTGGACGTCGGCGGGCGAGGACAGGTAGCCGTCGACCCGGAGCAGGGCGTAATCGTCCACTGTGTGCAGAATGCCGGCGACCGGAGCCGGCACGGTGGTGTCCGTGTTCATCGAAATGCCTTTCCTGGTATGTCGCCCGTGCGGCGGGCGGGAAGAGGGTGGGGTGCGGGGATGACTCGAGCGCAGTACCCCGCGGGTGAGCGCCGAGCGGCGCCTCGGCGGGCTCGGCCGGGCGGGGAACGGCGGCGCAGGCCGTCGGCCCCCGGGCTGGGTCGGACGGCGCACGAGCGACTCCGGCGGCTGTCAGCCGTCGGTGGAAGAAGGAACGCGTAACTCGCGGGCGCCGGGGTCGGGCCGGCGGGGCGGGGATTCGGACTCCGGGTGGCGCCGAGCGCCGGCATCCGGGTCCATGGCCAGATTAGCCTCGCCGGCCGGAGCGGGCAAGCAGGTCAGCGAACCTGTCGGCTATGTCGACGGTCAGCCCGGCGTTAGAGTGAGGGCGCGCCGACCGGAAGCGAGGATCGTGACTGGTACTTCCGTGGTCGACCAGATTCGCCTGGGCGACCACGTCTGCTGGACCTACGACGACGAGGGGGCGGCTCTCAACGTCGCCGGCCGCTTCGCGGCCACCGGCCTGCGCCTCGGCCACAAGGTCATCTGCTTCACCGACTCGTCGACCCCCCAGGCGCTGCGGGCCCGCGTCCAGGCTGCCGGGGTGTCGGCCGAGGCCGCTGTGGCGGCCGGGCAGCTGCAGGTCGTGCCGGCGGCGGAGAGGTACCTGTCGGGCGAGCGGCTGGTGCCGGAGGCGCTGGTGGCCGCCGTGGTGGACGAGGTCACCCGGGGGCAGCGCGAGGGCTACCCGGGGGTGCGGCTCTGCGGGGACATGTCCTGGGTGCTGCGCAGCCGCACCACGCTGGACGAGCTCCACCGGTACGAGTCGGCGCTCAACCCGCACTTCCTGGACGCGCGGATCGCCGGCCTGTGCCTGTACGACCGGCGGCTGTTCCCCGCCGACCGGCTGCGGGCCCTCGCCGCCGCCCACCCGGGGACCGCCGCGCCGGAGAGCGATCGGACCTGGTCGCCGTTGCTGCGGGCGTACCGGATGACCGACCCGCCGGGCCTGCGGCTGGTGGGCGAGGTGGACCAGAGCAACCGGGAGGCGTTCACCGCGGTGCTGAACGACGTGACGGGCGTCGGGGCGGCGAGCCGGGCGCCGGTGCTGGACGTCTCCGAGCTGAGCTTCGCCGACGTGGGTGCCGCGACCGCGCTGGTCCGGGCCGACCGGAGCAGCGCCACCGGCATCCGGCTGGTGGGCTGCCGGCCGGCGCTGAGCCGGCTGCTGGGCCTGCTCGACAGCGGAACCCCGACGGGCTCGCGGGCATGACCGCACCCTGCGGTACCAACGCCACCGGCCTGCGCCACGAACTTCTCCTCTACCCCGACCCGACGAGCATGCTGGCCACGGTCGTGCCGTTCGTCCAGGAAGGACTGGCCGCCGGTGAGCCGGTGCTGGTGGTCACGCCCGGCCCGCAGCTGGCGCTGATCCGCGCCGCGTTGGGCACGGACGGCGACGCCGTCCGCTGGACCGACATGGCCCGGGCCGGGCGGAACCCGGGCCGGATCCTGCCGTGGGTGCTGCAGGCGTTCGCGAACCGGCACCCCGGGCACCGGGTACGCATCGTCGGGGAGCCGGTCTGGCCGGGACGCACCGCCCAGGAGTACCCGGCCTGCGCGCAGCACGAAGCCGCGATCAACTGGGCGCTGGCGGGCCGCGAGGTGAGTGTGCTGTGCCCGTACGACGCGGGCCGGCTGGCGCCGGGGGTGCTCGCGGAGGCCCGCCGCACCCATCCGCTGCTACTGGACGGCGGCGGCAGCCGGCCCACCGCCGGCTACGCGCCGGCCGAGGTGGCGCAGCGGCACAACCAGCCCTTGCCCGTGCCGGCCGAACCGGTCGCCGTGCTCCGCTACGGCCTGGAGAGCCTCGCACTGGTGCGCCGGTTCGTGGCCGACCGGGCGGCCGGCGCCGGCCTGGACACCGAACGGGTCGCCGACCTGCAGATCGCGGTGACCGAGCTGGCCGCCAACAGCATCGTGCACGCCGGCGGCGCGGGCACGCTGCAGGTGTGGCGGACCGACAGTCACCTGGTCTGCGAGATCCGCGACGACGGCCGGCTCTCCGACCCGCTGGCCGGGCGACTCACCCCGGCGCCCGACGGCGTCGGCGGTCGGGGCCTCGTGATCGTGCACGCGCTCTGCGACCTGGTGCTGGTGCACACGTCGGCGGCCGGCACCACGGTCCGGCTGCACATGCTGCGGGAGGGTCCATGAACGACGCCGGCTATCCCCTGCGTCCGGTCGGGCGGGTGGCGTCCCCGCTGACCGATCCGGCGACCGCGCCGAAGCAGGGCGACGAGGGGGCGCCGGAGGCGTGGCTGGTCTTCGACGAGGCGTACGCCCCGGCGCTGGACGGCCTGCACGCCGGCGCGGACGTGCTGGTGCTGACCTGGCTGGACCGGGCCGACCGGGACGTGCTGGTGGTGCACCCGCGCGGCGACCTGTCCCGCCCCGAGACCGGCGTGTTCGCCACCCGCTCGCCGCACCGGCCGAACCCGATCGGCCTGCACCGGGTGCGGGTCCGCCAGGTCGACGGCGTACGGGTGCGGGTGGCCGACCTGGAGGCGCTGGACGGCACCCCCGTACTCGACCTCAAGCCGGTGCTCGACGGCGAGCGCTGACCCACCCGGCCGGGCCGGCGACCCGGCCGGGGCGGTCGGCTCAGTGGCCGCGGGCGATCCACTCGTCGAGGTGGGGCGCCTCGGCACCGATGGTGGTGTCGTCGCCGTGTCCGGTATGGACGACGGTCTCCGGCGGCAAAGTGAGCAGCCCGGTCCGGATCGACTCGATGATGGTGCCGAAGTCGCTGTAGGAGCGGCCGGTGGCGCCGGGCCCGCCGGCGAAGAGGGTGTCGCCGGTGAACACCGCGCCGAGCTCGGGGGCGTAGAGGCTGCACGCGCCGGGGCTGTGGCCGGGGGTGTGCAGCACGCGCAGGCTGGTGCCGCCCACCGGGACGGCCTCGCCTTCGATCAGCTCCCCGTCCGGCGGGGTGTCCGGGTGGACCAGGTCCCACAGCACCCGGTCGGCGGGGTGCAGCAGCACCGGGGCGCCCGTGGCGCGGGACAGCTCGGGCGCCACCCGTACGTGGTCGTCGTGGGCGTGGGTGGCCAGGATGGCGACCAGCCGGCGATCGCCGACGAGCCTGCGGATGGCCGCCACGTCGTGCGGCGCGTCGACCACGACACACTCCGCGTCGTCGCCGATCACCCAGACGTTGTTGTCGACGTCGAAGGTCTGCCCGTCGAGGGAGAACGTGCCGGAGGTGACGGTGTGGTCGACCCGGGCGGTCACGGGAACACCACCACCGAGCGGAGCACGTCGCCGTGGTGCATCCGGGTGAACGCCTCCTCGACCTGGTCGAGGGCGATCTCCTCGGTGACGAACGCGTCGAGGTCCAGTCGGCCCTGCTGGTAGAGCGCGGTGAGCATCGGGAAGTCCCGGCTGGGCAGGCAGTCGCCGTACCAGCTGGACTTGAGCGCGCCGCCGCGGCCGAAGACGTCCAGCAGCGGCAGCTCGACCTTCATCTGCGGGGTGGGCACGCCCACCAGCACGACGGTGCCGGCCAGGTCCCGGGCGTAGAACGCCTGCTTCCAGGTCTCCGGGCGGCCCACCGCGTCGATCACCACGTCGGCGCCGAAGCCGCCGGTGGCGGCGCGGATCGCCTCGACCGGGTCGTCCTCGGAGGCGTTGACGGTGTGCGTGGCGCCGAACTTGCGGGCCCAGTCGAGCTTGCGGGAGTCGGTGTCCACCGCGATGATCGTGGTCGCCCCGGCCAGCGCCGCGCCGGCCACCGCCGCGTCGCCGACGCCGCCGCAGCCGATCACCGCGACGGAGTCGCCCCGGGTCACCTGGCCGGTGTTCATCGCCGCGCCGAGGCCGGCCATCACGCCGCAGCCGAGCAGGCCGACCGCCGCGGGCCGGACGGAGGGGTCGACCTTGGTGCACTGCCCGGCGTGGACCAGGGTCTTCTCGGCGAACGCGCCGATGCCCAGGGCGGGCGAGAGTTCGGTGCCATCGCTGAGGGTCATCTTCTGCGCGGCGTTGTGGGTGTTGAAGCAGTACCAGGGGCGGCCCCGCCGGCAGGCACGGCACTGCCCGCAGACCGCCCGCCAGTTGAGCACCACGAAGTCGCCGGGGGCGACGTCGGTGACCCCCGCTCCCACCTGCTCGACCACGCCGGCCGCCTCGTGACCGAGGAGGAACGGGTAGTCGTCGTTGATGCCGCCCTCCCGGTAGTGCAGGTCGGTGTGGCACACCCCGCAGGACTGGACGCGGACCACCGCCTCGCCGGGCCCCGGATCGGGCACCACGATCGTGGTGACCTCGACCGGCGCGCCCTTGCGCCGCGACACGACTCCCCGGACTTCCTGACTCACGCTGCCTCCCGCCTGTGTCGGTCTGATTCCCCCGCGAACCTACCGCCGATCACCGCCACCGGCCCACCGCTTCGCGGCGGGTTATCCCGCCCTTCTCGGGGTACGCGGGGGCCCGGTTCTCCGCACCCGACGGGAGTGATCATGAAATTGACGCATGCGCCGCTCCGGGTCAGCATCGGCGCGTTCATCCTGAATTCCGGGCTCGGCAAGCGCAGCCTGGAGGGTGAGGCCGCGGCCGGGATGCACGGCATGGCGGTCGGTGCGATCCCGCAGCTGCGGCAGTTCGAGCCGGACCGGTTCGCCAAGCTGCTGTCCCGGGCCGAGCTGGCGCTGGGCGGCGCGCTGCTGGCGCCCTTCATCCCGTCGCTGCTGGCCGGCGCGGCGCTGACCGCGTTCGGGGCCGGGCTGGTGCAGCTCTACCTGAAGACGCCGGGCATGCGGGAGCCACACAGCCTGAAGCCCACCCAGGCGGGCATCGGCCTGGCCAAGGACGTTTGGCTGGTCGGCGCGGGGCTCACCCTGATGCTGGACTCGCTCACCCACCGCCGGCTCAGCCACTGACCGCGGCCGACCGTCTGCGTCGAGGCGGTCAGGCGCCGACCGGCGCGGGAACCGGGACGGCGGTGCGTTCGGCGGCGTACCGGCGGCGGGCGGCGTTGCGGTAGCGCAGCACCTGGACCGCGCCGACGCCCCAGAGCAGGTACTGCACGGCGAACGCCCAGCGGAACGCGGCCAGCGGCGGGGTGCTCCGGCCGGCCGGGGTGGCCAGGTCGAGCACCACGCCGACGGCGAGCACCAGCAGGATCGAGGCGACGAACCCGCCGACGTTGACGATCCCGGTGGCGCTGCCGATCCGGTGCACCGGGTTGAAGGTGCGGGCGTAGTCGAAGCCGATGACCGAGCCGGGGCCGTTGACCGCGAGCACCACGACGAGGGTCACCAGCAGCCAGTGCGGCGCGCGACCCGGCCAGGCCAGCACGACCGCCCAGACGGCGGCGGTGCCGGCGGTGATCGCGAAGACCACCACCGAGCGGTGGAACGGGTGCCGGGCGCACAGGTGCGCGATCACTGGGCCGCAGACCAGGGTCACCACGGTCATCAGGGTGAGCAGCGACGCCGCCGCGGTGGGCGAGAAGCCCTGCCCCTGGACCAGGAACGGATAGCCCCAGAGCAGCGCGAAGACCGAGCCGGAGAACTGGGTGACGAAGTGGGACCACAGGCCCAGGCGGGTGCCCGGCTGGGCCCAGGCCTCGGCGAGCTGCCGCCGGACGGTGGCCAGGTCGGCGGCGACGACGCCGGGGTGCTCGGCGTGCGGGGCGTCCCGGACCGCGACGAGGACCACCAGCAGCACGGTCGCGCCGAGCGCGGCGGCGGTGAGGAACGCGGGCGTCCAGCCGGCCTGGTGCAGCAGCGCCACCAGGGGTACGGCGCCGAGCACCGCGCCGAGCTGCCCGATGGTGCCGGTGAGCTGCACGAGCAGCGGGTTGCGTCGGCCGGGGAACCAGAACGCCACGATCCGCAGCACGCTGATGAAGGTCGTCGCGTCGCCGAGGCCGACCAGCACCCGGGCGGCGACGGCGAGCCGGACGTCGGTGGCGACGGCGAAGCAGAGCTGGCCGGCGACCATGAGCGCGCCGCCGGCCAGCAGCATCCGGCGCGAGCCGAACCGGTCCAGCAGCACGCCGACCGGCACCTGCATGGCCGCGTACACGCCGAGCTGGGCGACGGTGAAGGTGGCCAGGGTGGCGGCGTTGATGTGGAAGCGGTCCGCCGCGTCGACGCCGGTGACGCCGAGCGAGCTGCGGTGGAACACGGCGACCACGTACGCGGTGACCGCGACGGCGTAGACCAGGGCGGCGGGGCGGCCCGGGGCGACCGTACGGACGGCGGCGCTCACCGCAGTGTCCGCAGCACGGTCGCGGCGTTGTCGATGTGGGCGGCGACCGCGTCCAGCCACACCTGCGGGTCGTCGCCGTCGAGGGCGGCGAGCTGGCGGCCGTGCTCGGCGAGGACCACCTCGGCCCAGCCGGGCGAGAGCCGGAAACCGGCCTCCCCCATCCGGATCTGCCGGTCGCGCAGCCGGTGGTAGAGCTCGGCGAGGATCTCGTTGCCGGCCGCCTCCACCACCGTGGCGTGGAACGCCCGGTCGGCCGCCATCAGCGCGGTGATGTCGCCGGCGGTGTGCGCCCGGCGCATCTCGTCGAGCCAGCGGGCGAGGTCGGACCGGAGTTCGGCGCGGCGGGGCCAGACCCGCTCGGCGGCGTGCAGCTCCACCAGACGCCGGGCCTCGATGACGTCGGCGATCTCGCGTGCCGAGACGGGCCGGATCAGCGCGCCGCGCTTCGGGTAGAGCTTGACCAGGCCCTCGGTCTCCAGGCGCAGCAGCGCCTCGCGGACCGGGGTGCGGGAGACGCCCGCCGCCTCGGCGATCTCACCCTCGCTGACGAGCAGCCCGCCCGGGTAGACCTGCTCCAGGATGGCCCGCTTGAGGTGCTGATAGGCCCGCTCGGCGGCGGACGGCGCGGTGGCCCGGACGCCCGGCACGGCAGCGCTCGTATGCGTCATGTATCTATGATGCGCCTCAACGCTTCCCCGCCGTCCACCCGGCCGGCGGACCGTGACCCAGCCCACCCCACTGCCCCAGCAGGAGAGCGAGATCGCCGAGGAGAACGGGTCAGGGGGTGAGGGTGATGGCGGTGTCGGTGAGGGCGAAGCGGGTGTCGTAGGGCGTGCCGAGGGTGTTGAGGAGATCGGCGAGCCAGCGGGCCTCGGCCGGGGCGGCCGGCTCCAGGCGCATCCGCCGCATCCGGACCGGCAACAGCCGCAGCCGGCACAGCTCGCCGGTCTCCGCGTCGAGCGCGGGCAGGAGCAGCAGCCGCAGCTCCGGGCGGTACTCCTCCTGCCCGCCGATCCCCTCGTAATCGTCGATGAGGTCGCCGCACCCGTACAGGACCAGCCGCCCCCGGTACCGTTCGATCGGCCGGGGGTGGTGCGACGAGTGGCCGTGCACCACGTGCACGCCGGCGTCGATCAGCGCGTGGGCGAACGCGACGTGTTCGTCCGGCACCTCATGGCCCCAGTTGGAGCCCCAGTGCACGGAGACCACCACCAGGTCCGTCGCCCCGGCCGCGTGCGCGATCCGGTCGGCGAGCGCCTCCGCCGCGGCCACCGAGGTCTCCGGCAGGTAGGCCACCCCGGGCCGCCCGCCCGCGGCGGCCCATTGCGGGAACACCCCGCTGGACGGGGCGCCCACCGACCAGACCAGCAGCCGGCGACCGTCACGCAGCGGCACCGCGGCCGGCCGCCACGCCTCCTCGGCGTCCCGGCCCGCGCCGGCGGTCCGGATGCCCGCCCCGTGCAGGGTGTCCAGGGTGTCGGCGAGCCCGGTCGGGCCGAAGTCGAGCACGTGGTTGTTGGCCAGCGCGCAGACGTCGAGGCGGGCGGCGGTCAGACAGGGCAGGTTCGCCGGGTGCATCCGGTAGTGGATGCCCTTGCCGGCGGCGTGCTCGCCCCGCGCGGTCACCGCCGTCTCCAGGTTGACGATCCGCACGTCCGGGCGCTCCTCGTCGAGCAGCGGCAGCGCGTCGCCCCACGGCCACTCCGGCGGGGCCGGGCACGGCACCGGCCCACCCACCGACTCGGCGAGCTCCACGTAGCGGCGGGCGTCGGTGACGGCCTGCTCCCAGAGGGTGGGCGGCCCCGGGTGGGGCAGGATCTGGTCCACGCCCCGGCCGGTCATCACGTCACCGGCCAGGAAGAGGCTCACCTCGGACATGCCGAGGACTTTCCCCGCCGGGGGCCGGGCCGCACCTGCCCGGCGGCGGAAATCCGGCGGCCCGGGACGGCGGGCAGCGCCAGCCGGTGCGACGTCGACCGTCCCCGATGGCGTAATCCCTGCCCGCTCGCCGGCTCGACGGCCGGCTGAGCTGGTTATCGTGGGCACGCAGCTGACCGGCCGTCGGCGAGGAGCCCGGATTGACCACCACCGCGCCCGTCCGCGCCTGGCACCGGCCGATGCGGGCCCGCCGGCCCGACGAGGAGCACCGGGCGGCGACCCCGCTGGAGCTCTTCTTCGACCTCTGTTTCGTGGTCGCGGTGGCGCAGGCGGCCGCCGGCCTGCACCACGACGTCGCGGCCGGGCACCTCGGGCACGCCCTGGTCAGCTACCTGACCGTGTTCTTCGCGATCTGGTGGGCCTGGATGAACTTCACCTGGTTCGCCTCCGCGTACGACACGGACGACGACATCTTCCGGTTGACCACGCTGGTGCAGATCACCGGAGCGTTGATCCTCGCCGCCGGGGTGCCGCGCGCGTTCACCGACGCCGACTTCACCACGATCACCTACGGATACGTGGTGATGCGGCTGGCCGCCGTGGTGAACTGGCTGCGGGCCGCGGCCGGCGACCCGGAGCGCCGGGCCACCGCGGTGACGTTCGCGGCCGGGGTCACCGTGGTGCAGCTCGGCTGGCTGCTGCGCCTGCTGTTGCCGGACGAGGGTGGCCTGGCGGTGTTCCTGGTGCTGGCGTTGGCCGACCTGCTGGTGCCGGTGGTGGCCGAACGGCGCGGCCGGACCACCTGGCACCCGCACCACATCGCCGAGCGGTTCCAGCTGTTCACCCTGATCGTGCTCGGCGAGGTGGTGCTCTCCACGTCACTGGCGATCCAGAGCGGGGTGGACGCCGGCAACCCGGAGCTGTGGTCCCTGGCCGCGGCCGGCATCGTGATCGTCTTCGCGCTCTGGTGGCTCTACTTCGACCGGCCCAGCCCGCTGCCGCCCGAGTCGCTGCGGGGCGCGTTGTCCTGGGGTTACGGCCACTACCTGATCTTCGCGGCGGTCGCCGCGGTGGGCGCCGGGCTGGCCGTGGCGGTGGACCACGAGCTGCACGCCGCGCACGTCTCCGGCCGGCTCGTCGGCTACGCCACCGCCGTGCCGGTCGCGGTCTACCTGCTCGCCCTCTGGGCGCTGCATCTGCGGGGCAAGCGCGGCGTGGACCTGGTCCTGTTCCCCGGCGCGGCGCTGCTGGTGCTGGTGGCGCCGTGGCTCGCCGCGCCGGTCGACGTGGTCGCCGGGGTGCTGCTCGTCCTGGTGACCGTCACGCTGGTCCGGCGGCACCGGACTCCGACCAGAACCGCCTGACCAGGGCCTCGAACTCCGCGGCCCGCTCGATCTGCGGCATGTGCCCGGTGTCCGGGAACAGGTGGTGACGGGCCCCCGGCAGCCGGGTACGCGCGTTGGTCAGGTGGCTGGCGGGCAGGATCAGGTCCCGGTCGCCCCAGACGAGCAGGGTGGGCAGGTCGAGAGCGGCGACCGCGGCGAGCAGCTCGGCCCGCCACTCGGGGCGTACGCCCCGCCAGGTGCCCAGGCTCCGGACCAGCTCCAGCATCACCCGAGCGGCGTGCGGCTGGCGGGCCGCGGCCAGCGCGGTGGCGATCCGCTCCTCCGTGACGTAGATCGGGTCGAAGAAGATGGCCCGTTCGGTGCGGCGGGCGAGCGCCGGGTGCGGCCGCAGCAGCAACCGGGCGATCGGGCGCACGGCCAGCACCCGCAGCGCGACCGTCACCTCCCGGCCGAAACCGGCGCTGTTGACCAGCACCAGGCTCGCCACCCGCGCGGGCTGGTCGGCGGCGAGCCGCATGGCCACCGCCCCACCGAGGGAGTTGCCGACCAGGTGGACCGGGCCGGTGACCCCGGCGGCGTCCAGGAACCCGGCGACGGCGGTGGCCAGGACGGGCAGGGTGTGCGGCGCGTCCAGCGGCGCGGAGCCGCCGTGCCCGGGCAGGTCGACGCCGAGCACCCGATGGTCGCGGGCCAGCGCGGCGTGCAGGGCGGTGAAGTCCTCGAGGGTCCGGCCGATGCCGTGCAGCAACACCACCGGCGGGCCCTCGCCGGCGATCCGGCAGCGGACCCGCCGGCCGGCCACGGCCAGCTCGTCGGCGGGCGGCAGGGCGACGGTCATGCCGACCGCCCGGGGTCGGGCGCGACGGATTCCGGCGCGACGGGTTCCGGGGCGGGTCGGGGCGCGGGCACCGGGGCCGGCTTCGGTCGCATCCCGAGGGCCAGGACCTTCCCGTACGAGGCGGGGGCGAGCCGGCCCAGCAGGTCGGGCAGCTTCGCCGACCAGCCGATCAGCACCCGGCCACGCCGGCGGTGCACGCCGCGCAGGATCACCTCAGCGGCCTTCGCCGGGTCCATGGAGAGCAGCTTCTCGAACTGCTTGCGGCCGGCCTCGTACTCCTCGCGGGAGACGCCGCTGCCCACCCGGGCGCTCTGCGCGATCCGGGTGCGGATCCCGCCCGGATGCACGGACGTGACGCCGATCCCGTCGTCCACCAGCTCGTGCCGCAGCGCCTCGGTGAAGCCGCGCACCGCGAACTTGCTCGCCGAGTACGCCGCCTGGCCGGGGGGCGCGATCAGTCCGAAGAGGCTGGAGACGTTGACCAGGTGGGCGCCCGGCTCGGCCTTGAGCGCGGGCAGCAGGGCGTGGGTCAGCCGGACCACGGCCCGGAAGTTGATCTCGATGACCCAGAGGAACTCCTCCAGGGTGACCTGGTCGAACCGGCCGCCCAGCGCCACCCCGGCGTTGTTGACCAACAGCCGGATCCGTGGGTGCGCGCGGCGGATCTCCGCGGCCACCCGGTCGGTGGCCTCGGGGTCGGCGAGGTCCACCAGGTGGGTCTCGATCCGCCGGTCGGGGTGGGCCGCGCGGATCGCCGCGACCACGGCGTCGAGCCGCTCGGCGTCCCGGTCGAGCAGGACCAGGTCGGCG
Source organism: Micromonospora sp. NBRC 110009 (assembly GCF_030518795.1). Taxonomy (NCBI): domain Bacteria; kingdom Bacillati; phylum Actinomycetota; class Actinomycetes; order Micromonosporales; family Micromonosporaceae; genus Micromonospora; species Micromonospora soli. The sequence goes on along the minus strand of NZ_CP130427.1, from coordinate 5,807,988 downwards.
CCGCGCCGGGCCAGCCCGTGCGCCAGGGCCTCGCCGATGCCGCTGGCCGCGCCGGTGAGCACCGCGGTGCCACCGGGGAAGACGAAGTCACGCATGCGGTGCGCTCCTCGGAGTCAGGCGACGGGCGCGGGCCGCTCGGCCGCGCCGTCGGTGGCGGGCGTGGCGGCCCGGGAGAACCGGACGCCCTCGTCGGTGAGCCGGCCGTGCCGCATCAGCAGCACGTCCCGGGGGTAGTTCTGGTGCAGCCGCCAGGGGGCATTCGGGCCCTGCTTGGGCAGCTGGTCCACGGCGCGCAGCACGTACCCGGACTGCAGGTCGATGATCGGCACCAGGTCGCCGGAGGCCGGCGCGAGCGGGGTGACCACCTGCTGGCCGGTGGCGTCGAGGTGGCGCAGCAGCCGGCAGACGTAGCTGGCCACCAGGTCGGCCTTCAGCGTCCAGGAGGCGTTGGTGTAGCCGATGGTCATGGCGAAGTTCGGCACGCCGGAGAGCATCATGCCCTTGTAGGCGACGGTCTGCGCCAGGTCGACCTCGGCGCCGTCCACCGCGATCCGCATGCCGCCGAGGGCGAGCAGGTTCAGGCCGGTGGCGGTGACCACGATGTCGGCGGGCAGTTCCGCACCGGAGGTGAGTCGGATGCCCCGCTCGGTGAAGGTGTCGATGGTGTCGGTGACCACCTCGGCCCGGCCCTGGCTGACCGCGGTGAAGAGATCGCCGTCGGGCACCACGCAGAGCCGCTGGTCCCAGGGGTCGTAGCGGGGCGAGAAGTGCCGGTCGATGTCGTAGCCGACCGGCAGCTTGCCCTGGGCGGCCCGGCGCAGGAACTTCTTCACCAGGCCGGGGGCGCGCCGGCTGAGCTGGAAGTTGGCCACCCCGAGCACGACGTTCTTCCAACGCACCACCGCGTACGCGGCCTTCGCGGGGAGGCGGCGCCGCAGGGCGTCGGCAAGCGCGTCGCGCGAGGGCAGCGAGATGACGTACGTGGGTGAGCGCTGGAGCATGGTGACGTGCCCGGCCTGCTCGGCCATCGCCGGGACCAGGGTGACCGCGGTGGCGCCGCTGCCGATGACCACCACCCGCTTGCCGGCGTAGTCGAGGTCCTCCGGCCAGTGCTGCGGGTGCACCAGCCGGCCGGTGTAGCGCTCGACGCCGGGGAACTCGGGGGTGTAGCCCTCGTCGTAGCCGTAGTAGCCGGAGCAGGTGAACAGGAACGCGCAGGTGAGGACCACGTGCTCGCCGGTGTCGGCGCGGTGGGCGTGGACCGTCCAGCGCGCGGTGGCGCTGTCGAATTCGGCGCGGATCACCCGGTGGTGGAAGCGGATGTGCTCCGACACGCCGTGCTCCCGGGCGGTCTCCCGCACGTACTCCCGGATGGAGTCGCCGTCGGCGATCGCCTTCGGGTTGGTCCACGGCTTGAAGGAGTAGCCGAGGGTGTACATGTCGGAGTCGGAGCGGATGCCCGGGTAGCGGAACAGGTCCCAGGTGCCGCCGATCGCGTCCCGGGCCTCCAGCACGGCGTACGTCTTGCCGGGACACTCGCGTTGCAGGTGGACGGCGGCGCCGATGCCGGACAGCCCGGCACCGACGATGAGGACGTCGACGTGGTCGGAGGCCATGGCATCTCCCGTTCGGGCGGCGGTCGAACCGGACCCTATCCACCCCTGTCGACGCCAGTCAACACCCTGTCGAGTCGTATCGACAGGGTGTTGAGCGGGTGTAGCATCAGCCCACATGACCACCGCCCGTACGCCGACCGGGGCCGCGCCGACGCGCGGACGGCGATCGGGCCGCTCCGCCGGCGACGACCGGGAGCTGGCCATCCTCGCCACCGCCGAACGGCTGCTGGAACGGCGCGCCTTCGGCGACATCTCCATCGACGACCTGGCGAAGGGCGCCGGCATCTCCCGGCCGACGTTCTACTTCTACTTCCCGTCCAAGGACGCGGTGCTGCTCACCCTGCTCGACCGGGTCACCGAGGAGGCGAACACCGCCGCGGGCGACGTGCTGGACCGGCTCGCCGAGGACCCGCGCGCCCGTTGGCGGGAGCTGATCTCCCGGTTCCACGCCACCTTCGGCGGTCACCGCGCGCTGGTGCTGGCCTGCGCCCAGGTCCGCGGCACCAACGCCGAGGTGCGCCGGCTCTGGGCCGAGGTCCTCGAGCGCTGGGTCCGCGCGGTCGAGGCGGCCATCGAGGGCGAACGCCGCCGCGGCGCGGCCCCGGACGGGCTGCCCGCCCGGGACCTCGCCATCGCGCTGAACTCGATGAACGAACGTGTCTGGTACGCCACCTTCGCCGGGGACGGACCGGCGGTGGCCGAGCGGGACGTGGTCGACGTGCTGCTCGACGTCTGGCTGACCGCGATCTACCGGACGACCACGCCGCCGCCGGCCTGAGCGGTCAACCGGCTCGGCTGAACTCCATAACCCAGTTCGTCTCCCAGGTGCGTTCGCCGTCCGTGGAGAACGCCTGCTCCCAGCGGCAGGAGGCGGGCGTGATCGCCGACCAGATGAACCGGCACCGGATCGGCCGCCCCTCGTCGGTGTCGTCGCCGTAGAAGGTGCCGACGCCGTCGACGAACCGGCCCACCACCGGCGGCAGTTCCAGGACCCCCCGCCGGCTGTTCATCCAGTAGATCGACCAGAGCCCGGTCTGCACGTCGCGGATCCGGATCGTCGACCCGGAGAAGCCCTGGGTCGGGAAGTGGATCTCGTCGAAGCTGCCGGCGCCGGCGAAGAAGGAGCGCGCGACCGAGGTGCCGGGGAACTCGTCCCACTCGTCGCTGCCGACGTGCCGCTTGCGCAGCCGTCGGCTGGTCACGTCCCAGCTGCCGACGAAGAAGTCGAAGTCGCCCATCAGTGGCCCACCGGCCCCTCGGCGCGGCTGTCGGCCAGGTAGCCGGCCAGGTCCGGCCGGTCGGGGGCGAGGACGTGCCGGACCCAGGCGGCGCGCTCGTGCTCCAGCACGCCCAGCTCCCAGACGCAGCCCACGCCGGGGCGGTCCAGCGGGACGAAGTGCGCCGGGTCGTCGTCCGGGCAGTCGAGGGCGGGCTGGCCGGCGATCGCGATCCGGCACTCGACCACGTTGTCCCAGAACCAGCTGTACGCCAGCAGGTACGCCCCGGTGTCCGCGCCCCGGTGCAGCACCACCCAGCTCGCCGGCGGGGTGCCCCCGTCCGGCTCGGGCAGCAGCTTCGGCAGGTAGGCGTACGCGGCCTCCACCACGGCGGGTTCGAGGCGGCGGTCCGGCTGATCGATGTGGTAGCGCTTGACGTGCCGGCCGGCGACCTCCAGGGTCTCCGGCACGGTCAGTTCCTTGTCGTGAAAGGCCATGCCGGGACGGTAGGGCCACTCCCCTGACAGCTACTGTCAGTGGAATGCGGGCCAGTCGTCTCCTCTCGATCCTGCTGCTGCTCCAGGCCCACGGACGGCTCACCGCCGCCGAGCTGGCGCGCCGGCTGGAGGTCTCGGTGCGCACCGTCTACCGGGACGTAGAGTCGCTGCACGCCGCCGGCATCCCGCTGTACGGGGAAGCCGGCCACGCCGGCGGCTACCAGCTCGTCGACGGCTGGCGGACCCGGCTGACCGGCCTCACCGCCGAGGAGGCCGACCGGCTGCTCTTCGCCGGGCTGCCCGGGCCGGCCGCCGAGCTGGGCTACCAGCCGGTCGTCGCCACCCTGCAACTCAAGCTGCGGGCCGCGCTGCCGCCCCCGCTCGCCGACCGGGCCGCCCGGCTCCAGGAACGGTTCCACCTGGACACCCCCGGCTGGTACTCCGACGGCGACCCGTCGCCGTACCTGGCCCCGGCCGCCGAGGCGGTGTGGCGGCAGCACCGGGTCCGGGTGCGCTACCGGAGCTGGAGCGGCGAGGTGACCCGGGTGCTCGAGCCGTACGGGCTGGTGCTCAAGGGCGGCCGCTGGTACGTGGTGGCCGCGCGGCCGGACCGGCCCGAGCCGGCCACCTACCGGGTCAACCAGATCCTCGACCTGACCCCGCTGGACGAGCCGTTCGACCGGCCCGAGTTCGACCTGCCCGGCTGGTGGCGGGCGCACGTGACGGACTTCCGGGCCCGGCTGCACCGGGACGAGGCGACCATCCGGCTCTCCCCGCGCGGCCGGGAGCGGCTGCGCGAGATCGCCAGCGACGCGGTGGTCGCCGCCGTGGACGCCACCGCCGGCCCACCCGACGACGGCGGTTGGGTGCGGGCGGTCGTACCCATCGAGTCGCTCACCCACGCCCACGGTGACCTGCTCCGGCTCGGCGCGGAGGTGGAGGTCCTCTCCCCCGCCGCCCTGCGCGACCAGCTTGCCGACACCGCCGCCGCCCTCACCGCCCTCTACCACCGCCCCGGAGCGCCCTCATCCGGTTGATCAAGAGATTCGCGTCCGGGTCGACCTCGTCCGAGACGCGCAACGGGCGTTCGCGGTCAGCGGAGTTCGTGCCGGGCGGCGGCGAGGGCGGTGATGCCGCGTTCGATGTCGCCGGGCGGGTTGGCGGCGTAGCCGAGCACCAGGCCGGGGGGCTGCGGTCGCTGCCCGTGCCACGACAGGGGCTGCACCTTGACGCCCCGCCGCAGCGCCGCCGCGGCCAGCGCCGCGTCGTCGACGTCCCCGGGGAGGGTGACCAGCAGGTGCAGGCCGGCGGCGGCGCCGTGCACGACCGCCCCAGGCAGGTGGTCGCGGATCGCCCGGATCATCGCGTCCCGGCGGCGGACGTGCCGGCGGCGCAACAGCCGCAGGTGCCGTTCCAGCGCGCCGGAGTCCATCAGCTCGGCCAGCACGAGCTGGGGCAGGGCCGCGTTGCCGAGGTCGGCCATCCGCTTGGCGGCCACCAGGGCGGCGTGGTGCCGGGACGGCACCAGCACCCAGCCGATGCGCAGCGCCGGGGCGAGCAGCTTGGAGATGCTGCCGGTGTAGCAGACCCGCTCGGGCAGCATGCCGCGCAGGGCCGGCACCGGCGGCCGGTCGTAGCGGTGCTCGGCGTCGTAGTCGTCCTCGATGACCAGGCCACCCCGCTCGGCCCAGCGCAGCAGGGCCCGGCGCCGGTCACCGTCGAGCACCGCGCCGGTCGGGAACTGGTGCGCCAGGGTGAGCATCACCGCCGGGGCGCCGGTCGCCGCCAGCCGGTCGACCCGGAGCCCGCGGTCGTCGACCGGCACGGGTGGGGTGTCCAGCCGCCAGTTGCGCAGGTGCTGGCGTACGCCGAGGGAGCCGGGGTCCTCGACGGCCACGGTGTGCACCCCGTCGTCGTGCAGCACCTGGGCGAGCAGGCCGAGCGCCTGGGACACCCCGGCGACGATCACCACCTCCGCCGGGTCGACCCGGATCCCCCGGTTGCGGGCCAGCCAGGTGGCGACCGCCAGCCGCAGCGCGGGCGTGCCGGTCGGATCGCCGTAGCCGAAGGCGGCGGGCGCGAGGCGGTGCAGCACCACGCGTTCCGCCCGCAGCCAGGCCGCGCGGGGGAAGGCCGCCAGATCGGGTACGCCGGGCGTCAGGTCCAGCTCCGCCGGGGCGGTACGCAGCGCGTCGAAGACGTCGGTGCCCGGCCGGGCGGCGAACACCTCGACCCGGGCGGGCGGCCGCGGCGGCCGGGTGACCACGGCGGCGGGGGTTGCCACCACCACGGTCCCGGCCCGGCCCCGCCCCACCACGGGGCCGTCCTCGGTCAACCGCTGGTACGCCTCGGTCACCACGCCGCGGGAGACGCCCAGCTCGGCGGCGAGGACCCGGCTGGCCGGCAGGCGAGCACCGACCGGCACCCAGCCGTCGGCGATCGCGGCGCGCAGCCGCCCGGCCAGCCAGTCGGCCCGGCCGCCGGGCGGGGCGTCGCCCACGTCGAGCTGAAGGAAGTCGGCACCGGCCGTTATGGACCCGTCGGCCTCGTGCGGTTTGGCCCTGTCCACCGGGCCATTATGGCCGCAGGCTGGACGTCGTGAGTATCGCCTTTCTGTTGACCACGCTGGTCGTGGTGCTCACCCCGGGCACCGGGGTGGTGTACACGCTCTCCACCGCGCTCGCCGCCGGCCGGCGGGCCGGGCTCCTCGCCGCGGTCGGCTGCACGGCGAGCCTCCTGCCGCACCTGGCGGCCGCGCTCACCGGTCTCGCCGCCGTGCTGCGCGCCGGCACCCCGGCGTACCGGGTGGTGACCTGGCTGGGCGTGGCGTACCTGCTCTGGATGGCCTGGTCCGCGCTGCGCGAGCGGGCCCCGCTGCCGGTCGACGACGGACGCCCGCCCCGGCCGGCCGCCCGGGTGATCCGCGACGCGGTGCTGGTGAACCTGCTCAACCCCAAGGTGACCGTGTTCTTCGTGGCGTTCCTACCGCAGTTCGTGCCGCCGGACTCGCCGGCCGCGACGACCCGAATGCTGGTCCACGGCAGCGTCTTCATGCTGGTCACCCTCGTCGTCTTCGCCGGCTTCGCCGTGCTGGCCGGCGCGCTCCGGCGCCGGGTGCTCGCCCGGCCCCGGCTGACCCGGCTGCTGCGGCACGGCTTCGCCGGCAGCTTCCTCGCCCTCGGCCTCGGCCTGGCCCTCACCGCCCGTTAGGAGCCTCCCGTGCGTTTCCGGCACTCGCCGCAGGTCTGGTCGACGTTCCCCGAGCTGAGCTGCGGTGTCCTGCACGTCACCGGGGTTGCCCGCACCGTCGACATCGGACGATCGCTGGCCCGCCACGCCGATACGGCCCGGGCCCGTCTCGCCGCCGGCCCGGAGGGCGGGTTCCCGGAGATCCAGGCGTGGCGGCGGGCCTTCGCCCGGATGGGGCTGCCGCCGACCCGCTACCGGTGCGCGGCCGAGTCGCTGCTGCGCCGCTTCCGCCGCGACGGCGAACTGCCGCGCCTGCACCCCCTGGTCGACCTGGGCAATGCCCTCTCCCTCGGGTACGCGGTGCCGGTGGCCGTGCTCGACGTCGGTCGGATCACAGGCGACCTCGCGGTACGCCCGGCCACCGGCGAGGAGACGTACCAGACCCTCGGCGGGGACGAGGAGCACCCCGAGCCGGGCGAGTTCGTCTTCGCCGACTCGGCCGGGCGGGCGCACTCCCGGCGCTGGACGCACCGGCAGAGCGGCTGGTCGGCGGTCCGCCACGGCACCGGTGAGGTGCTGGTGGTCATCGAGGCGATGCACGAGGGCGGGGCGGAGACGGTGCGCCGGATGCTCGCCGAGCTGGCGGACGCGCTCGCCGTGCCGGCAAGGACGGCGGTGCTCACCGCCGACGCGCCCGAGTTCGCGCTGGCGACGGCCGGGTGAGAGGGCTCCCGGCGGTGGTGCGGCGGCCGCCGCCGGGAGCACCGGTCAGGGCAGCGCCGGCGGGTCCAGCCAGCGCCAGGTGACGCCGTCGGCGGAGAGCCAGGCGCCCTTGCTGTCCGGCCAGCCGGTCTGCACGTACCCGCCGGACACCGGTCGCGGGTCGGCGCCCGGTCCGAGGGTGGTGGGACGCAGCGTCGCGCCGTCGTCGGAACTGGCGAACATCAGCGGGTCCTCCGCCGCCGAGATGCCGGCCTGGACGATCAGCACCCCGTCGGGCCGCAGCGCCGCGCGGATCGTGCGCTCCCCGACGTCGGCCGTCCCGGCCGTACGCGTCCACTTCTCGCCGCCGTCCGTGCTGCGCCACACCACCAGGGCGCCGCGGACCCGCCCGACCGCGTACACGGTGCGACCGTCCCGCGTGGCCACCGCGGGGCCGCCCAGGTCGTCGGAGGCGGTCAGCCCGTCGGGGAACTGGTGTCGCCGCCAGGTCCGGCCGCCGTCGCGGCTCACCTCGACGGCGCTGCCGGTCCAGATGATCCGGCCGCCGTCGCCGACGACCTGACCGGTACGGCCGCTGACCCAGAGACCGGCCATGGCCGGCACGCTGTCGACGGCAACCGCGGCGCGCAGCGTGGACCGCTTCGCGAGCTGCGCGACGTCCCCGGTGACCGGATCCACGGCGACGAGGGCCTCGTCGCTCGGACCGGGCTCACGGGCAAGCACCCGCCAGCCGGCCGGCAGCGCGCCCACCTGCTGCACGGTGACCTGCCGCCAGGTGATCCCGCCGTCGCTGCTCGCCGCCCAGCGGGCCGACCGGCTGTCGGGGGCGGAGCTGGAGAGGTACCAGGCGACCAGGGTGCGGGGCCCGACCGCGCGCAGGTCCACCATCGCGTCGTCCGGGACCGGCAACGCCCCGGTGCGCCAGTGCCGGCCCCCGTCGTCGGTGCCGGCCCAGCGCAGCGGGCAACCGTTACGGCACTCGGTCCAGCGCAGGTAGACGTGGTCCAGGTCGCCGGCGGAGGGGCGGCCGGTGAGGACCTGGCGAGCCGGGCCAGGGGTGGGCGTGCCGCCCGGGGTGGGGATGAAGGCGGGGGTGCGGTCGGGGCCGAATCCGGGCGCGGGCGCGGCCCCGCCGTCCGGTCGGGCCGCCACGGCGACCCCCGAACCGGTCACCAGCAGGGCCAGCGTGGCGACCGTCAGGATCCGGCGGCGCCGCCGCCGGGCTCGCGCGGCCACCTGGTCGAAGTGCGGCTTGAAAGCGGCCTGGGCGGCGGCGTTCAGCCCGGCGAAGTCGAGCTCAGGCATGAGGGGCCTCCTGGTCCTGCGACAGCGAGGAGCGGCCGGACCGGCCCGTCGGGATGAGGTGCGCCGGGGCGGCGTCGCCGAGGTGATCGGCGAGGGCCCGGCGGGCCCGCACCAGGCGAGTCTTCACCGCCTCCACCGAGCAGCCCAGCACGGCGGCCACCTCGCTGACCGGGAGGTCCGCGAGATGGTGCAGCACGACGGTCTCGCGGGCCTGCCGGGGCAGCCGTTGCAACGCCGCCACCAGGGCGACGTGGTCCGGCGACAGGTCCGGCGCGGTGCGCTGCGCGGGGTCCAACCGGCCGGAGCGGACGAGCCCGTGCAGGAATGCCCGGCGGCGGTAGCGGGACCGGGCGACGTTCAACGCCACCGTCCGCAGCCACGCCTCCGGGTTCGCCACCTGCCGGAACCGCCCCGGACGCGCCAGCGCCCGGACGAACGCCTCCTGCACGACGTCCTGCGCCTCCGCGTAGTCGCCGGTCATCGCGTACAGCTGGGCCACCAGGCGCGCCGCGGAGGCGGCGTACACCTGTCTGACCTGTTCCTGTGGGTCCACATCGTCCCCTCCCGTGTCAGTCGCTGCATCCGGTACGACCGACGAGCGGGCGGTGAGGTGACATCCCACGTCGGCGGACGCGCGGCGGGCGACCTGCCGGCCCGAAGTGCTGCGGCGGGAGCGGCTCAGGCGCCGGGGTGATCCCCGTCGTCGGGGCGGGTGAGCTCGTCGAACTCGGCGGGGGTGAGCTCGCCCAGGCGCAGGCGGCGGGCGTTGGCGGCGAACCGGGCGATGGCCGCTCCCCGGGGGTCGGGCCGGAGAAGCAGGCCGCCCTCGGCGGCCAGCGCGGTCGCCTCGTCGGCGACCTGGCGGGGGTCGTCGATGTCGACCGGCTCGCCGTGCAGCTCGCGCAGCGCGGCCGCGAGCTGCGCGTCCGCCGCGTCGCCGGTGCCCCACCACCGCCGGGCCAGCTCGACCGTGCGGCCGAGGGTGTCCTCGCCGACCTTCTCGGCGCGCAGCACGGCGCGCATCATGCTGAGGAAGGTGACGGTCACGGCGTCGGAATCATCGGCGATCATGCCTGGCACCCTAGCGACCCGCTGCGACAAAACCGGTGGGGCACCCGGTCGGCGGCGGCATGATCGGGGCATGGAGCGACGACCGCCCCGGGGGCACCGGATGATCCCGCACACCGCCGACGTCCGCATCGAGGCGTGGGCACCGGACCGGGAGGGTTGCGTGGCCGAGGCGGTGGCCGCGCTGGTGGACAGCTTCGTGGACACCACGGGGGCCGTCGCGGACGGGGAGGCCGAGTTCCGGGTGCCGCCGGGCGACGACCCCGACCTGCTGGTGGGCGTGCTCGACGAGGTGATCTTCCGGATGGAGACGGAGGGTGAGCTGCCCCTGGCGACGGAGGTGCGGGCGGCCGACGACGGCGGCCTGGCGGTGCTCTGGCGGACCACCGGCACGGACGCGGTGGAGCTGGTCGGCGCGGTCCCGAAGGCGGTGTCCCTGCACGAGCTGCGCTTCGGCCGGGATGGCGCGGGCTGGTGCGGCGCGGTGACCCTGGACGTGTGAGGCGGCTCAGCCCTTCACCACGCCGAGCGGGACCAGCCGGGCCACCCGCCGGCACAGGCCCGCCCCCTCGGCGGCTTCGACCACCGCGGTGACGTCCTTGTAGGCGGTGGGCATCTCCTCGGCCAGTCCGCGCCGGGACGCGCCCCGCACCGCGATGTCCTGCGCCTCCAACTCCCGACGCGGGTCGTGGCCGCGGACCGCCTTGGTGGCCTGCTTGCGGCTCTGCACCCGGCCGGCGCCGTGGCAGGTGGAGGCCCACGCCGGTGCGCCGGGCACGCCGGTGAGGACGTACGAGCCGGTGCCCATCGAGCCGGGGATCAGCACCGGCTGCCCGACCGGGCGCAGGTCCTCCGGCAGGTCCGGGTGCCCGGACGGCAGGGCCCGGGTGGCGCCCTTGCGGTGCACGCAGAGCCGGCGCGGCGCGCCGTCCACGTCGTGCATCTCGATCTTGGCCAGGTTGTGCGAGATGTCGTACACCAGGTCGAGGTCGCAGCCGGTCACCCGGCTGAAGACCTGGCGGGCCGCGTGGGCGAGCAGTTGCCGGTTGGCCCGGGCGTAGTTGGCCGCCGCGGCCATCGCCCCCAGGTAGGCCCGCCCCTCGTGGGACGACACCGGCGCGCAGGCGAGCTGCCGGTCGGGCACGTGGATGCCGTAGCCCGGCATCACCTTCTCCATCCCCCGGACGTAGTCCGTGCAGATCTGGTGGCCCAGCCCCCGCGAGCCGCAGTGGATCATGACGCAGACCTGACCGGCGCGCAGCCCGAACGCCGCCGCCGCCGACTCGTCGTACACCTCCTCGACCGCCTGCACCTCCAGGAAGTGGTTGCCGGAGCCGAGGCTGCCCACCTGGCGCGCGCCGCGCTCCACCGCCCGCTCGCTCACCTGGGCCGGATTCGCGTCGCCGACCGCGCCGTAGTCCTCGCAGCGGTCCAGGTCCCGCTGGACCCCGAACCCCCGCTCGACGGCGTACCGGGAGCCGCCGCGCAGCACCCCGTCGAGTTCGGCGCGGTCGGCCAGGTGCCACACCGCGCCCTTGCCCATGCCGCGCGGGGTGGACTCGCTCAGGCCGTCCATCACCGCGTCCAGCCGGGGGCGCAGCTGATCCCGGTCCAGGTCGGCGGCGAGCAGCCGCACCCCGCACGAGATGTCGAAGCCGACGCCGCCGGGCGAGACCACGCCCCCCTGCTCGACGTCCGTGGCGGCCACCCCGCCGATCGGAAAGCCGTAACCCCAGTGCACGTCCGGCATCGCGTACGAGGCGTCGACGATGCCGGGCAGGGTGGCCACGTTCGCCACCTGCTCCAGCGACCGGTCCGCCCCGGCGTCGGGCAGCAACGACCGGGAGGCGAAGACCACACCGGGCACCCGCATCGGGTCGTGCCGGTCGATGCGGAACCGGAACGGCGACTCCTCAACCAGGTCCATCCGGCTCGGCTACCCAGGCCCGGACCGGTTACACCCCCTCTGGTTCGGCTCGCCCGATCCGGGTAGTGCGCCGTCATGCCCCAGCAATACGAGGACTACGACAGAATCGCCATCGTCACCGGCGCGGACTCCGGCATCGGCAAGGCCTGCGCGGTGGCGCTCGCCGAGGCCGGCTTCGACATCGGCATCACCTGGTACGGCGACCCGGACGGCGCCGACCGGACCGCCACCGAGGTGCGCGCCACCGGCCGCCGCTGCGAGGTGGCCGAGGCGGACCTGACCCGGCTGCCCGGGGCAGCCGCGGTGGTCGACCAGCTCGCCGACCGGCTCGGCGGGCTCGGCGTGCTCGTCAACAACGCGGGCACCGGCCTGGCCACCCCCTTCGTCGAGGTGTCCTGGGCGCAGTGGCGGGAGGTCCTCCAGGTGGACCTGGACGGCCCGTTCCTCTGCTCCCAGCGCGCCGCGCGACGGATGCGTACCGCCTGCCGGGGCGGCCGGATCATCAGCATCACCAGCGTGCACGAACACGCCCCCCGGGTCGGCTCGTCGGCGTACTGCGCCGCGAAGGGCGGGCTGGGGCTGCTCACCAAGGTGATGGCGCAGGAGCTGGCCGCCGACGGCATCACGGTGAACGCGGTCGCCCCCGGGGAGATCGCCACCCCGATGACCGGCCAGGAGGACATCGACCCGGGCACCCAGGCCCGCCCCGGGGTACCGGTGGGCCGCCCCGGGGACGCCCGGGAGGTCGCCGCGGTGGTGGCGCTGCTCGCCTCGCCCGCGGCGGCGTACGTGACCGGGGCGTCGTGGCCGGTGGACGGGGGGATGCTGCTGATGGGCCCGCAGGCCAACGCGTTGACGTCCAACGACTGGCGAACCGTCTGACCGCCCCGGTCACCCCGCCACCGCGATCGAGGCCCGGCTGATGTGTCTGAACTGGAGGGCGAAGGCCGCCAGCGCCGCCACCACGCCCACCGCGATCGCCGGACCGGGTGGCGCGCCGAAGAGCGCGACCAGCAGGGTGACGCCGAGCCCGATCAGCAGCCCGTTGACCGCGCCGACCAGCGCGGCCGTGGTCAGCAGCAGGTGCGCACGGCGCGGCCGCTCGCCCACCGCCGCCCAGATCGCCCCCCGGCCGCCCCCGCCGGCCAGGGCGTCGGCGAAGAATTCCTGGTCGGCGGCGAACCGCCGGTGGTACCAGCCGCGGATGCGCTGGATCCGCTGCAGGTCCAGCGAGTTCTCCACCATGTTCTGCACCAGCCGGCCGAAGGTCAGCAGACCGGTGATCACCAGGGTCGGCAGCACCGCGCCGAGATAGGGCCGCAGCAGGTGTCCGGTGCCGGAGACGAAGCCCAGCCCGATCAGCGCCGCGGAGAGCAGGGACAGGAAGATCGTCGTCCGCCCCACCGACTCGGTGATGGTGGCGCTGCGCGAGGTCTGCAGCACGAAGTGCTCGGTGGTGAGGGCGGTGAGCAGGGCCTGCTCCCGCGCGTCCTCGTCCATCCCGCCGCCCCTTCCGGTCACCGTCACGATACGGAGCCGGACCGCCAGCGCGGGTCGGAACGGGCGGGGCGCCGGGCAGGCGAGGTCACACCGATCCGACCCGCCGCCCCGGCCCCGTCGACGGCGGCGGAGAATGGACCGGGCGGGCGCGCGACCAGCGGATAGGGAACAGGGGGCGGGTATGTCGGAGACGCGGCAACGGCCGGCGGACGGCGGACGCCGCGAGCTGCGCGCCGACTGCTCCCGCTGCTCCGGGATCTGCTGCGTCGCGCCGGCCTTCGCCGCCTCCGCCGACTTCGCCATCGACAAGCCCGCCGGGCGGCCCTGCCCGAATCTGGGCGCCGACTCCCGCTGCGGCATCCACCGCGACCTGCGGCAGCGGGGCTTCCCCGGCTGCACGGTGTTCGACTGCTTCGGCGCCGGTCAGCACCTGGTCCAGGAAACCTTCGGCGGGCGGGACTGGCGGGACGACCCCGCGACCGCGCGCCGGATGTTCGACACCTTCGCGGTGCTGCGGCCGCTGCACGAGCTGCTCTGGTACCTGACCGAGGCGGCCGCGCTGACCCCGGCGGGCGCGCTGCGGGACGACCTGGCGGCCGCCCTGACGGAGACCGGGCGGCTCACCGACGGCACCCCGGAGGAGTTGCTCGCCCTGGACGTCGACGCGCACCGGGACCGGGTCAACCGGCTGCTCTCCCGGGCCGGCGAGGCGGCCCGGGACGGACGGCAGGGCGTGGACCGACGCGGGACGGTGCTGATCGGCGCGGACCTGCGCCGGGCCGACCTGTCCGGGGCGAACCTGCGGGGCGCCTGCCTGATCGGCGCGGACCTGCGCGGGGTGGACCTCGGCACGGCCGACCTGACCGGGGCGGACCTGCGCGGCGCCGACCTGCGCGGGGCGGACCTGGGCCGGTGCCTCTTCCTGCACCAGTCCCAGCTCGACGCCGCGCGCGGCGATCACCGGACCGTGCTGCCGCCCCGCCTGGGCCGCCCCGCCCACTGGACCCTGACCGTCACCCCGGTCCGGCCGGCCGCCGGCCGGCGGTCCGCCGGCCGCCGCCGGCGCTGACGAACGCGGCGGCCGGGGACGTTTCACCCCAGCGGTGCCGGGTAGCCGGTGGCGACCGCGACCGCGGCACGGACGGGGGGCGGACGGGTGAGATATCGGGTACGGCAGAGCGAACAGCCGATGGATCCGGCGCACGCCGAGGACGAGGCCGGCCAGGCCCGGCTGGTCCAGGTCGAGGCGGACACGGACGTGCCGGCACCGGAGCCGGGCGCGCCGAAGCCGGACGAGGTGACCGAGGACGACGGTTCCGGGGTCGCCGGCGGGGCGTCGGGCAGCAGCTCCGGCGGCTCCTCGATGCCGACACACCCGGACGCGGCGCGCTGAGCGTTTGCCCCGGGGCGAGGTGGGCAGGAGTGCGACATGACGAGTGAACAGTCCTTCGGCCGCGCGGCCACCGACGAACCCGACGGCGCCACCGCTTACGAGGCGTCGCTGCGCCCGCCGGGCGAGTCCCTGCACACCACGGACGACACCGGCGACGACTTCGCCGACCTGCCGGCGGAGGAGCGCCGCTCCGCCCGGGAGATCAGCCGGGCCGGCTACGACGTGGCCGCGGTCTCCGGCACCGGCGACCCGGCGAACGAACCGGAGGAGATCGAGGAGGGCCGCCCGGAGCGCTGAGCCGGACCCAGCCGCGCCGCGTCAGCTTCGGGATGTCACCGCCGCGCGGGCCTCGGCCATGCCCCGGTTGGCCAGCGCGTCGGCCCGCTCGTTCTCCGGGTGTCCGTTGTGGCCCTTCACCCACAGCCAGGTCACCTCGTGCCGGGCGCAGGCGGCCTCCAGCCGCTGCCACAGGTCGGCGTTCTTGACCGGCTGCTTCGCCGCGGTCACCCAGCCGTTGCGCTTCCAGGACGCCAGCCAGCCGGTGATGCCATTGCGCACGTACGTGCTGTCGGTGTGCAGGCGCACGGTGACCGGCCGGGTCAGGCTCTCCAGCGCCTGGATCGCGGCGGTCAGTTCCATCCGGTTGTTGGTGGTCGGGGTCGCCTCGCCGCCGCACAGCTCGCGTTCGTGCGCACCCCAGCGCAGCACCACCCCCCAGCCGCCGGGACCGGGGTTGCCGCTGCACGCCCCGTCGGTCCAGATCTCCACGACCTTGCCGGTCACCGCCTCCGCCATGCCGGCAACCTACCCGGTACGCCCACCGCCGGGACCGGGCGACCCGCCCGCGCCGGATACGGTGTGATCATGAACCGGCACATCCCCTTCACCCGGCTGCACAACTTCCGCGATCTGGGGGGCTGGCGCGCCGACGACGGCCGGACGGTCGCCTGGGGCCGGCTCTACCGGTCGGACTCGCTGAGCAAACTGGACGCCGGGGACCTGGCCCGGTTCGGCGCGCTCGGCATCCGTACCGTCGTCGACCTGCGCTACCCGTGGGAGATCGCGGACCGCGGCCGGGCGCCGGAGAGCCTCGGCGTCGCCTGGCACAACCTCAGCATCGAGCACCGCCCGTACGTCCAGGCCGAGATCGACCCGGACGTGGACCCGTGGCGTTACCTGGCCGACCGGTACGCCGAGGTGGCCGCCGACGGAACGGCCGAGCTGAGCCGGGCCCTGGAGGTGATCGCCGAGGGCGACCACCCGCTGGTGTTCCACTGCGCCTCCGGCAAGGACCGCACCGGCCTGCTCGCCGCGCTGCTGCTGGCCCTGCTCGGGGTGGACGAGGACCAGATCGCCGAGGACTTCGCGCTGACCGAGCTGGCCACGGACCGGCTGGTCGCGGAGTGGCGGGAGCGGAACCCCGGCGGGGCGCTGCGCTGGCCGGCGTACGGGCGGGCACCCGCCGAGATCATCCGACTGTTCCTGGCCGACCTGACCGCCGGCCACGGGTCGGTGCGCGGCTACGCCGCCGACCGGCTCGGCGTCGACGACGACCTCGTCGCGGCCCTCCGCGCCCGGCTGCTGACCGGCGACGGAAAACCGCGGGACGGCCGTGCGGCGCTCTGGCAGGCTCGCTGATCATGGACGCACGCTGGGCCGGCCTGCGGGCCGAGGTACGCACGACGATCGACGAGCTGGTCTCCTCCGGCCGGGAGGCCGGGGTGCAGGTCGCCGCCTACCTGCACGGCGAACCGATCGTCGCGGAGCAGGCCGGCCTGGCCGACCCCACCACCGGGCGCCCGCTCACCGCCGACACCCCGATCCACGCCGTCTCCACCGGCAAGGGCCTCACCAGCACCGTCGTGCACGTCCTCGCCGAGCGGGGCCGGCTCCACTACGACCTGCGCGTCGCCGAGGTGTGGCCCGAGTTCGCCCGGCACGGCAAGGACGCGATCACGCTGCGGCACGCCCTCACCCACACCGCCGGGCTGCCGGCGCTGCCGACCGGCATCAAGCCAAAGGACTTCACCGACTGGGACCGGATGTGCGCGCTGATCGCCGACGCCGCGCCCCGGTGGGCGCCCGGCGAGCGGCTGGCGTACCACGCGTGGACGTTCGGCTGGATCGTCGGCGAGGTGGTCCGGCGGGTCACCGGCAAGCCGATCTCGCAGGTCCTGGCCGAGGAGGTGGCCGGGCCGCTCGGGATGACCGGCGAGCTTCTCCTCGGGGTGCCCGAGGCGGACCTGCCCCGGCTGGCCCGGCTGGAGGACGCCGGCCTGGCCGCGTTGATGACGTGGGCGGGCGCCAACCTGCCGAACTTCGACGCGGTCGCCCCGCCCGCGGTGCGCCCCGACGCCACCATCGGCAGCCGCCCGGACGTGCTGCGGGCGGACGTGCCGGCGGTCGGCACGATGAGCGCCCGCGCGGTGGCCCGGATGTACGCGGCGCTGCTCGGCCCGGTCGACGGGGTCCGGCTGATCTCACCCGAGCGCCTCGGCGAGGTCTCGGCGGTGGCGGTGCGCGCCGAGGAGTGGGTGTTCGGGCAGGAGGCGACCTTCGGCCTCGGGTACGCCGTCGACGCGGACGGGTCGTTCGGCACCGCCGGCAGCGGCGGCAGCCTCGCGTTCGCGTACCCGGCACTGGGGCTGACTGTGGCGGCGGTGCGCAACCGGCTCGGCGCGGGCGACGGCGACCCGATGGAGCGGCTCCGGGTGCTGATCCGCGACCGGGTGGCCGCGGAACTCGGTCGCTGACGGCAGCGCGCCGGCCTGCTATGAGCCGGCCTGCGGCGCCGGGGCCGGGTCGCGGCGCAGCCGGGCGCGCAGCCGGTCGACGGCGTCGCCGAGCACCGCGCCGGTCATCGGCAGCAGCGGGCTGGACCGCATCACCGCCAGCTCCTCCGCCGGGGAGGTGGCCCCGTCGAGGAAGCGCAGCACGCGCTCGGCCGGCTGGCGGTCGAAGAGCCGCTCGAAGAACTCGACCCCGCCGACGTGCCCCCGGTCCAGCGCGCGCAGCGCCACCGCGTCCATCCACAGGTGACGGCGCGGGTACGCGGGCGCCGGCACCGGCGGCCGGCCGGCGGCCAGCGCGCGGGCGACCTGGTCGGCCTGCCGGAGCATCGCGGCGAAGGTGAACCCGGTGGCGGGGCGGGTGGCCCCGCCGGCCGTGCCGAGCCGGACCACCCGGGCCGACGGTCGGGTGACGAACGGGCCGTCGGTCATCGGGATCACCCCGTGCTCCACCTCCCGGACCCGCAGCGCGGTCAGGTCCAGGCCGAGCAGCCCGGCGTAGCCGCGCAGCGCCGCGTCGTACGCCGCGCCGTCGAGCAGCGCCGGCGAGAACTCGGTGTACTCGACCAGGGCGTACCGGTCGCTGACCGGCAGCACGTAGCCGAACGAGACGCCCCGGGCGGGCTGCGGGGTGCGGAAGTCCATCAGCACCGCCCGCGCCGGGTCGAAGGTGGGCCGCTCGGCCGCCAGCCACCAGCCGCGGAAGTGCTGCAGCCAGCTGGTCCGCCCGGGCCGTTCCGGCGGCCGGGGCCGGGAGTCGAGCACCCACCCGGCCCGCACCAGGGGCCGCCCCTGCGGGTCGTGCACGGTCACCCGCTGGCCGTCGTCGCGCAGCTCCCCGGCCGGCGCGCCGATCCGCACGGCGCCCAGCCGGCGCTCGGCGGCGGCAGCCCGGTCGTAGACCGGGGCGGAGCGGAGCATCGCGTACCGCAACGGGGCGAGCGACAGGACGCGGCGGCCGGCGGGCGTGACCACGTCGACCCGCGACCACGCGGCGCTGAGCAGCGGGTCGAGGTCGGTGCCGGGGACGCCCCAGAACGCCCAGGTGCGATCCTGGCCGCGCTTGTGCACCGGGTCGACCACGGCCACCCGCAGGCCGGTCAGCCCGTGCCGGTCGAGGGCGGCCAGCAGCAGCGAGGCGGCGCCCCCACCGCCCACCAGCGCGAGGTCGACGTCGACTGGGGATGCGTCCACCCGACCACGCTGCCACACCCCGGCCGGCCGCCGCCCGCGACCCCACCGCCCGCGGGTAGATTCCGGGGGAGATCACCGACGACGGGGGGACGGCATGGCGCAGGCGCCGCTGCGGGTGGGGCTGCTGGGATACGGGGTGGCCGGGCGGTATTTCCACGCCCCGCTGATCGCCGCCACGCCCGGGCTGCGGCTGGACGCCGTGGTGACCCGCGATCCGGAGCGCCGCGAGCAGGTGCGCGCCGAGCACCCGGACGCCCGCCTGGCCGACGACGCCGACCAGCTCTGGCAGGCCGCCGACCGCCTGGACCTGATCGTGGTGGCGACGCCGAACCGGCAGCACGTGCCGACGGCCCGGGCCGCGGTGGCGGCCGGACTGCCGGTGGTGGTGGACAAGCCGCTGGCGCCCACCGCAGCGGAGGGCCGGGCGCTGGTCGAGGAGGCGAAGACCGCGGGCGTGCCGTTGACGGTCTTCCAGAACCGCCGCTGGGACGGTGACTTCCTGACCGTCCGCCGGCTGGTCGAGGCGGGCGAGCTGGGCCGGGTGGCCCGGTTCGAGTCGCGGTTCGAGCGGTGGCGCCCGGCGATCAAGCCGGGCTGGCGGGAGAGCGCGGCGCCCGGCGAGGCCGGCGGGGCACTGTTCGACCTGGGCGCGCACCTGGTCGACCAGGCGGTCCAGTTGTTCGGGCCGGTGACCCGGGTCTACGCCGAGGTGGACCGGCGACGACCGGGCGCCGAGGTGGACGATGACGCGTTCGTCGCGCTGACCCACGCCGGCGGGGTCCACTCCCACCTGTGGATGAGCGCGGTGACGGCGCAGCTCGGGCCGCGGCTGCGGGTGCTCGGTGACCGGGCCGCCTACACCACGTACGGGCTGGATCCGCAGGAGGCGGCGCTGCGCGCGGGCGGCCGGCCGGGCACGCCGGGCTGGGGCGAGGTCGACCCCGACCGGTACGGGCGGCTCGGCGTCGACGGCGAGCTGCGGGCGGTGCCCACCGAGGCGGGCCGCTACCAGGACTTCTACGCCCAGGTCGCGGCGGCGGTGCGGGACGGGGCGCCGCTGCCGGTGGACCCGGCCGAGGCGGTCGACGTGGTGGCGCTGATCGAGCTGGCGCACCGGGCGGCCGCGGAGGGCGCCACGCTGCCGGTGCCGCCGCTCACCTGAGCCGGTTCAGCCGACGGCCGCGGTGTCGCGCGTGGCAGCGGGATCGGCGTACGCGGCGGCCACCGTGGCCCGGTTGAAGACCCGCCAGGTCACCGCGATGACCGCGACGGCGACCACGAAGCCGACCCAGTACGGCGCGGTGATCCCGAACCGGTCGGCGACCACCCCGCCGAGCAGCGCGCCGACGCAGTTACCACCGGCGGCGATGAACAGGGTCGTGCTACCCACCCGGCCCATCAGCGCGGGTGGGGTGAGCCGCTGCCGCAGCGAGTTCGCCACCATGTTCCACAGCGCGCCGTGCACCCCGAAGGCGAACAGCGCCACCCCGACGACCGCGGCGCTGCGCGACGCGGCCAGGGCCAGGTGCAGGCCCGCCTCGATGAGCAGGCCGATCCGGACGGTCCAGGTGGCCGTGATCGTGGCGACCAGCCGGTCGCCGACGGCCGAACCGAGCAGCCCGCCGACCGCCAGGCAGGTGAACAGGGCGCCGTAGCCGACCGAGCCGAGGCCGAGCCGCTCGGTGGCCAGCAGCACCAGCACCGCGAGCGCGGCGGTGAGGGTGACGTTGAGCAGCCCGATCAGCAGGGTCATGGTGCGCAGCAGCCGCTGCGACAGCAGCCAGCGGAACCCCTCGGCGACCTCGGCCCGGACTGAGCGGCGTGCGCCCACCTCCGGCGCGCCACGGTACGTCCCGGCGAGCAGCCCGACCAGCACGGCGCTGAGGGCGTAGGTGCCGGCGTTGACGGCGAACGGAATGGCGGCGGCCACCACGAAAAGGAACCCGCCCAGCGGGCCGGCGACCATGTTCTGCATGACCTGGGTGCCGCCGCCCAGCCAGCCGTTGGCCCGTTCCAGCCTCGACCGGGGTACCACCGCCGGCACCACCGCCTGGGCGGCGGTGCGGAACACCACCTCGCCGGTGTTGACCACGAACAGCACCGCGTACAGCAGCGCGACGCCGGCCCGGTCGAGGACCATCGCGGCGGCCAGCACCGCCAGCACGGCCACCCGCACCCAGTCGATGACCACCATCAGCCGGCGCCGGTCGATCCGGTCCACCAGGACCCCGCCGGGCAGCGAGAACAGCAGCCACGGCAGCCACGCCACCGCGGCGCCCGCCGACACGGTCAGCGGGTCGTCGGTCCGCGAGGCGACGTACAGCGGCGCGGCCACGGTGGCCATGCCGCTGCCCAGCGCCGACATGGTGCTCGCCGTCCAGAGCCGGGCGAAGCGCCCGTCGAGCCGATCCCCCGTCACGGCGAGGGAACCTACCAGGGATCGGCCGACGCGCCGACCGGGTTACCGGGCCGGCCAGCGCAGCACGGTGGACGCCCGGCCGACCCGGCGGCATGTCCGGCATACTGCCGGGCATGCGGGTGCCGTTCCCCGAGCCCGGGCCGTCGTCGGACGTGCCGGCGCTCTTCCTCACCTACCTCGACTGCTACCGGGACACGGTCGCCGACCGGCTGGGCGGGCTGAGCGACGCGCAGGCCCGCACGGCCCGGGTGCCGTCCGGCTGGACGCCGGTGGAGCTGGTGAAGCACCTGACCTTCATGGAGCGCCGCTGGTTCGTCTGGGGCTTCCTCGCCGAACCGGTGCCGGACCCGTGGGGCGACCGCGCCGACGACCGCTGGCACGTCGGCCCGGACGAGACCGTGGCCGACCTGGTGGCCGCGCTGCGCCGCGGCGGGGCACGGACCCGGGAGATCGTGGCGTCGACGCCGCTGACGACCCCGGCCGCGCTGGGCGGCCGGTTCACCGACCCGGCCCGCCGCCCCACCCTCGCCGCGATCCTCTTCCACGTCCTGCAGGAGTACGCCCGGCACGCCGGTCACCTGGACATCGTCCGCGAGCTCGCCGACGGACGCACCGGGGAGTGACCGGCGGGCAGGGCGTGCCGACCGGACACCGGCACGGCGGCCGTGGACCCTGCCGTTGACCGGCGGTCTCACCCGGGCGGCATCGCGCGGCCCGGTGGCCGCCGGCGTTCCTGCACCGCGTCGGCGAGCGCCACGCCCGCCAGGACGAGGGTGGCCACCGACGTGGCGACCAGGGGCGGCGCGAGGGCCAGCACCGGCGCCAGGGCGGGCAGCGCGATCAGCCCGGCGAGGCGAGGTCGGGACATGCGGCCGAAGATGTGCTGTTCGAGCCAGGTCCGCCCGGAGATGAACAGGGCGGGGCCGCCGAGGATGACGCTGAGCCAGGCGGGATCCCGGTGCGCGTGGGGCTCGTCGATGACGAGTTCGTGCCCGACGGCGGTGGCCAGGATGCCGGCCACCATCGCCAGGTGGGTGTAGGCCGCGACCTCGCTGAGTTTGGCCGGGCGGCGGGCCACCGCCACCGCCTCACGCAGCACGAACCCGGCGCGGAAGAAGTAGACCCGCCACAACAGCACCGTGCTGGCGAAGGCGACCAGGAAACCCACGGTGCGGTCGGGGGTCAGCGCACTGCGGCCGAAGGCCAGGCCGACGAGCGCGAACGCCTCACCGAGCGCGATGATCAGGAACTGTTGGTACCGGTCCGCCAGGTGCT
Organism: Micromonospora sp. NBRC 110009; assembly: GCF_030518795.1. NCBI lineage: Bacteria > Bacillati > Actinomycetota > Actinomycetes > Micromonosporales > Micromonosporaceae > Micromonospora > Micromonospora soli. The sequence continues at coordinate 5,785,876 of NZ_CP130427.1, read as the reverse complement.
CGGCGGCGATCCGCCATCCCCCGATGCGCGAGGGGCCGAGCCGGGGCGTGGGCCAGCCGAGTAGCAGGGCCAGGTAGTCCAGGGCCACGGCGAACGTCCACAGCGCCACGGTGGCCGCGCCTGGGGCGAGGGCCGCGCCCGCCAGCCACGGCACGGCCGACACGGCGGACCACCACAGGAGTCGGGCGGGAATCCGTTGCTGCTCGTGTCCCCGCAGGAGAATCACCAGGACGAGTGAGCGGCCGACCTGCACCGCGACGTACGCGACGGCGAACACCGGCGCCCGCGACCTGAACGCCTCGGGCGTGGCGACGGCCATGAGCAGGGTACCGAGCATGATGCCGACGATGATCAGCTCGATGGCCGGCCGGTCGGGGTCGTACCGGCTGGTCACCCAGGCGGCCTGCAACCACACCAGCCAGATCGCCAACAGCAGCACCGTCGTCTGGCCGGCCGCCGCCAGGACCGGCCCCGCCGAAACGAAGTCGTCGACGAGCCGCTCCGAGATGCGGGCGAGCGCGAAAACGAAGATCAGGTCGAAGAACAGCTCCAGGAACGTGGCGCGGCTTGGCCCGCCGCCCTCGCGCAACAGCCTCGCGGCACGCGCCGGTCCGCTGCCCGTCTCCGCCACCCACGCAGTCCTACCACGCCCGTCTGCCCGACTCCGGTAGGTCGAGGAAATCGGGCGGCGGCGGGGGCTGCCCGCCGTTTCTCGTCGTGCCTGGCATATCGGCGGGCGGCACGGGTAGTCGCCGGGCGCCGGGTCCGGGTGCTGGCTGCCACGAAGCCGGGGAGGTGTGTGCGTGACGGCGACACGAAGACCGACGCCTGCGGACCCGATGCCTGACGCGCCGACCGGGCACCGGGTGCCCAGTGGAGCCTGCCGGGACATGCCCCCGGAGCTGGGACCGGACGCCGTCAGCGTGCTCCAGGGCCGCACGTTCATGTTCTCGGACGCCGCCGGGAACGTGCCCAGGAGTTCGATCGGTGGGTTGGTCCACGACGACACCCGGTTCCTCGACCAGTGGGAGCTGACCGTCGACGACGCGCCTCCGCTGGTGCTCTCCGCCGGACCCGTGGACTTCCACTCAGCGGCGTTCTTCCTGGCCAATCCGGAGTTGCCCGGGCTGCCCGCGAACCGGATCGGGATCCGGCGGCAGCGGTTCGTCGGTGACGGACTCTACGAACGCATCGAGGTGCGGTACTTCGGCATCGAGCCGGTGTCGTGCCGGCTCCGGCTGGCGGTCGGCACCGACTTCGCCGACCTGTTCGAGATCAAGGAATCGGGCCGGGACCGCACCCCCGACATCGCCCGGCGGCACGAGCCGGACGGCTCCGCGCTGGGATTCCTCTACCACAACGGCGACTTCGAGGCGATGGTGCGGGTGCAGGCCGAGCCGGCCGCCGATCGCCTCGACGGGGACGCCCTGGTCTGGGACCTGCACCTCGAGCGCGGCGAGCGGTGGGGCTGCCAGCTGTGGGTCCCGTTGCGCTGTGGTCAGGACACCTACCGCCCCACCGTGCGGGAGTTCGGGCACGTGTTCGAGCACGGGCCGGACGATCCGTCGACCCGCTGGGCGGAGGAGAAACCGCAGCTGGAGGCCGACGCGGCCCTGCTGTACGACATCTACCACCGGTCGGCGACGGACCTGGTGTCGATGCGCATGGAGAAGACGATCGCCGGGCAGTCGGTGGTGGTGATCGCCGCCGGCCTGCCCTGGTTCATGACGGCGTTCGGTCGGGACACGCTGATCACCGGCTACCAGAGCATGACCTGCGGTCGCGAGGTGGCCCGCGGCGCCCTGCTCATGCTCGCCGCCCACCAGGCGGAGACGTTCGACGACTTCACCGACCGGGAACCGGGCAAGATCTTCCACGAGTACCGCACCGGCGAGCTGACCCAGCTCGGCCTGAAGCCCTACTGCCCCTACTACGGCGGCGCGGACACCACCGCGCTGTGGCTGATCCTGCTGTCGGAGTACTGGCGGTGGACCGCCGACGACGAACTCCCCCGCCGCCTGCGCGGCAACGCCGACGCCGCCCTGCGGTGGATCGACCGGTACGGCGACCGCGACGGGGACGGCTACGTCGAGTACGCCACCCGGTCCCCCCAGGGCCTGGGGAACCAGTGCTGGCGGGACTCCCCCGACGGCGTGCAGTTCGCCGACGGCACCATCCCGGTGCTGCCGATCGCGACCTGCGAGACGCAGGGCTACACCTACGACGCGAAGCTGCGCGCGGCGGAACTCGCCGACGGCCCGTGGCAGGACCCGGCGCTGGCCGAGCGGCTGCGCGCCGAGGCGGGACAACTCCGCGAGCGCGTCAACCGGGACTTCTGGATCCCGGAGCGGGGTGGCTACTACGCCGTCGGCCTCGACGGCGACAAGCGCCGCATCGACTCGATGACGTCGAACATGGGTCACCTGCTGTGGAGCGGCATCGTGCCCGAGGACCGGGCGGGCCAGGTGGCGGCGCAGCTGATGTCCGACGAGATGTTCTCCGGGTGGGGCGTACGGACGCTTTCCACCGCGGACGCCGGCTACAACCCCATCGGCTACCACGTCGGCACCGTCTGGCCGCACGACAACTCGATCATCGCCGCCGGGCTGGCCCGGTACGGCTACCGGGACGAGGCGAACCGCATCGCCCTGGCCATGCTCCAGGCGGCCAGCTACTCGCAGCACCGGCTGTCGGAGGCGCTCTCCGGCTACGACCGCTCCTTCGGCCGAGAGCCCGTGCCCTACCCGACCGCCTGCACCCCCCAGGCGTGGGCCAGCGGGGCACCGCTGCTCTTCCTGCGCACCCTGCTCGGCCTGGAACCCCGCGCCGGCGGGCTGCACGCCGACGCACACGTGCCCGCCGAGCTGGGCCGGATCCGGCTGCGCCGGGTCGCCGCCGGCGGTCGGCGGTGGGACGTCGAAGCCGCCGGCAGCCAGTGCGAGGTGCGGCCCGCCGACTGACCGGCGGCCCGCCGGTCACCCGGCGACCCCGGCGCGGCGCAACTCGACCTTGCGGACCTTGCCGCTGACCGTCATCGGGAACGCGTCCAGCACCCGCACGTACCGGGGAATCTTGTAGTGCGCCAGCCGGTCGCGGCAGAACTCGGCCACCTCCGCCACGGTCAGGGTGTCGTACCCGTCACGCAGGATCACGCAGGCCAGGATCTCCTCGCCGTACCGCTCGTCGGGGACGCCGACCACCTGCACGTCGGAGATCTTCGGGTGCCGGTACAGGAACTCCTCGATCTCCCGCGGGTAGACGTTCTCCCCACCCCGGATGATCATGTCCTTGATCCGGCCCACGATCGTCAGGTAGCCGTCGTCGCGCATCACCGCCAGGTCCCCGGTGTGCATCCAGCGCGCCGCGTCGATCGCCTCGGCGGTCTTCGCCGGCTCCTCCCAGTAGCCGATCATCACCGAGTAGCCCCGGGTGCACAGCTCCCCCGGCTCGCCCCGCGGCACGGTCACCCCGGTCGCCGGATCCACCACCTTCACCTCGACGTGCGGCAGCACCCGCCCCACCGTCGCGGTCCGCCGGTCCAGGTCGTCGTCGTGCCGGGTCTGGGTGGACACCGGCGACGTCTCGGTCATGCCGTAGCAGATGGCCACCTCGGCCATGTGCATCTCGGCGATCACCCGCTTCATCACCTCCACCGGGCACGGCGACCCGGCCATGATCCCGGTGCGCAGCGAGGACAGGTCATGGGCGGCGAAGTCCGGCAGGCCCAGCTCGGCGATGAACATGGTGGGCACCCCGTACAGCGAGGTGGCCCGCTCGGCGGCGACCGCACGCAGCGTCGCGGCCGGGTCGAAGGTCGGCGCCGGGATGATCATGCAGGCGCCGTGGCTGGTCGCCGCGAGGTTGCCCATCACCATGCCGAAGCAGTGGTAGAACGGCACCGGCAGGCAAATCCGGTCCTGCTCCGTGTAACGGACCAGCTCACCCACGAAGTAGCCGTTGTTGAGGATGTTGTGGTGCGACAGCGTCGCGCCCTTCGGGAAGCCCGTCGTGCCCGAGGTGTACTGGATGTTGATCGGGTCGTCGCAGCTCAGCTCCGCCGCCCGCGCCGCCAGCCGGGCGGCCGGCACCGCCGCCCCGCCGGCCACCAGGTCGTCCCAGCTCGACTCCCCGAGGTACACGACGCTGCGCAGCGCCGGGCAGTCGTCCCGGACCCGCTCCACCATCCCCCGGTAGTCGCTGGTCTTGTAACCGGGCGAGGAGACCAGCAGGCTCACCCCGGACTGGTTGAGCACGTACTCCAGCTCGTGCCGCCGGTAGGCCGGGTTGATGTTCACCATGATCGCGCCGATGCTCGCCGTCGCGTACTGCACGAGCACCCACTCCGGACAGTTCGGCGCCCAGATGCCGACCCGGTCACCCCTGGCCACGCCCGCCGCCAACAGGCCGCGGGCCAGCTCGGCCACCGCGGCGCCGAATTCGGCGTACGTCCACCGCCGGCCGCTCGGGCAGTCCACCAGGGCCTCCCGACCGGGGTACGCCTCGACCGCGCGGGCCAGGTTCGCGCCGATGGTGTCGCCCAGCAGCGGGGCGTCGGAGACCCCGCTGGCGTACGAACGCAGGCTCATCGGAAGTCCTCCTCGCGGTACTCGCCGGCCGGGCGGCTCTCCGCCCCGGCGTGCTTGTCCCGCTCGGCGGCGCGCAGCTCCGTCCGGCGGATCTTGCCGGAGATGGTCTTCGGCAGCTCCGCGAACTCCAACCGCCGCACCCGCAGGTACGGGGCCAACCGCGCCCGCGAATGCGCGAAGATCGCGGCGGCGGTCCCGTGCTCGGCCGCCCAGCCCGGCGCCAGCACCACGTACGCCTTCGGCACCGCCAACCGCACCGGGTCCGGCGACGGCACCACCGCCGCCTCCGCCACCGCCTCGTGCTCCAGCAGCACGCTCTCCAACTCGAACGGCGAGATCCGGTAGTCCGACGCCTTGAACACGTCGTCGGTGCGCCCCACGTACGTCAGGTAGCCGTCCTCGTCCCGCGAGGCGATGTCGCCGGTGTGGTAGAAGCCGTCCCGCATCGCGCTGCCGGTCAGCTCCTCGTCCCCGTGGTAGCCGACCATCAGCGCCGCCGGCCGGTGCGCCAGGTCCAGGCAGACCTCCCCGTCGTCGCCCGGCGCACCGGTCACCGGGTCGACCAGCGTCACCACGTAGCCGGGCAGCGGGCGCCCCATCGAGCCGGGCTGCACCGGCGCCCCGGGTGGGTTGCCGATCTGCGCGGTCGTCTCGGTCTGCCCGTACCCGTCCCGGACGGTCACTCCCCAGGCCGCCTCGACCTGCTCGATCACCTCCGGGTTCAGCGGCTCCCCCGCCCCCACCACGCTGCGCGGCGGGCGCTTCAGCTGGGTCAGGTCGGCCTGGATCAGCATCCGCCACACCGTCGGCGGCGCGCAGAAGCTGGTCACCCCGCAGCGGTCCATCGCGGCCATCAGCCCGGCAGGGTCGAAGCGGGAGTAGTTGTAGACGAAGACCGTGGCGCCCGCGTTCCACGGCGCGAAGACGCTGCTCCAGGCGTGCTTCGCCCAACCCGGCGAGGAGATGTTCAGGTGCACGTCGCCGGGGCGCAGCCCGATCCAGTACATGGTGGACAGGTGCCCCACCGGGTACGAGGTGTGCGTGTGCTCGACCAGCTTCGGCCGGGCGGTGGTGCCGGAGGTGAAATAGAGCAGCAGCGGGTCGTCGCCCCGGGTCGGCCCCTCGGGGGCGAACGCGTCGTTCGCGCCGTACGCGTCGGCGTACGGGTGCCAGCCGTCGACCGGGTCACCGACGGCGATCCGGGTGTAGTCGCCCGGCACCTCGGCGAACTTGCCGGTGTGCTCCGCCCCGACCACCACGTGCCGGGCCGCACCCCGCGCCAGCCGGTCGGCCAGGTCCGCGGGGCCGAGCAGCGGCGTCGCCGGGATGATCACCGCGCGCAGCTTGATCGCGGCGAGGATCGTCTCCCAGAGTTCGAGCTGGTTGCCGAGCATGAGGATCAGCCGGTCCCCGGCCCGTACGCCCCGGGCGCGCAGCCAGTTGGCCACCCGGTTCGAGCGGCGGGACAGCTCCGCGTACGACCAGCGCCCCTCGCCCCCGTCCGCCTCGACGATCCAGAGCGCGGTGTCGTCATTGCCCTCGGCGAGCACGTCGAACCAGTCCAGCGCCCAGTTGAACTCGGTGAGGCGCGGCCAGCGGAACTTCTCGTACGCGGTGTCGTGGTCCTCGCGGTGCGCGAGCAGGAAGTCGCGCGCCTCGCGGAAGGCCTGGGTGCCGGCGGTGGCCATGGGGGTGTCCTTCCTGTCACCGGGCGCGCGGCCAGCAGGGGACGGAGCCGCGCGCAGTACGCTGATCCTCGATCGGGTGACGCAGGTCTCACCACCCCCGGACGGGGGTGGCCGGCAGGGGGTGAGCACGGTGCCGCTCTACCCGCGTGACGACGCCGACGAGCTCCGGCGCGCCCTGCTCACCCTGCGCCGGGGCACCGGCCTGCCGGTCGCTTTCGGCGGCCTGGTCCAGGCCGGCGGGCCGCCCCGGATGACGATCACCGAGCTGGCCGGCACCACCACCGGCGCGCTGCGCGGGCTGGCGATCCAGGCCGGCGCCGGGCTCGGCGGCAAGGCCCTCGCGCTCGGCCTGCCGCTCCGCGTCGACGACTACCCGGTGGCCCGCTCGATCAGCCACGAGTACGACGCCCCGGTCTCCGCCGAGGGGCTGCGCTCGGTGGTCGCCGTGCCGGTGGTGGTGCACCGGGAGGTCCGTGCGGTCGTCTACGGCGCGGTACGCCAGCGGCTTCTCCTCGGCGACCGCCTGGTCGCGACGGCGGCGGACGTGGCCCGGGACCTGGAGCGCCGCCTCGTCCACCGGGACGCCGCCCGGGCGGCGCTGACCACCCTGCGCGCCGCGCCGGACCGCGCGCAGGGGCGGCCCGCCGGGCCGGAGTGGGAGCAGGTCCGGCAGGCGCACGCCGAGCTGCGCGGGCTGCTGCGCCGGATCGACGACCCGGAGCTGCGCGACCGCCTCGACGCGGTCGCCGACCGGCTCGCCGGCGCCGTCGCCCGGCCGGACCGGCCGGCCTCGGCCGGGGTCCTGTCGCCGCGGGAGACCGACGTGCTGGCCTGCGTCGCGCTGGGCTGCACCAACGCCGACGTGGCCGGGCAGCTCGGGCTGCGCCCGGAGACGGTGAAGAGCTACCTGCGTTCGGCGATGCGCAAGCTCGGCGCGCACACCCGGCTGGAGGTCGTGGTGGCGGCCCGCCGCGCGGGCCTGCTCCCCTAGGCGGTCTTCGTCGGAACGCGCGGAGGCATCCTCCTCAATCTCCGCCCATCCGGGGCGCGGCCGTCACTACCCCTACGGCGTCCTAGGAGGCTAGCTCAACCATCCTCCGCCCGCCCGGGACTGGACATGCAGCCTCCCGGCTGCCTATTGTCGGGACAGGCAACCATCGGGTTGCCTTTTTCGAGAGGGCATCAGGTGGACGAGGTGTTCCGGGCGCTGGCCGACGCCAGCCGGCGGCGGCTGCTCGACAGCCTGAACGCCCGCAACGGACAGAGCCTGCGTGAACTCTGCGCCGGGCTCGACATGACCCGGCAGTCGGTGAGCAAGCACCTCGCGGTGCTGGAGGCGGCCGGGCTGGTCACCACCACGCGACGGGGCCGGGAGAAGCTGCACCACCTCAACGCGGCCCCGATCAACGCCGTCGCCGACCGCTGGATCGGCCGCTACCACCGGGAACGGGCGCGTGCCCTCGCCGACCTGCAGACAGCATTGGAGCGGGAGCCCATGGAGAACCCCACGTTCGTCTACACCACCTACATCCGGACCAGCCCCGAGAAGCTCTGGCGGGCGCTGACCGAGCCGGAGTTCACCCGCCGCTACTGGGGCGGCGTCACCCTGGTCTCCGACTGGCGGCCCGGTTCGCCCCTGCTCTGGCAGGACTCCCCGGACGCACAGCCGAAGGACCTCGGTCAGCGGGTGCTGGCGGCCGAGCCGTACCGTCGCCTCTCCTACAGCTGGCACGGCTTCCAACCCGAGCACGCGGCCCACTTCGGCTGGTCGGAGGAGGAACTGGCCGCGCGGCTCGGGGAGCGGCGGTCGAAGGTGACCTTCGACCTCGTGCCGCACGGCGACACGGTCCGGCTGACCGTTACCCACGACGACTTCTCCCCCGACAGCGAGATGCACCGGGCGATCAGCGGCCAGCTCGACGGCAGCGGCGGCTGGCCGGAGCTGCTGGCCAGCCTGAAGAGCCTGCTGGAGACGGGCCAGCCGCTGCCGGAGCCGATCCCGGCCGGCTGACCAGGCCACACGCCCGGCCGGACCGTCCGGCTCCGGCCGCCGGGGGAGGCGACGAGGGTGCTCAACGCCTGTGGAGTTGAATCGTTGGCGATGTCGCCGCCGTCGGTCCGGCGCCGCCCGGAGGGGGACGAACCGGGGCGCCGCAACCAGCCGGCGGTGGCGCCGATTCGTTTGCGACATCAGCCCCACAGGCGGCGAACAGCAGAGGTGGCTGGCCGTGGGCCGGCAACCGTCCGGTGAAGCGTTCCAGCAGCCCCCGGGCCGCCAGGCCGGCCAGCAGGGTGGCGACGGTGACGGCGAGCACCGCGCGGGAGGTGGCGGTGCTGACGCTCACCGCCGGCCGGGGGCAGCGAGCCGGCTGCGGTGCACCCCCGCGCGCAGCTCATCGTCCCCCATCACCAGCCAGACCAGGCCGCAGTCCTGCGGCCCGGTGACGTCGACCTGGCACAGGGTGCACGGTTCCCCGGGGCGGATCGGGCAGGCCGGCACCGGTCGGGCCGCCCTCGTCGTGCTGCTCACCCGCCCACCGTGCCGCGCCGGGCGGCCCGGTGGTCAGGGCCATTGGTCCCCACCTGCGGTGACCGCCCCGGGCGCCCGCCTGGGCGCCCGGGGCGGGCGGATCAGGGCACCATCCAGTCGAGCACCGGCGAGCCCTGCAACGCGACCAGCACGCACATGAACAGCAGCAGCACCAGGCTCCAGCCGAACACCTTGCGGAAGATCTCGCCCTCCCGGCCGGCCATGCCGACCGCCGCGGCGGCGATCGCCAGGTTCTGCGGGCTGATCATCTTGCCGAGCACGCCGCCGGAGGAGTTGGCGGCGGCCAGCAGCACCGGGTCGAGGCCGGCCCGGGCCGCGGTCTGCACCTGCAGCGCGCCGAAGAGCGCGTTCGCCGAGGTGTCCGAGCCGGTCACCGCGACGCCGATCCAGCCGAGGATCGCGGAGAGGAAGACGAACGCCCCGCCGGCGGCGGCGAGGAACGCGCCGAGGGTGTTGGTCTGCCCGGACTGGTTCATCACGTACGCCAGGGCGAGCACCGCCATCACGGTGACGATGGCGTAGCGCAGCTCGACGTAGGTGCGCCCGTACGCGCGCAACGCCCGGCCCGCGGAGAGCCGGAGCAGCAGGGCCGTGAGGATGCCGGCCAGGATCATCAGGGTGCCGGCGGCGGGCAGCCAGTTCAGGGTGAACGTGGTCGAGGAGAGCGGCTTGCCGTTGCCGCCCAGGATGTCCAGCCCGGGCCAGCCGAACTTGACCGTCCACGGCTCCTTCGCCAGGGCGTCCTTCACGGCGCCCAGGTTCGCGATCGAGAAGATCACGATGATGATCAGGTACGGCGCGTACGCCCGGAACACCTCGGCGGGGGTGTCGGCGAGCCGGGGGCCGGCGGCCCGGACCTGGTCGCCGGGGCGGGGTTCCGGGTCGAGGTCGGAGCGGTGCCGGCCGACCGGGGCCGTCTCGTCGATCCGGGGATCGCCCGGCGCGGTCTCGCCGCCCGAGCCGCCCAGCCCGGGCGCGGCGGTGGTCGTACCGGAGCGGGAGCCGGCGGCGGCGCGGACGGTGCCCGGCCCGGCCAGCTCGGCCGCGGCGGGCCCCCGCGCGGCCGGCACGGTGGCCGGCTCGGGGGTCAGGTCGGCCGGGGTCTGCGGGCGCCAGACCCGGACCAGCAGCACCACGGCGGCGGCCGAGACGAGGGCGGCCACGATGTCGGTCAGCGGCACCGAGATGTAGTTCGCCGCGACGAACTGCGCCGCGCCGAAGCTGACCCCGGCGACCAACGCGGCCGGCCAGGTCTGCCGGATGCCGCGCCGCCCGTCGACCAGGGCGACCAGCATCAGCGGTACGACCACCGCGAGGATGGGGGTCTGCCGGCCGACCATCGCGCCGAGGGTGTCCACGGTGAGCCCGGCGTCGTCGTTGGCGCCGCTGGTGACGCTGGCCAGCGTGACGATCGGGGTGGCGAGGGCGCCGAACGCCACCGGGGCGGTGTTGGCCAGCAGCGCCACCGACGCCGCGTGGATCGGCCGGAAGCCCAGCGCCATCAGCATCACCACGGTGATCGCCACCGGGGTGCCGAAGCCGGCGAGGGCCTCCAGCAGCGCGCCGAAGCAGAACGCGATGATGATGGCCTGGATCCGCATGTCCGGGCTGACCCGCTCGAAGGAGCGGCGCAGCACGTCGAAGTGTCCGCTCTCGACGGTCAGGTTGTAGACCCAGATCGCGTTGATGACGATCCAGAGGATCGGGAAGAAGCCGAACGCGGCGCCCTCGGTGGCGGAGAGGACCGCCTGCCCGACCGGCATGGCGTAGACGGCGACCGCCACCACGAGGGCGACGGCGAGGGAGATCAGCCCGGCCAGCCAGGCCTTCATCCTCAGCACGCCGAGCAGGACGAAGAGGGTGAGCAGGGGCAGGACCGCGAAGATGGCCGAGAGCGCGACGGAGTCACCGATCGGATCGGTGACCACCTTGAACTGGTCGAACATGGATCACCTCAACGCTTCTGGGACGGGTGGAAGGCGTTAAGAGGGGACCCCTCCTCTACCGAATGCGTTAAGAAGGGGCCCTTCCTTTCAGCAACTCCTCGACGTCCCGCCGGTGGATGGAGGCGTCGAGGACCTGGGCGGTGTGAGCCAGCGCGATGTGGCCGCCGGCGCGGGTCACCGAGGCGGCGACCTGCATGAGGCAACCGGGGTTGGCGGTGACGAGCAGCCGCGCCCCGGTGGCCAGTACGGTGCGGGCCTTGCGGTCGCCGAGTTCGGCGGCCGGCCCGGGGTGGAGGATGTTCCAGATGCCCGCCGACCCGCAGCACAGCTCCGGGTCGGCGATCTCCCGCAGCTCCAGCGCGGGGATGTCGCGCAGCAGCCGGCGGGGTTGAGTGCGGACGCCCTGGGCGTGGCCGAGGTGACAGGCGTCGTGGTAGGCGACCGTCACCGGCAGCGGGTGGCGGGGCGCGACCGGGCCCAGCTCGTCGAGGAGCTCGGACAGGTCGCGCACCCGGGCGGCGAAGTCGGCGGCCAGGGTGGCGTAGCGGGGGTCGTCGCGGAGCAGGTCGCCGTACTCCTTCAGGGTGGAGCCGCAGCCGGCCGCGTTGACCACGAAGAAGTCGACGCCGGCGGCGGCGAAGGTGTCGAGCAGTCGCCGGGCGAACCGGCGGGCCTCCTCGTCGCGTCCGTTGTGCACGCTCAGCGCGCCGCAGCAGCCCTGCCGGTCGGGCAGGATCAGCACCTCGCAGCCCTCGGCGGCGAGCACCCGGGCGGTGGCGGCGTTGACCTCGGGGAAGAACGCGCTCTGCACGCAGCCGGTCAGCATGCCGACCACGGCCCGGCGGGCCCCCACGGGGGGCAGCCGGGCGGGCAGGCGGGGCGGCCGGCCCAGCGGCGGGGCCAGGGACTCCAGCGCCGCGAGGGTGGGCGCCAGCCGGGTCAGCAGCCCGCTGCGGCGGACCAGCCGGCGCAGCCCGGTCGCCCGGTACGCACGCAGCGGCCCGCGCAGCAGCCGCAGCCGCCTCGGGTACGGGAAGAGGCCGAAGATCGCCCCGCGCAGCGCCCGGTCGCGGCGGCCCCGGGTGTGCCGGCGTTCCACCTGCTGCCGGGTGTCCTCGATGAGCCGGTCGTAGCGCACCCCGGAGGGGCAGGCGGTCACGCAGGACATGCAGCCGAGGCAGCGGTCGAAGTGGGTGGCCATCGAGTCGGTGAGCGGCTCGCCCTCCAGGCCCTCCTTCATCAGGTAGATCCGCCCGCGCGGCGAGTCCATCTCCTCGCCCCACAGCACGTAGGTGGGGCAGGTGGGCAGGCAGAAACCGCAGTGCACGCAGTCGGCGATCAGCTCGGCGGCGGGCGGGTGGTGCGCGTCGAAGGCGGCGTCGCCGGGGGTGCGGGCGGCCGCGGCGAGCGCGTCGACGGGTCCGCTGGCCGGGCGGGTGCCGCCGGGCGAGGTGATCGGGGTGCGTCCGGGCTGCTGGGGGATGCTCATTCAGATCCCTCCCACGAACCGGCCGGGCGCCAGCCGGGCGTCCGGATCGAAGCGCTGCTTGACCCGGCGCATCAGCGTCAGGCCGTCGACCGGCCCCCACAGGTCGACCCGGTCGCGCACGGCGGGGGGCGCGGTGAGGACCACGGTGTGCCCGGCGACGGCGGTGGTCGCCGCGCGTACCGCGGCGACCAGGCCGGCGACCCGGTCCGGGTCGGCCGTGCCGGGCAGCCCGGCGTAGAGGACGCCGACGCCGGCCGAGCCGCGCAGGGCCAGCGGCAGCCCGTGCCGCTCGGCCGCTGCGCGGGCGTCGGCCAGCAGCCGGGGTACGCCGGAGAGCGCGGCGGTCAGCTTCAGCCCGGTGTCGCCGGCGCGCCACGGTGGCCGGGCCCAGCCCTCCGGCGGCTGCTCGGTGACGGTGGCGGCGGCGCCGAGCAGCCGGCGGGCGGTGTCGGCCCGGGCGGCCACCCCGGCCGGGGTGCCCTCGACCAGCACGGTGACCGTGGCCGGGCCGTCGGGCGGGGCGTCCACCTCCAGCGCGGCGGGCACGAGCTGCGCCGCGCGGACGGTGGCGGCGAGCCGGGCGGCCTCGACGGCGTCGGCGACCGGCCGGGTGACGTACCCGACCGCGGCCGGGAGCGGGTGCAGCCGGAACGCCGCCTCGGTGATCAGGCCCAACGTGCCGTACGCCCCGGCGACGAGCTTGGCCAGGTCGTAGCCGGCGACGTTCTTGACCACCTTGCCGCCGGCGTGCGCGACCACGCCGTCGGCGCGCACCAGGGTGATCCCGATGAGCAGGTCGCGCGGGGTGCCGTAGAGCATCCGGCGGGGTCCGGCGGTGTTGGTGGCGACGGCCCCGCCGACGGTGCCGCCCGGCAGCGGCGCGTCGAGGGCGAGCTGCTGCCGGGCACCCGCCAGGGTGGCGGCGAGGTGGTCCAGCCGGGTGCCGGCCCGGACCACGGTGATCAGGTCCCCGGCGGCGTGCTCAACCACCCCGGCCAGGGCGGTGGTGTCGAGGACCAGGTCGAGGCGGCGGGGTGGGCTCCCCCAGTCCTGTCTGGTGCCGCCGCCCCGGACGGTCACCGCCAGGTCGAGGTCGGCGGCCGCGCGCAGCACGGCGGCGGCCTGGGCGGTGTCGACGGGCGTGGCCACGTAGCGGGCGGGCACCCCGGCGATCCCGTCGCGCTCCCCCGCCGCCCGGACCGGCTCGGCGTCACCGGTGGCGGGGCACGCCGCCCGGAGCCGGTCGAGGGTGCGGTCGGCGGGCATCAGAACACCTCCGCCAGGCCGGCCGCCTGGGCCGGGTGGACCCCGCTGCGCCGGCCGGGGATCTCCCCGCAGAGCCGGGGTGTGGGGAAGACCTTGCCCGGGTTGGCCAGCCCGTCCGGGTCGAACGCGCAGCGGAGCAGGTGCATGGTGTCCAGGTCGTCGTCGGTGAACATCCGCGGCAGGTACTTCGCCTTGTCGACGCCGACGCCGTGCTCTCCGGTGATCGAGCCGCCGTGGCGGACGCAGAGGTCGAGGATCGCGCCGGAGACCTCCTCGGCGCGTTCGGCCTGCCCCTCGGCGGCGGCGTCGAAGAGGACCAGGGGGTGCAGGTTGCCGTCGCCGGCGTGGAAGACGTTGGCGACCCGGATGCCGCGCTCGGCGGAGAGTTCGCCGATGCGGCGCAGCACCTCCGGCAGGGCGGTCCGCGGGATCACCCCGTCCTGGACGATGTAGTCGGGGCTGATCCGGCCGACGGCGGCGAAGGCCGACTTGCGGCCCTTCCAGAACAGGGCCCGTTCGGCGTCGTCGGCGGCGATCCGGATCTCGAACGCCCGGTTCTCCCGGCAGAGCGTCTCCACCTGGGCGAACTGGGCGTCGACCTCCGGCGCCGGGCCGTCCAGCTCGACGATGAGCACCGCCCCGGCGCCCGCGGGATAGCCGCAGTGCACGGCCGCCTCGGCGGCGGAGATGGCGAGCGCGTCCATCATCTCGACCGCGGCCGGCACGACCCCGGCCGCGATGATCGCCGAGGTGGCCGCGCCGGCCTGGTCGGTGGTCTCGAACGCGGCGAGCAGGGTGCGGACCGTCTCGGGCAGCCGGGTCAGCCGGACGGTGACCTCGGTGGCGATGCCGAGGGTGCCCTCGGAGCCGACGAACGCGCCGAGCAGGTCGTAGCCGGGGGTGTCCGGGGCGCGGCCGCCGAGCCGGACCCGCTCGCCGTCGGGGGTGACCAGTTCGAGGCCGGTGACGTGGTGGGTGGTGAAGCCGTACTTCAGGCAGTGCGCGCCGCCGGAGTTCTCCGCCACGTTGCCGCCGATCGAGCAGATCTGCTGGCTGGACGGGTCGGGCGCGTAGTAGTAGCCGTGCGGGTGGGCGGCGCGGCTGACCGCAAGGTTGATCACGCCGGGCTGCACCACCGCGCGCTCGTCGTCGGGGGCGATCTCCAGGATCTCCCGCATCCGGGAGGTGACGATGAGGACGCCGGCGGCGTGCGGCAGCGCCCCGCCGGAGAGCCCGGTGCCGGAGCCGCGGGCGACGAACGGCGCGCCGGCGGCCACGCAGGCGCGGACCACGGCGGCGCACTGCGCGGCGTCGTCGGGCAGGGCCACCAGGGCCGGGACGACCTTGTACTGCGCGAGGCCGTCGCACTCGTAGGTGCGCAGCCGCTGCCGGTCGCTGATCACCCGATCGGCGCCGATGGCGGCGCGCAGGGCGGCGGCGAGAGCGTCGATGTCCGTCGTGGTCGTGCTCATCGCCCACCTCCGCGTCGCGGTCGGTCGTCGGTCAGGGCATCCGTTCGTACGCCGGGACGGTGAGGAAGTCGGCGAAGTCGTCGGCGACCGCGACCTCCATGAACAGCGCCCGGGCGTCGGCGTAGTCGCCGGGGTCGCCGGGGAGCCGACCGATCTCCTCGGCGGCGATCCGTTCGACCAGCTCGCGGGTGACCCGCTCGCCGGTGTCGTCGAGGGTGACGTCGTTGTGCAGCCACTGCCACACCTGGCTGCGGGAGATCTCCGCGGTCGCGGCGTCCTCCATCAGGTTGAAGATGGCCACCGCGCCGGAGCCGCGCAGCCAGGCGGCCAGGTACTGCACGCCGACGCTGACCGCGTTGCGCAGCCCGGCCTCGGTCCGCCCGCCGGGGGTGGACCGCACGTCGAGCAGCTCGGCGGCGCTGACCCGGACCTCGTCGCGGGTGCGGTCGAGCTGGTTCGGCCGGTCGCCGAGGACCCCGTCGAAGACCTCCCGGCAGACCGGCACCAGGTCGGGGTGGGCCACCCAGGAGCCGTCGAAGCCGTCGCCGGCCTCGCGGGTCTTGTCGTCCCGGACCTTGGCCAGGGCGGTCTCGTTGACCTCGGGGTCGCGGCGACTGGGGATGAACGCGGCCATGCCGCCGATGGCGTGCGCCCCGCGCCGGTGGCAGGTCCGCACCAGCAGCTCGGTGTACGCGCGCATGAACGGCACGGTCATGGTGACCGCGTTCCGGTCGGGCAGCAGGAAGTCGGCGCCCCGGGTGCGGAACTTCTTGATCACGCTGAACATGTAGTCCCACCGGCCGGCGTTCAGCCCGGCGGAGTGCTCGCGCAGCTCGTAGAGGATCTCGTCCATCTCGAACGCGGCCGGGAAGGTCTCGATCAGCACGGTGGCTCGGATGGTGCCGCGTGGGATGCCGAGCCGGTCCTGGGCGAACACGAACACGTCGTTCCACAGGCGAGCCTCCAGATGGCTCTCCATTTTCGGCAGGTAGAAGTAGGGTCCGGCGCCCCGGTCGAGCTGTCGGCGGGCGCAGTGGAAGAAGTAGAGGCCGAAGTCGACGAGGCTGCCGGAGGTGCGCTCGCCGTCGACCAGGATGTGCTTCTCGCTGAGGTGCCAGCCGCGGGGCCGCACCACGATGGTGGCCAGCTCGCCGTCGTGCAGCGCGTACTGCTTGCCCTCCGGGGAGGTGAAGTCGAGCTTGCGGTCGATGGCGTCGCGCAGGTTGAGCTGGCCGGAGACGACGTTCTCCCAGAGCGGGGTGTTGGCGTCCTCCAGGTCGGCCAGCCACACCTTGGCGCCGGAGTTGAGCGCGTTGATGGTCATCTTCGCGTCGGTCGGGCCGGTGATCTCCACCCGGCGGTCGACCAGGCCCGGGGCCGGTTCGGCGACCCGCCACTCGGCCTCGCGGACCTCCCGGGTCTCGGGCAGGAAGTCCAACATGGCCCCGTCGACCAGCGCGGCGTCCCGGCGGTGGCGTCGCGCCAGCAGCTCCCGGCGGCGCGGGTCGAAGCCGCGGTGCAGCGCGGCGAGGAAGGCCAGCGCGTCGGGGGTGAGGATCTCGTCGAACCGGGGGTGGGCGGCACCGGTGACCTCGACGCCGGCAGGGTTGGTCATCCGCTCGCTCCTCACCCGTGA